>MGFH01000178.1 GCA_001791795.1 Candidatus Wallbacteria bacterium GWC2_49_35
GTTTTTCAGCACCGCCGTTTTCGGCCGGAACGCTGTTATTTTCAGTTTCATTTACAATTTCTTTGTCTTTTTTACTTCTTGACATATTAAACTCCCGATTTATTAAAATTAACTTAACTATTTTTAATTATAACTAATTCCGTTTTATTTGTCAATAAAAATTTTCGGCCCGCACTGCGCGTATTGAATATTAGTGATTTTAGATATTCACTTGCCGCATTGTGTTTCCAGAAAAACTTCCGCAAAAGTTATCGCGGATGCAAAAGATTTATTGTTTTTAAGTCTATATTGTAGTATAATGTTTCGCATAAATATACATAAACATCATCGGGTGGGAATATAATACGGAGGTACAGTGTACATGGCCACAGGTCCTGAAAATTTCAAAATATCCGAGATATTCGGAGAATGCACCTTCAATTTAAACGTGATGAAAGATAAACTTCCGAAGCAGGTGTTCAAAAAATTCCTCGACATCGTCGAAAAGGGCAGAAAACTCGATTCCGATACCGCGGACGCGGTAGCCCACGCGATGAAGGAATGGGCGCTCGCTAAAGGCGCGACGCACTACACCCACTGGTTCCAGCCGATGACCGGCCTTACGGCCGAAAAACACGACGCTTTCATACAGTTCGATTCCGACGATCCTATAAGCGTCATAGAGCGCTTTTCCGGCAGCCAGCTCATCCAGAGCGAGCCCGACGCTTCGTCGTTCCCCTCCGGCGGGATGAGAAGCACCTTCGAGGCTCGCGGCTACACCGCGTGGGACCCGACCTCGCCCGCTTTCATAATTGAGCGCGGCCGCGGCTCGATATTGTGCATACCGTCCGCCTTCATCTCCTACCACGGCGGCGTGCTCGACATGAAAACTCCCCTGCTGCGCTCTATGGAAGCGATATCAGCCGCCGCGATCCGCGTACTTAAACTATTCGGCTCCAAAAGCGTTTATCGCGTCAAAGCCGCCGTGGGCGCGGAGCAGGAATATTTTCTCGCCGACGAAAAATTCGCCGACAAAAGACTCGACATCAAAATATGCGGCCGCACGCTTTTAGGCGCGCGCCCCGTCAAGGGCCAGGAAATGGAAGACCATTACTTCGGCTCGATAAAGGACCGCGTACTCGATTTCATGCAGGAATTCGAATTCGAGCTGCTCAAACTCAGCGTCCCCTGCAAAACCAGGCATAACGAGGTCGCCCCGCGCCAGTTCGAAATAGCGCCTATATTCGAAGAGGCTAATATAGCCGCCGACCACAACCAGCTGCTGATGGAAACGATGAAGCGCATCGCTAAAAAGCACGGATTCGTCGCGCTTCTGGCCGAAAAGCCGTTCGCTTACGTCAACGGCTCGGGCAAGCACTGCAACTGGTCGCTCATCGATACCGACGGCAACAATCTTTTAGAGCCGGGTAAAACGCCCGAAGAGAACCTGCAGTTCCTCGTTTTTCTGATGGCATCCCTCATGGCCGTCGAAAAACACGGCGGCCTGCTGCGCGCCTCCATCGCATCCGCCGGCAACGACCACCGCCTCGGCGCTAACGAAGCGCCGCCGGCCATAATGTCCGTGTTCCTCGGAGAAATGCTTTCGAAAATACTCGATCAGATCGAAAGCGGCAAAGTGAAGGACGTTAACGAAAAATCATTCCTGGACATGGGCATTTCGAAGCTGCCGAAAGTGTCTAAAGACCAGACCGACCGCAACCGCACCTCGCCCCTCGCATTCACCGGCAATAAATTCGAGTTCCGCGCCGTAGGCTCGTCTTCCTCCATCTCGATCCCCGTCGCAGTGCTTAACTCGGCCGTAGCTGAGGCTCTCCACGAACTGGCCAGCCGCATCGAAACGCTCACCAAAAAGAGCAAAAACTTCGACGCGTCAGTCATTGAAGTAGTGAAAGCCGCCATCAGAGGAACTAAAAAAGTCCGCTTCGAGGGCAACAACTACTCGGAGCAGTGGCTCAATGAGGCGGCCGCAAGATCGCTGCCCATCGCCCGCAATACGCCCGAAGCACTTAAATTCTGGATCGACCCTAAACAGAACTCATGCCTCACGGGCCTGGGCATCCTCAACGAAGAAGAGATCGAATCCCGCTACCACATATGCTTCGAACAGTACAACAAAACCATCGAAATAGAGCTGGCCACCATGATCAAAATGCTCTCACGCCAGGTGCTGCCGTCCGCCTACCTGTACCAGAAAGAGATCGCATCCTCGGTCGAATCTGCCGTCGCGCTGCGCGAAACGCTTAAAGACCTCTCCGGCATCAACGCAAAATTGAAAAGCGCCGCTTCAGAAGATTTCGATATCGAACCGCAGGTAAGGTTTTTCAAAGAATACGCCGGCGCCGTCTCCAAACTGCAGACCGCGCTCGAACAGCTGCGCGGCATTAAAAACGAGATCACTAACGAAGACGATCTGGTCAAAAAAGCCGACCTGATAGTCAAAAAAGCGCTGCCGGCAATGCAGGCCGCCCGCACCACGGCCGACTTCCTCGAAACCGTCACCGACAGCGATTGCTGGAGCCTGCCGACATACTCGGAACTGCTCTTCTGGGACTAATTTAAATTAAATAACTCAAGCCGAAAAATCCATTTTAAAACTTAATACGACGTTTTTTGATAAAGGGAGGCAAGGGACCAAAGGCCCCTTCCTCCTGGCAAGGACGCCACACTGCCGCGCGCGCCACGGATGGCAACGGCGCGCGGCGCCCTTTAAAAATCCCTCCCACCCCTTATTAGCCTGACGCTTTATTTTCACAAGCTGCCACATTCTCTGTCTCGACTTTAATTCTATCTCTATTTTTATTTTGTTTTTGTTTTTGTTTTTGTTTTTGTTTATTATTTGCCTTTAATTTATTCCCTGCCAGCTGTTTTTTTGCAGGCGAATCCGCTTCGCGTCTTCGCCTGCATGGCATTATGGCACCCTGGTTTATCGGCACCACAGCTCACGGTAAATATTTCCGAAAGAAAAGCACTTATGGTTTTACTTTTTTTATTCATAATTCTGAATAATTAAACTCCTTTAAAAACTAATAAATTATAGATAATTTGCCGTGACAGAGCTAAAAGGCAAAAAACTAACATCCGCCACGACAGCGGCAACGACCCGCGCCCGCCGGAAAAGTCAGCGCAGCGGATTTTTCCGGCGCTGCAACAAATCCGCGAAGTAAGCATACGCAGTATGCGCTTCGCGGATTTATATCCGGGAGAGATTGGGGTGCTATGAGGGGAAAGAAAGGGCCGTCGGCCCTTTCTTTCCCCTCATCCACTACGGGCTTAATGACCCTGCAATTTTAAAATAAGCGCCACAATAGCCGTCAAAAATTAAATCAATGTTCAAAAGTCAAAAGTATCAAAAGTAATTGATTTAATTCAATCATTTGTGTTATAATATATCGGAATAAAAAATAAGCCATAAAAACGGTATGGAGGTAAGTTGTGCAGTATATCAGAGATTTAAAAAAATACTACTGGCCGAAGGCCCCGCAGGACGCCGTCAGGATGCTCATGCAGGAGCCGTACGCCGAAGTTATCGCGGGCGGCACCGAGCTTCTCGTTTCGGGCCTCAAGGGCCGCGAGGTTAATAACCTCGTCGACATAACAAGGGCCGGGCTTTCCTACGTTAAAAAAGACAAGAAATTCATTAAAATAGGCGCCACGACAACAATATCTGAAATACAGAACGCGCCGCTGTTCAAAGACTTCGCTAACGGCGTGCTTTCAACCGCCGCGCAGAGGTTCGTATCGGTGCAGATCAGAAACGTAGCCACTATAGGCGGAAATCTGGGCGCCGCGATGCCCTCGTCGGATCTCGCGCCAGTGCTCATGGCGCTCGACGCGAAGATCCACGTATGCGGCAAGGAAATTAAAGAATTCGCCATCAACGGCTTTTACCTCTCGAAAAGAAAGACGGTAATGGCGCCCTATGAGATCATAACCGAGATCGAAATACCCGTCCCCGCCGATATGGACAGAACCGGCTGCGCCTTTCAGAAGATCGGCCGCACCGAGACCGATATCGCGATAGTAAACGGCGCCGCCGCAATAACCATCGACGATGCGGGCGAAGTTAAATCCGCGCGCCTCGCGCTTGGCTCAGTGGCGCAGAACACGATACGCTGCCTCGAGATAGAAAACGGCCTGCTCGGCAAAAAACTCACCAAAAAGGCCATAGAAGCGGCTTGCGAAAATATCGCGAAGGCGATCGATCCTAAAACCGACGTGCGCGCCTCGGCTAAATACCGCGGCACCGTCGCCAAAGTTCTGGCGGCGCGCCTTATCGAAGAAGCATACGTTAAAGCGGGAGGTAAGATCTAATGAAACTCAACCTTAAAATAAATTCAGAAACCAAAGTATTCGATATAGACATCCGCGACACGCTCATCGACGTGCTCCGGGCCAACGGCTATACATCGGTCAAGCACGGTTGCGAAACCGGCGAATGCGGCGCCTGCACCGTAATAATCAACGGCACGGCCGTTAATTCGTGCATATATCCCGCGATCAAATGCGAAGACGCGGAATTGATCACCTGCGAGGGCCTCGAAAAAGACGGAAAATTATCGATACTGCAGGAAAAATTCGTCGAGATGGGCGCGATCCAGTGCGGCTACTGCACGCCGGGCATGCTCCTTTCGGCGCACGCGCTTCTTATGAGAAACCCTAACCCGCAGCTCGAAGACGTAAAAGACGCGCTGTCGGGCAACTACTGCAGATGCACCGGCTACGTGAAGCCGGTAGACGCCGTAATGGCCGCCGCAAAAGCAATGAAGGGGGCGAAATAATGTCCGAAGTTATAAACGAATTTAAAGTCAATACCGAAGAATTAAGAAAAAAACTGACAGAGGTCGGCAAGAATAAAAGAAAGGTCGACGGCGATAAAATTGCCCGCGGCCGCGCGCAGTACGTCGACGACATCAGAATACCCGTCGATAAGCTCTACCACGCAAAAATTCTGCACTCGCCGCACGCCCACGCCATAATCAAAAAGATCGACTCGTCGAAGGCGCTTCTGCTCGAAGGCGTGCTCGGAGTTTTCTCGCACGAAAACGTTCCGCGCGTCCCCTACACCACCGCCGGCCAGAATTATCCTGAACCCTCGCCCTACGACACTTTCATGTTCGACTCGAAGGTCCGCTATGCCGGCGACCGCGTATGCGCGGTATTAGCCGAAACGCCTGAAATAGCCGCGCACGCCATCGAACTGATAAAGGTCGATTACGAAATGCTGCCCGCCATCCTCGATATGCGCGAAGCCGTCGGAAATAAAACGGTCATACACGACGAACGCGACTCCACCGGCATATTCGATAAAGATAAAAATATCGCCGCGCACGTTAAAGCGCACATGGGCGATCCCGAAAAGGGTTTCAAAGAGGCCGACCACGTCTTCGAAAACGAATACAGCGTCCAGTACGTCCAGGCCGCGCCCGTAGAGCCGCATATCGCCGTTACATATTACGACGAGAACGACCGGCTCATCATGTACTGCTCGACGCAGGTGCCTTTCCACTCGCGCCGCATAGTAGCGCGCGTGCTCGGCATTCCAGTGCAGAAGATCCGCGTCATCAAACCCCGCACCGGCGGCTCGTTCGGCGTTAAGCAGGAAATCCTCGTCGAAGACCTTTGCGCGATGCTGACGCACCTGACCAAAAAAGCCGTTAAACTCGAATATACGCGCAAGGAAGAGTTCAACTCCTCACGCACCAGACACCCGCAGATCATCACCGTAAAAAGCGGATTCAAAAAAGACGGCACCATCGTCGCGCTGTCGATGAAGCTGCTCGCTAATACAGGCGCGTACGGCTCGCACTCACTCACCGTACAGTGCAACACCGGATCAAAAGCGCTGTGCCTTTATAACACGCCGAACGTCAACTTCGAGGCGACCATCGTATACACCAACCTCCCCGTCGCAGGCGCTCTGCGCGGCTACGGCGGACCGCAGGGTTATTTCGCGCTCGACTCGCACTTCGAGGAATGCGCTAAAAAGTTAAAAATGGACTCCATCGAGCTGCGCCGCAAGAACCAGGTAAAGGTCGGCGAAGAACTTTCACTGACCAAAGCCCTCGGCGAAGGCCGCGAAGGTTTCATGCAGATTCTGCGGACCTGCGGCATGCAGGAATGCGTCGACAAGGTCGTCAAAGACCTCGACTACTACAATAAAAAGAAAGAATACGACGAATCGAATAAAAAAAGCCACATCAAGCACGGCATTGGCATCGCACTGGCCATGCACGGAAGCGGCATCCCGGGCGTCGACATGGGCGCGGCCTCGATCAAGATCAACGACGACGGCTCGTTCAACCTGCTGTGCGGCGCGACCGACCTCGGCACCGGCTCCGATACCATACTCTCGCAGATAGCGGCCGAAGTCCTCCAGACGGAAACTTCGAAGATCATCATCTATTCGTCGGATACCGATATGACCCCCTTCGACGTCGGCGCGTACGCCTCGTCGACCACGTTCATTTCAGGCGTCGCAATAGCGAAGGCAGCCGCCCAGTGCCGCGAACAGATACTTAAAACCGCGGCGCACCTCCTCGGCGAAAAGCTCGAAGACCTCTACTGCGAAAACTCGGCGGTCCACTCCAAAAAGAGCAAGAAAAGCCTCAGCTACCAGGACATCGCGCTGCACACGCTCTATAAAGAAGACCAGTATCAGATAATCGGCACCGGCTCGCACATCACCTACGACTGCCCGCCGCCGTTCAGCGCGCAGGGCTGCGAAGTCGAAGTGGACACCGAAACCGGCGTTATCAAACTGATTAAATACTCGGCGGCCGTCGACTGCGGCCTCGCTGTAAACCCCGTCATGGCCGAAGGCCAGATCGAAGGCGGCGTGCACATGGGCCTCGGATACGCTCTGTGCGAAGAGATGAAATTCGACGCCAAAGGCGTTATGACCAACGCGTCCTTCCTCGACTATAAACTGCTCTCGACGCTCGATATGCCCGAAATGAAAACCCATATAGTCGAAACATTCGAACCCACAGGCCCGTTCGGCGCTAAATCGGTGTCGGAGATACCGGTCGACTGCCCCGCGCCCGCGGTCGCAAACGCCGTCGAACACGCGTGCGGCGTAAGAATTTACGACCTGCCGATCACGGCTGAAAAACTTCTCAACGCACTGACCGATAAAAAATAAGATTAAGAATTAGTTTAAACATCATTAAATAAACGCCTTTTCAGTTTCGATTTGCAAAGGCGTTTTTGAAGGGGGAAGGGAAAGGACTGATAGCCCTTTCCCTTCCCCCTTTAACCCCCTTCCCTATCCCTAAGTTGCCTGACGCTTTATTTTTGCGGGCTGACATCTTCTCTGTCTCGACTTTAATTCTGATTCTGATTCTATTTCTATTTTTATTTCTAATTTTGTTTATTATCTTGCTTATTATTTGCCTTTAATTTATTCCCTGCCGGCTGTTGTTTTGCAGGCGAATCCGCTTCGCGTCTTCGCCTGCATGGCATTATGGCACCCGGGTTTATCGGCACCACCGCTCACGGTAAATATTTCCGAAATAAAAGCACTTTTGGTTTTTTCATTTTTATTAATAATTCTGAATTTTTAAACTCCTTTAAAAACTGATAAATTATAGAAAATTGTCGTGACAGAGCTAAAAGGCAACAAACTATCAGAGGCCGAGACAGCGGCAATGACCCGCGCCCGCCGGAAAAGTCCGCGCAGCGGATTTTTCCGGCGATGCAACAAATCATCGCAGCGCAGCTGCGATGATTTAACTTCAGGGAGAGATTGGGGTGCTATGAGGGGAAAGAGAGGGCCATCGGCCCTTTCTTTCCCCTCATCCATATACCTTATTTGTTAATCAACCTGACAACATCACTAATCAAAAATATGAACCGCGCGATATTGACTTTTTGGTAAAAATATGGTATAAAATATGTTGCCGTCGGGGCGTGAAGAGTATTCCGCCCGGCCGACTCAGCTAAATTCAGTGTTGCCTTACGGCCTTTTTAATTAACATTAGTTTCAATTAATTTAACTTAATTTTAATTAACTTAAATTTTTTTTAATTAATTTATGTCCGCGACATTCTAAAACTCTTAACCTGCTTAGGTTTAACATTTGTTTTTTAATTTCTGATTTAAAATTCTAATTATCTTAAATAAGGGGGGAATTTAAAGCTAAATGATTGAAGTTTGCAATTTAACTAAAAACTATGGCGATTTTACGGCCATATCTAACGTTTCATTCAGCGTAAAAGCCGGCGAAATAGTCGGCTTTCTCGGCCCGAACGCGGCCGGAAAGACCACGACCATGCGCGTTATAACCGGATATCTTTCGCCGAGCGCGGGCTGCGTAAAAGTCGACGGTTACGACGTCTATGAGCAGGGAATGCAGGTTAAGAAAATCACGGGGTATCTTCCTGAAAAACCTCCGGTGTATCCGGATCTATCGGTCCGGTCGTATTTAAAATTCGTCGCGGAAATAAAAGGCGTCGCATCACGCGAGATCGCTAAGAACGTTGAATCCGCCATGGAAAAAACGGCGATATCGAACGTGGCGTATAAGCTGATCGGCAATCTCTCGAAAGGTTACCAGCAGCGCGTGGG
>MGFH01000179.1 GCA_001791795.1 Candidatus Wallbacteria bacterium GWC2_49_35
GCGCGCCATCCGTGGGCGCTAACGGCGGCGGCTTTCTGCCGGCCGTTCTGTCTAAGTGCGCGGGCGCGCTCGGTTGCACCTCGCACCGCCCGCCCCAGGTGACGTTCCCCGGCCTTTTTTTAATACCGTTTCCTTGACAGGGCCCATCCGGCATGTTATAATTAATGTGTTCCGTTAAAAAAACGGTTTTTTCGGGCATAAATAATGGTATTTTAACGAATTATCAACGGCCGGCCTTGAGTCTGTTTCGGGCCATTAATAAAGAACGGGGTGTTATCGTATGAAATTTATGAAACAAATATCGAATACCAGGCTATTTTTCATTTCATTACTTATTTTTACGGTCTCGGCGTTTTCGCCGGCGGAAGCCGCTAAGCCGACCACTTATCTCGCTCCTGCTTATCAGAACATAAATTCGAGCGTTGAAAAGTCTATCATTCCCGTCGGTTTTCTTATTAACGAGTTAAAAACCTCCGAAAATAAACTGGTAGAGGTAAGCAACGAATTCGACCAGATCGAAACGCGCTCTAAAAAAGCCTTTCTGTCGGTCCCGGTCGACGCCGAAAAATATAAGATCAGCGAACTTGTTTCATATATGAAAAACTCAGAAGTAGTGGCCGATTCCGTAAAATTAAGGCATATCGCCCGCATGAAAAAACTCGACATTATAATGAAATCGGGTAATGACGGCTACGCCGGATATTTCAAGAAATTCGTCATGACGCCCATACTGATATGCACCTTCGGCCAGGGCGGCTGCGCGATGAGCCATTTCCCATCCTATATGGGCTACAAAACCGATATTCAATATTTTTTCAACAGTTATATCAAAATAACCGACGGCATCGCCAAAGTGTCCGACCGCATTAAAAACGACACGCTGTGCCTGGGGTTCGCCCACGAGAACGCCCACGCGATAATGCTCGATATGTACCTCAAAGACTGGCGCGTCGTCCTGAAAAGCGTTTCTACGAACGGCCATGACGGGCCCGTTGTTTCCGACAGGAACATGGCCTATACCGAAGGCTGGGCGGAAGCGTTCGAGGCCGTTTACGGTCAGATGAACCCGCTGCTGATAAAAGAATCTGAAAGAGAAAAATACGGCATTGCCGAATTCCAGTTCACCAGGCAGGACCCTGTCCGCCGCAACCGCTACATCTGGCAGAACTACAAAGGCAAAAAGAGCGGCATACTGAAGAACGGCCTCCAGATAATATCGACCGAAGGCGCCATAGCGGCTACTTTTTTCGATATAATGACATCCAGAAAAATATCCGATCCATTCATAAAAGCGGTAACGGTTATGTATAATCACAAACCGGCTGATTTCATTGAGTTTTTAAACTGCTGGATCAAAGAATTCAGCGGCGATAAACAGGTACTTTACAGAATATTCCTCGAAGAAACCAGATACGTCACCATGTCGAATGAGGCGCGCAAGCTTTACTACGACTATTATCAGGCCGGCGTCAAGTTCAAACAGGGCAAGATCGATAAGCAGACTTCGGAGATCGCGCGCGGTAAATGGATCGCCTATAAAGAGGAACTGTTCAAAAAAGCCATGAGCGGCGCCCGCATCGATTCTAACGTAGGCCCCGACCTGTGGCTTGCGCTAAAACTTCCCGCTAAAGACGGAAAGGAAGATATCGATGAAAATATCAATATGTCATTGTTCGAACCGAAAGAATGGGTCATCAGAATTTTTAATAACGCGGGCATAACCGAAAAAGAACTTCTCGATTTTATCAAAGCGCGCGAAGCGATGGGAGTCATGCCGTATAAAACCCCGGTAGAAGCGCTTAACGCTGCTTTCGGCGCTGAAAAGGCTCAGGCGTTCATAAGTAAATATAAAGCCGCTGATTTGAAATAAAACAGGTTCGACCGCAATCGTTCGGAATTACTATCATTTATAAAGTGCGAAGGGGAAGCCATTATGAATAAAACTCGATTTTTTTTAACGCTGGCGATATTCTTTTTCATCTTAAATATTTTTTATACGCCGGTTACTTTCGCAGCGAACGCGGATGAATCCGCGATTAAAAATGCATATAACCGTTATATTTCGAGTTATAACCGCTATCTCGATGGCCTGAAGAACGATCTCGACGAAAAAACGCTCGAAAGATACGCCGAGCGCTATCTCGACGATATGAAAAAATATAAAAAGCTGCTGGCCGGCGATGACGCCAAAACTCTCGCCGCGGCCGATTCGATCGAAACCGAAATCAATGCGCTGCGCGCGTCTTCAGGCACCGTGACGGCCGCCGGAGCGTCTAACGGCGCGCTGAGCGGCGAGGCTAAAAAGCAATATGCCATATCCAGGGTGAACGAACTGAAAAAAAGCCTGAGCGATTTCGCATCGCTCTACGCTAAAAAAGTCGAAGCGAGCCGCAAAAAATATAAAGAGATCTCATGGTTTTCGCCTATATCGAAAATCAAGTCCGCCTATGGCCTGCTGCGCGATAAATTCTCGGCGAACAAAGCCGAATCGACTATGGAATATTATTCCACGCCCCGCACCGACAGTTCGAAAACCTCTTTTTTCAAAGAAATAGCGACGGAGTTCGGCCATGTCACCAATATATCTAAACTTCTGTACGACACCAACTTAGACGAACAGTCTTTTATTTTCAGCGACCCGGCTGCCGAAAAAGATGTTCTCGTCGTATATACGATGCCCTCGCCGCATGGCATCAACTGGGCTTCGCCGAAGGGGCTCGCGCTCGCCGGCGGTCTCAACCAGCTTACAACCTTCCATACCGACGCCAAACACCCCATAGGCCATGTATTCATGAGCCTTAAAACGCAGGAAACGCCCGAAACCATTATAGCCGGTATGACGACGTTCAATAACACCGAAGAGGTCGAGCTTGTTATGAAGCACGGATACTGCCTCGGCGTTTTATTCGCCGACCTCATGGGTAAATTCGACGACGGCGGAGAGCTTATGAGGCAGATAACCGAGCGCCACGGCACCGGCCGTGTTTCATACATGAAGTTCCTTCTGAGCCCATCCATGGGTAAAAGACTGCTTCAGTATTTCAGGGAATATAAAGAAAAGAAATGCGACGAGCACTACGGCGGCGCCAACAGACCGCGCTATGCCGAGGGTGGCGGATGCTCGCCGTTCGGCGTCAGTTTCATCGAAGTCGCCGGTTTTCTTCTGCCCGAGTACGAAAAAGAATGGAAGGTCACGCTCGAAGTGCCGAAAAGACTCTGCGGCGGACCGGCCTTCAAAAAGAAAGTATCGTTTAAAAGCCTTATAAGCGCGGGCGCATGGGCGAAGCCGGGCGAAGATTCGGCTCAGCTTGAAATGTGGGACCCGACGCTCATGTTCCGCTGGATGGTCAACGAATGGAAGAAAGAATTCAGCGCTCCGACCGGCAAATACATTCTCGAAAAAAATAAAAAGACGATGAGCCTTGTTTTAGACTGCCGCGACATCGAGGCCTCTGACGGGCAGATCTGGCTTTCCGGTCCGAACCCGTACAGGCAGCACGGCCTGCGCTACGGCCCCGATCCGTATGCTTACACCGGCGAGTAGAAAGCCCGGTAAACGCAAAATAAAATTAAATAAAACAAACATCATACCGTCATGATGATAACGCCTTCTTAATGAAGGCGTTTTTTTATATCGGCGGCCGGTAATAATTTTGATATAAAAATTGACATTATTATTAATTTATAATATAATTTTCGCATTGAGTTAAAAATAAATAACGCGGTAAAATAAATTATAAACAGGGGGCGGAATAATTATGACGGCTACCATCGAAAAAGTCATCAAAAGAAACGGCCTGATAGTCGAATACGATAAACAGAAAATAGTCAACGCCATATTCAAGGCCGCGCAGGCGGTAGGCGGCTCCGACCGCAAACTCGCCGAAAGCATAGCCACCAAGGTCACTAACACCGTCGCTAAATTATACCCTCTGCCGCAGGTCCCGACGGTCGAAGAAGTGCAGGATATAATCGAGAAAGAACTCATCGAGCACGGCCATGCCAAAACCGCTAAATCCTTCATTTTATACCGCGCCGAACACCAGATGATGCGCGATAACCGCGATGCGACATTCGCCACTTCCGAAAATATTCCGTACAAAAAAATATGGCAGCTGCTTGTGTGGTCGGTCGATAACAAGGCCTACTCGATCGAAGCGCTCAACGAAAAAGTGAAAAGCAGACACGAATTCATCAAACTTATCGAGGCCACCGAAGAGGCTTATCATCAGGACGTAGCCATGGCGGCTGAAAAGATACTCAAAAAACCTCAAACGCGCATAGTCATAATAGCCGGCCCGTCGTCTTCCGGCAAGACCACATCGACGATCAAAATAGGTGAAAGGCTCGGCGAAAAAGGCCTGAACCTTGTCGCGATGAATCTCGATAATTATTTCTTCGATCTGGAAATGCATCCGAAAGACGAATTCGGCGATTACGACTTCGAGACGCCGCAGGCGCTCGACCTTAAACTCATCAACGGCCACCTCGCTGATCTGCTCGACGGAAAAACCATCCAGCAGCCGATCTATAACTTCAAGACCGGCAAGCGCGAAACTGAAACGATCCCGCTGAAACTCGAAAGCAACCAGATACTGCTGCTAGACAGCCTCCACGGGCTTTATGACGAAATGACCTCGTCGGTCGCCGCCGATTACAAGTTCAAACTTTATATCGAAACGCTCAGCCAGGTTAAAGATAACCAGAACAACTTCCTGCGCTGGACCGATATCCGCATTTTAAGAAGAATGATCCGCGACTCGTGGCACAGAAGCTACGACCCGAAGCGCACCATCGAGCACTGGCATTATGTAAGGCGCTCAGAACTTAAACACATAATCCCGTTCATCGGAACGGTCGACCATATACTCAACGGATACCTGGCGTATGAACTGCCGATACACAAAAAATACATGTTCAAATATTTCCCCGAATTCGTTAAAGAATATAAAGATAATCCCAAAAAACAGGACGCATACATCAGGGCGCAGAGAATACACGATTTCATGATGACGGTCAACGAATGGGATGACGACAGCGTCATACCGAAAAACTCCCTGATGAGAGAATATATCGGCGGGTCAATATATAAATATTAGAATATTGTGATACATTTGGGCCGCGGGCGTCCGCGCTTAAAGGGTTTGCATGAAGAGTTCCGCTTTTCAGGCATCCCCTTTTACTTTTAATCAACCGGAGATGTTTTATGTCGAATTTTAAAGAAATGTTGAAGACCGTTTCGTGCGCGGCGGTGGTTATTTCGCTGCTTATGGCGGCCGCAGCGCCTCAATGCGGCCCATACTCTTACGCGCAGGACGCGAAGAAAAAAAAGGCGGCCGGAGCTAAAGCCAAAGCTGACGCCGGAAAGAAAATCATTAAAGATTCCGCCGGGGCGTATATCGATAACGCTCTCACGCAAAGCGCTAATGCCGATATTCTCGGGCTGTTAAACGGCGCGGCGCGCATCATAGCGGCCGGATACGCGAACGAAAAGATCAGGCTGAGCGCTTACTGTACCGTCACGGACGGCGATTCGAGCGAGATGAATTTCATGTATTCTAAAAACTACGGCGTCGAAGCGTCGGTAAAATCAGATTACGCGTCGAAATACGCTTCCGCCGATTATTTCACTTTCGAATCCGATTTTCTCGGCTGCAAGGGTTATCAGATAGTCAGCAGGGCCTCCGCAAAATCGCACATCGATATGCTGTGCTATCAGCTCGCTACCGATTCGGTTTTCGTCGCCTATGCCGCCGCCGATCCTAAAATTGCCGGAAATAAAGCGCGGCCGAAATTGACCGAAGAGGGCGGATTCTTAAGAAGCGCTATCATCGCCGCTATTGATTTCGAAAATTCCGCCGGTTTTTCGTTCTTCGAAACTAACCTGCTGAAAAAATTCAAGCCGAGATCCGGCGGGGGAGCTATTTGCGCTCAGACATCGATAGCCGCCGGAAATTTGCAGCTCGTAATGGTCTACACTTACAAAAATTCTCAGGCGGCCTCATACGCGTTCGAAAACTTCACTCTGACGCGCAAAGAAATTACTTCGGCCGGCGATAATCATAAAAAAGACGCCGATTACAACTATTACCTGAACTCGGCATTTATATTAGCCGTTTCTAATAAACTATATCAGTAAAGTATATAATGTTTAAAATATGTATTTAAAAGTCGAGAATAAAAAAAAGATAAAGCCGTTCGAATTGAAGTCGTCCTACTCGCCCACCGGCGACCAGCCCCAGGCGATAGAGCATATAAGCTCATGGTACAAAGACTCGAACGAAAAACACGTGACGCTGCTCGGAGTGACCGGCTCCGGCAAAACCTTCACCATGGCCAATATCATCGAGCGCCTTCAGGTGCCGACGCTCATACTCACGCACAATAAAACGCTGGCAGCGCAGCTTTACGGCGAATTCAAGGAGTTCTTTCCGAACAACGCCGTCGAATATTTCGTCAGCTACTACGATTATTACCAGCCCGAAGCGTATATTCCGCACACCGATACCTATATCGAAAAAGACTCCGACATAAACGAAAAGATCGATAAACTCCGCCACGCGGCGACGCACGCGCTTCTGACCCGGACCGACGTCATCATCATAGCGTCAGTTTCCTGCATCTATGGCCTCGGATCGCCCGATATTTACGAGAGCATGAAGATACTCATACAGAAAGACTGCGACTACGACATCGACTCGATTTTGAAAAGGCTGGTCGAAATGCAGTACACCAGAACCACGCTCGACCTTTCGCGCTCGATGTTCCGCATGCGCGGCGATCTGCTGGAAATAATTCAGGCTTCCGGCGAGGACGTCATCAGGATAAGTTTATTCGGCGACCGCGTCGAAAAAATATCAAAAGTGAACCAGGTCAGCGGCGAGATCATAGAAGACCTGCATGAGGTCGCAATATTCCCCGCCACGCACCACGTCGCGCCTGAAACACTTCGCGCGCGCGCTGTTACGCAGATACAGGACGAGCTCGAAGAGCGGCTGATAGAACTTAAAAAAGAGGAAAAACTGGTCGAGATCCAGCGTCTGTCGCAGCGTACCGCCTACGACATCGAAATGATAAAAGAAATAGGCTACTGCAAGGGCATCGAAAATTATTCGCGCATACTATCCGGCAGAAAGCCCGGAACGCCGCCTGAAACGCTCATCGATTATTTTCCCGACGATTACCTTCTGATAATTGACGAATCGCACATCAGCGTTCCGCAGATATCCGGAATGCAGCGCGGCGACTTCGCGCGCAAGAAAAACCTCGTCGATT
>MGFH01000180.1 GCA_001791795.1 Candidatus Wallbacteria bacterium GWC2_49_35
TAGATAAGAATGCATATTCCAAAAGAAAAAATCACCAGCATTCTCGCCACGGATTGCGGTTCGACGACGACGAAAGCCATCTTGATCGAAAAGGTGGACGGCGTGTTCCGCCTCGTTAAGCGCGGCGAGGCTCCGACCACGGTCGAAGCTCCGATCGAAGACGTTACGCAGGGCGTATTGAACGCCATAACCGAGCTCGAAGAACTCGTCCACCGAAAAATTTTAGACAACGGCGAGATCATAAAACCCAGAAAGGGCGACAAGGGCGTCGATATTTATATTTCCACTTCATCGGCCGGCGGCGGACTGCAGATGATGGTCGCGGGCGTCGTTAAATCGATGACCGGCGAATCGGCCCAGCGCGCCGCTCTCGGCGCGGGCGCCATCGTCATGGACGTCATAGCCACCAACGACGGACGCCTTCCGCACGAAGAGATCGAACGCATCAGGCACCTGCGCCCCGACATGATACTTCTCGCGGGCGGTATCGACGGCGGCACCACCGAACACGTCGCGAAACTCGCCGAACTTATCGCCGCGGCCGACCCGAAGCCGCGCCTTGGAATATCGTATCAGCTGCCGATAGTTTACGCCGGAAACAATATGGCCGCCGGCCTCGTCGAAGAGCGCCTCGGCAAAAAGACGGCGCTGGATATAACCGACAATTTAAGGCCTACGCTCGAAACCGAAAATCTCATGCCGGCGCGCCATAAGATACAGGCGCTCTTCCTGCACCACGTTATGCAGCAGGCACCCGGTTACAATAAGCTCATGAAAATGACCGACGTCGACATCATGCCCACCCCGGGCGCCGTCGGCGACATCATGCAGGTTATCGCCAAACAGAAGGGCATGCAGGTCGTCGGCGCCGACATAGGCGGAGCCACCACCGACGTTTTCTCTGTCTTCCAGGGCATATACAACAAGACCGTTTCCGCCAACTACGGCATGAGCTACAGCATATCGAACGTATTCGTCGACGCGGGCCTCGACAATATAATGCGATGGGTCCCCTTCACCATGGACGAGCGCGACCTGCGCAACCGCATCAAAAACAAAATGATAAGGCCCACTACCATCCCTTACCTTCTCAAAGAACTCATAGTCGAACAGGCCGTCGCGCGCGAAGCGCTGCGCCTTTCGTTCGACCAGCATAAAGCTCTGGCCGTCGGCCTCAAGGGAGTTCAGAAAGAACGCACCATAGGCGATGCGCTTACCCAGGAAGATTCCGGCGAATCGCTGGTTAACCTGATGCGCCTTAACATGCTCATCGGCTCCGGCGGCGTTCTCTCGCACGCCCCGCGCCGCCAGCAGACCGCTATGATGCTCATGGATTCGTTCCTGCCCGAAGGCATTACCCAGCTGACGGTCGATTCGATATTCATGATGCCGCAGCTCGGCGTTCTTGCAAAAGTGCATCCAGAAGCGGCTCTTCAGGTTTTCGAAAAAGACTGCCTCATATATCTGGGCACCTGCATAGCCCCCATAGGCATAGCTAAAGAAGGCAAGCCCTGCGTCAACGTAAAATTGAAAAAACAGAACGGCCACGAAGTCGATATCGACGTCCCGTTCGGCCAGATACACGTAATGGGTCTCCCCGTAGGCGAAACGGCCGAAATAACGGTTACTCCGATGCGCGGCTTCGACATGGGCGAAGGCTACGGCGCGCCGGTGCGCGGCACGGTCCACGGCGGCACGACGGGCGTTATAATAGATACCCGCGGCAGAAGGCCTTTCGAACTTCCGAAAGACAACGCCAAACGCGTCGAAAAACTGCTCGAATGGATAAAGGCCATGGACCTTTATCCCAAATACCCGAAGTTCGAATAGTCAAAGGAGAGATTATCATGGCAAACGCATATACCCCGGGACTTAAAGTTTCCGAAAGCACCGTCATATCGAAAGAAAGAAGACTTCCCCTTATAGGCGACGTTCTGGTGAACAAAGGCAGCCGCGTAAAACATTCAGACGTCGTCGCGAAGACCGAACTGCCCGGCAACGTCGAACTCGTCAACGTCGTCAATAAACTCAGCATCGACCCTAAAGAAATAAAGGATTTCATGCTTTTAAAAGAAGGCGACAGAGTGAAAAAAGGCGAATCGATCGCTCAGAGCAGCAGTTTTTTCGGCATGTTCACCACGCCCTGCCCGGCGCCCTGCGACGGCACTATCGAAAGCATATCCTGCGCCACCGGCCAGGTAGTTTTAAGGCAGAACCCCACGCCGGTCGAAGTTTTATCGTTCATCGACGGCATAGTCGACGAAATAATCCCTAAAGAGGGCGTCGTCGTTAAAACAATCGGCACATACATCCAGGGCATATTCGGCGTCGGCGGCGAAACGGTCGGCGAACTGGTCATGGTCGCTTCGTCTCCTTCGACGGTTCTCGAAGAAGGCATGATAAACGACACGCAGGCCGGCAAGATCATCGTAGGCGGCGCGCTCATCACCGCCGCGGCGATAAAGAAGGCGCAGGCCTGCAAAGTAAAGGGCATAATCGCCGGAGGCATCGACGACGAAACGCTTAAAAACTTCCTCGGATACGACCTCGGCGTCGCGATTACCGGCAACGAGAACAAGGGCATCACGCTCGTTGTGACCGAAGGTTTCGGAAATATCAACATGGCCGGCAAAACCTTCGAACTCCTGAAGAACAATAACGGCAAAAAGACCTCGATCAACGGCGCGACACAGATACGCGCGGGCGTCATCAGGCCCGAGATCATAATACCTAAAGAAAACCTTAAAGAAAGCGATATTTCTACCCCGCCCGAAGCGAACCTTTTAATGGACGTAGGCTGCGTCGTACGAATCATCCGCGTCCCTCATTTCGGCTCCATAGCCGAGGTTACCGCGCTTCCGACCGAGCCTCACGAAATAGAGACCGGAGCGAAAGTAAGGGTAGTAGAGGTAAAAATAGAGCACACCGGAGAAAAATTCACTCTGCCGCGCGCTAACGTGGAATTAATAGAAAAATAATATATACCTCGTAAAGTAATACGGCGCCGCCGCGGACAAGTCTCGTTATTGCGAAACTATCCGCGGCGGCGTTGTTTTTCCGGTTATTTTCATAATAGCCGTTCCCCGAAAATTATCCTGATCGGGAGCGGCATCTGTCAAATTAACTTTTTTTATGCGGCTTTTTATAATCTCCGCGGCAGATATCGCTTGGATACTTGCGGACGTTTTTGACGACCTTATTTGTGATGGCCTGCGAAAGGTCTATTTTCAGAACGTTCGCAAGCGAAAGGCAGTAGAGGATGATATCGGATATTTCGTCGCAGGCTTCCGAGTAAAGCGGCGAATGCTTATCAACGGCCATGGCCTCTTCATTTTTGATCCACTGGAAAAGTTCCATCAGCTCGGCCGCCTCGATGGCTATCGACATCGAAAGGTTTTTAGGATCGTGATATTTTTCCCACTCGCGCTCAGCCACGAAGTTTTTCATGACAGCCTTCAGCTCGGATATGGTGGTTTTGGAATCGGAATATTTTATTTCTTCTTTTATTCCGGCGCTTTTGGCTCCTGAGGCGGCTCCGGAAGTTTTGGCCGCGGCTGGTTTGGCTGATTTTTTAATGACCTTCATTGATTTTCTTCACCTTGCTTTAGTGTTTTTTTTTCGAGCCACGCCTTCGCGAACTCGTATATGATCGGCAGTATCGATATAAAAATTACAATAGGCACGACGATCTTGAGTGGAAATTTATTGCCGATGAAATATCCGATCATCGACATGCTCGTGATCCAGCCGATGCCGCCGACGATATTGTAAGCCGCAAACCGGAAATAATTCATTTCGGCCACACCGGCGATAAAGGGCGCGAAGGTCCTGATTATGGGGACGAACCTCGCTATGATAATGGTTTTTCCGCCGTATTTTTCGTAAAATTCTTTCGTTTTAATCAGATGGCTTTTTTTGAAGAACCTGGAATCCTCGCGCACGAATATCTTCGGCCCTATCCTGCAGCCAAGCCAGTAGCCGACGGCGTCGCCGATCACGGCCGCGAAGCACAGCACTATGATCATCGTAGTTATGTCGATAAAACCGCGTGACGCCAGAACGCCCGCGGTGACCAGAAGCGAGTCGCCAGGCAGGAAAAATCCTACAAGCAGACCCGTTTCGCTGAACACTATTATAGTGAGCACCGTAAGGCCGCCCCATTCAATTAACTGACCAAGATTCTGAGTCGATAAGTGCGTGAAAAAAAAATTAATTGCGTCGATCATCTGTTACCTCGTATTTATTTTGTATTCATCAGTTAATTTCGGCTTTAAACAGGATAAAATTATACGCGCGCGGCTCAAAGGCGGATTTATTTTATTCAGCGGGCCGCGCGCGATATTTTTGACGTAAAATAT
Organism: Candidatus Wallbacteria bacterium GWC2_49_35; assembly: GCA_001791795.1. GTDB lineage: Bacteria > Muiribacteriota > UBA9980 > UBA9980 > UBA9980 > UBA9980. The sequence goes on from MGFH01000180.1 coordinate 4,359, forward strand.
TTATATTACAAACCTTTCGAACGTGACGTCGCGCGTTTCGACGCCGAGTTTGGACACCCTGAACGGAACGTTCGGGTATAAGATCGCGTATTCTTCGCCCCAGTAGAGCGCGGTCGCGATGCGGCCGACGGCGTCGCATTTCATAATGCCCGAGCCGGAATCGCCCGATACGACCACAAGATCGCGCATGGGTTTGAATATATACGGATTTTTGTCGATCGTGTTGTAGGCGTAGGAGCCCGCGATCATGCTTTCGAGACGGGCGGTCTTGAACTGCGGGAATACTTCGACCAGAACGGGAAGTATGCTGTTCTCGTAATAGTCGCGCTCGGGTTCGCAGTCGAAACTGAACGCGCGGCCTATGTTATCGGCACAGCCGACGTAAATGCAGTCTTCGCGAGGCTCGGATTTGATGTAAATTCCGGCCTTCTGGATTATCGTGAACGGAAGCATATTAAGCTCGTTGTAGCCGGGGCAGTTTTTGATGAGCGGCTCGAGCGAGCTGCCCTTGACCTGGAAAAGCTGGCGTTTTTTCGGTTTGATATGGCCGTCGATGCCTATCGGGTCCAGAAGTTCCTTCGCCCATACGCCTGCGGCTATAATGGTAGTTTTAGCGTGGATCTCGCTGTTGGCCGTGCGCACGCCCGTTATCTTCGGCTCCTGCCACACCAGAGGCTCGCCCGGAATGTCGAATTTTTCTTCGGGATCGAGTATCAGCGATTCGACTTTGGTGTTATATTTAGTGACGCCGCCGAGTTTTTTGAACTCGCTTTCATAATAGGAGACGATGGCGCCGGGATCGATCGAACCGCATTTCTTGCCGAGGAGACCGCACTTGATCCTCGACAGCCCCATCATTTTGCATTCGTCCGACGAGTATGCGTCGACGTTGAGGCCCGGAATATTGCGCAGTTCCTCCGCGAACAGCACGGCAAAATCGACGCCGTTCTCCTTCATGGCGCATATCGCGTCCTGCGATTTCTTGAATTTATCGTCGGTCATAAGCCAGAGATATCCGCACATTTTAGTGTTCAGGCCGAACCCTTTCTTTTCGATGTCGGCGAATTTATCTATCGAAGTGTTGGTCAGCATGACGTTTTCGGGTGACGAAAACGTATTTCTGAATCCGGCGGCGGATTTACAGGTGTTTCCTTCGCCGGCGCCGCCCTCGCGGTCTATCACGGCGACGTTCAGCGCGCGGTCGGTCTGTTTGAGATAAAAAGCGGTCGCCATACCGAAAACTCCCGCGCCGACTATGATAACATCAAAATTCAGATTCTCTGACATTAATACCATCCCCTATCGATTTATAAAAATATGGCCTGCTGCGGCCTGTTTTTTTACCTAACTACGAGTCTTCGCGCTCCCGACGAGCAGCGAGAATAACACCCTCGAGGCGAATATGCCGAAAATGATACCCAGGAAAATATGATCGAAATACATCCCGAGCACGAGGCCAACGAAAAAACCGTTTATCGTGAACCCGCCTTCGATGTTCTTATAATTTTTATTCATTAAATCCGTAACAATAGAGCCGAGAAAAAAACCTATGAACATGCCCGCGGCCGCTCCGGCACCGCCGCCGATATTGCCGCCTATCATCATGAACGTGAACATCATGAAACAGCCGACGCCGCATCCTGATTCCTTTTTCGCTTCAGCAGGCTGCACGGCTGTCTGCACGGCCATTTTATCATACTCAGGATAAGGGGCGCCTGCGGGATTTCCCGGGGGCGGCCCCTGAACCGTATCGCTTTCGGCGTTTTTAAGATCGTTTAAAACTTCTTCAGAGGGGGGCGCCTGATATGAGCCTATTCCGCGGCTTTCCTTCTCGGAGCGCGATGCGATCAAAAGCCCGAGCGCCAGGCCTATGGCCGCGCCTACTGGACCCGCGATCCCGGCTCCGGCGAAAAAGAAAAACAGGCCTATGGGTATGCTGAAATTCATCGGCTCTATTTTTTTTGAGCCATAGCGGCCCGGAACGGAGCTTTCATTAAAATAAGTCGGACGAGGAGGCTGGTACTGATACTGCTCCTGCGGCTGGGCCTGGGGCCGATACTGTGACTGAGATTGATTTCTGACAAATTCTGCGGCGGGCGTCGCTTTTTTTTCGTCTTGAGCGCCGCCCGTTTTGGTCTGATGAGACGCCGCGGCCCCTCTCGACATTTTTTTCGGCGGATGGATCGCGCCGTCAAAGCCGGCTATTTTCTCGGCGAAAATATCGAGCTCGCTTCCGGTGAGCTTTTTACGCCTTTCGGCGATACTGTCGAAGTAGGAGCAGACGGAACTGAACTGCTGCTGAAATTCAAAATCGATGTCGGACAACGAGTAATTACGATAGTTTTTTATCTTCTGATTATACAGGTCGATGACGGTTTTAGTGCGTCTAACCAGATCGACCGCCTTGCCGGCGCCGTTTTTTGAACCCTGCTGGGCGAGCATCACGAATTTCGGATAAACGCTCACGTTCCAGAATTCCAAAAATACGTCGAAAAGCCGACGGTCGTTGGAATTTAACGCCTCAAGCCCCGGAATATCCGATATTTCGTCGCTCAAGAGCTCGAAATTTTCATTTTCGTTTTCTGTAATGGGCAGCATATGCAAACTTTCTTCTTCGGTTAAAGTTAAAAGAATAAAGTAGCTTAAAACTACTCTCAAATGAAAATAATACCAGAAAAGACAATTAACTTCAATAGAAATTTAAGGTATTTGACGAAAAATAGGTAACAAGATTTTATTTTGTCCGGCCGCCCGGAGCGGTTTTTTTTGTTTTTTCAATAAGCGACCGGTTCAGACGGTCGTTATAACTCTTCCACGCATCTTTTTTCGCTTTCTTATAATCAAAGGTTTTTTCGGGCTGCTTTGACCGGCTGTAAGGGCTCTTAACCGGCACCGATCTTCCGCGGCCGGCGGGCATCGACGCGACGGCGAATATGATCATCGCAAGGCATATGAACGCGTCCCTTTTTATATATCCGACGCGCATGAAGTAAATATTACCCAGAAGAGAGGCCAGAAAAGTGCCGAAAGCCCCCCCCAGAAAAGCTCCGAACACGCTGGCGTTGCCTCTTTCACTGTATACTGTCGCGCCGGCGATTCCAAGAATAATCGCGAAAACTGTAATAAACTTTAACTCGGCATCGCTGCCGGGGGCGGCGGGAACGGCCGGAACTTTCTTTATAGCAGGGGCTTTTTCCGGCCAGCTTATATCTTTGTCCGCGATTTCTTTATCTTCGGCCTTTTTTCTTCTGCCTTTTTTTGTTTTTTTTGCGGCCGTTTTTTCTTTTTTGCCGCCTTTTTTTTCAGCCGGCGAGGCCGACAGGGCTTCGCGTTTTTTCTTTTTCTCCTCCGGCAGGGCCGCTGACGCTTCATGTTTGCGCTTTTCCTCATAGAGAAGAATAAGCGCCTTCACTACGCCCTCGAACTCGGCGAGGCCGGCCTGGCCGTTGATGCCCTTTCCGCCCGCCAGTTCTTCGATATAATCAGTCTTTACTTTGAAATCCTGCGCCAGATAAGCAGGAAGCGCAGCGGGCAGCCTGAATGAATCGACGTTCGCGCACATGGCCGCGGCCGCCTTGAAACGCCTCAGTGCCTGAAGACATTCTCCCGCGCCGGTTTTTACGTTGGTCTGGGCGAGAAAGGCGAACCTCGGGTAAATGAGAGTTGAATAATAATCGTTCAAAAGGCTGAATATTCTCTCATCCCTGGCTTTGATCAGGTCGAGCTCTTCCGTTACGCTGATCTCGGCGCATAAAATTTCGAAATATTTTTTGCCGGAGGCAATTTTCAATTCTTCACTTCTGGAATTCGCCATTTTAAAATCAGCCTTTTCTATCAGCTTTTTTTCACGCCAATTATAACAACCTCGCGTTGGCTCTATAGAGCCGCCGGAAATTATTTTTTCCGGCCGCCGCACCTGGTCCCGCAACCGGGATCAAAAAAACACTCAAAATTAAGTATGCAGTCATGTATCCTGCTTTTATCGGGGCAGTTCCGGGCGCGGCTTATAGGCCCGTCGCAGATCCTGTTTATTATAGCCTGTTTGAGGGCGTTCAGCGACTTTTCGGGCACCGAGGCGCCGGCCGGCAGTTTCTTCGTAAATTTATCGATTTCGGCTTCGACGGTCTTTTCGATGCCGGCCCTGAATTTTTCTATAAAAGGCTTTACAGGCCTGCCTTCGTACCAATCTAAAAAAACGGACGCTTCAGCGTCGATTATTTTAGCGACCTTCGCCGCCTCTTTTTTGCGCTCTGAAACGGCGGACACGGTTATTACGGCAAGATCGTCTATATTATAAAGGCTGACGCCGTCTATTTCAGAGACCCGCGGGTCCACGTCGCGGGGCACGGCGAGGTCTATTATAATTTGAGAACCTTTGCTGCGGCTCGATCCGGCAGCCGCATACTTTTCGTATCCGATAATATAATGCGGCGAATCGGTAGAAGAAATCACTATATCGTAATCGCGGACGCGTTCGTAAAGCGAGGTCAGCTCATAAGCCGTGGCTCCGTATTTTAACGCCAGGGCCTCCGCGTGTTCGAGAGTGCGGCTAATAACGGCGCTCTTTCTTACACCGCCTTTAATGAGGCATTCGAGCGCCAGTTCGGCCGTTTCGCCCGAGCCTATCAATAAGGCTGAAAGTTTTGACAGGCCGCCGCGCTCCTTTTTAACGGCGGCGACCGCCGCGCCGCTCACTGAAACGGAACTTCTGCTTATGGCGGTTTCGCTTCGGGCGGCTTTTCCGATTTTTATGGCCTGGTGGAAGAGTTTGTTCATTAAATATCCCGTCGTTTTAACTTCACTCGCCGAAGAATAGGCGTGCTTCACCTGTGAAAGAATTTGCGGCTCGCCTATTATCATCGAATCGAGCCCGGACGCCACCTTAAACAGCTGACGAGCGGCGTCTTCGCCGAAGAGAACGTAGAACCTTTCGTCGTCCGGCCCGAAGCCGGCCTTGAAGTAATCGATTATTCCGGCCGCAACCGATTTGGCCCTGTTTTTCGCGCCGAGCGCACAGTAGAGTTCGAACCGGTTGCAGGTCGACAGCAGAACGCATTCGTTAAGATTGAGCGTGTCGAAAAACCGGCGGGCCGTAAAGCCAATCTCGGGCTTCTGGACCGCGAACTTCTCGCGTTCTTCGATCGAAGAATTTTTATAATTTAAACCTATCACGCAAAGCATTTTAAATACCGGACCTTCGCTAAAATTTACCGTATGAATGAAGCCCGCTCAATAAATAATTCACCCCGAAATAGGTGAAAAGGGTCGAAATAAAACCCAGCGCATTGATGTAAGCGGCGGCGCGCCCCTTCAGCTTAACGTTATAGCGGGCGTGAAGGTAGGCGGCGTATATGAACCACGTTATCAGCGCCCAGGTCTCTTTAGGGTCCCAGCTCCAGTACGAGCCCCAGGCCCGGTGCGCCCATATGGCGCCGAATACAAGCGCGCCGAGAGTGAAAACTGGCAGGCCGAAACCGATCGCGCGGTAACTTATGTCCTCGAGCGTTTCCGCCGGAGGCATCATTAATAATATCATATTTTTGGCGAAATGAAAAGACAGCGAGCCCGCGAAAAAAATAAATATCGGGACCGCCGCCAGAAGGCCGTCACCGGATATAACGGAGCGTTTTATAAGAAGCGCGGTTATGAAATAAGATATCACGGCGAGAAAAAGTCCGGCGTTAACCGTGACGAACCCCGAATGAAATCTTTGCCACGGATCGTTTTTTTCTTCGCCTGCAGGCGTTATAAGATACATGAGGGCCGCGGCGTATGAGATCGCGAACGCGGCCTCGCCGACGAAAGTCACCAGCACGTGCAGCACCAGCCAGTAACTCTGAAGCGCCGGCACGAGCGGCTTGATATCTCGCGGCAGCACCGAGGCGATGGCGATCATCGTGAAAGCCATGCTGATAACGAAGGGACCGAGTGATTTTATCTTATATTTGAACTCGATCCATAAATAAAAAACGACTATCAGAAAAGAAAAAACGGAAAGCGACTCGAACATATTCGACATCGGCGCGTAGCCGGCTTTCTGCGATCTTATTAAAAGCGCGAGCGCCTGGCTGAGCACGCCCGTCCACAAAAATGCCGCGCTGAACGCGCCCGGTTCGCGCCGCTGCCAGAATAAAATATAAAAATATAAAAACGCGCATATAAAGTATGAAAAAAACGCCGTGCTGAAGGCGATCTCTTCCATAAGCGGCCAGGCCGCCGATAAATTATTCACGATCCTTACCTCCGTCTTTAGCGCCCGCGCCCGCAGGCCCGAATAAACCGGCGAACTCCTTCGAAAAATCGAGGCCGCCCTTACTGACCGCCCCGCCGGCCGATATCTTTTTCGCTGAGCGATCGTATACGAACCATATCCTCTTATGAGTATAGTTAAATGATGCGAAAAGCCCGAAAGTCATCAAAAAACAGCCCAGCCAGACGACGCCGACGCCGGGATCGTAGTTAACCTGCAGGCCGCTCGCCTCGCGTTCGAAAGTTTCGATACTCCCGATCGCAAGATTGAAGCCGTATTTGAGGTCTCTGAGCGCGTTCGCCGCGAACTCCGGAGATATCTCCAGAAGCCAGACCGAATCGGTTTCGGCTTTATCGGCGGACGTTATCGAAAATTTCAGCGCGGCGTTGCCCGGAGAGTCGCCGGCCGAATAGATCTCACGGCTTACCGGGTCGATCGCAAAATCGGGAATAAACGAAACGAGCTTCAGCCTGAATTTTCCATCTGCAAACGACGCTTCGGTGCCGATGCTCTTGAACTCTAAACTTTCCGCCGCGACCGCGCCTCCGGCGACGGGCGAGGGACGCTCCGCCCTTATTTTAACGCTTTTGATCCTGTCGCGCGTTTTATAATATGACGATTGATAAATATTTACGCCTTTATAGTACAGCGGAGAATTCACCGCTATGACGCCCGACGAAATATCGCGGCCGCCGTCCTCGACGGTAAAATAGGTATTCCAGTTTTTGACGGACTGTTCGTTTTCTTTGCCAGCCAGGCTTTTTTCCGGCGCGGCGTCTTCGAAATACTCCGTCTTGAAATCACTGACGCGCAACCCGAAAAGTTCGCGGCCGCCTCCGGCTGAGATCGTTTCGAGTTCTTTCATAAGCGGCGCGGCCGCCATGTGCGGGTCCGCGCCGGCGGCGCGTGATTCCGCCATAAGCCTTTCCAGATGGTTTCTCACAGCCTGGTATCGCGGCGACGGAATGCTTATCCTCTCGCCCGGATAGACACGGAAATAAGTTTTATAGCCGGAAATATTTCCGATCATAGTGCCTGCGATTATAACCAGAATGCTCAGGTGGACGAGCTGCTCTCCGGCGAAAAACCAGCGCCCGGACTCGGCGAAACCGGATACGCCGCCGGGGCTGCCGCCGGTCGTCAGCGCGTATCCCGCGGCTTTCAGACGGACTTTAAGCGCTTCGAACCGGCCTTCGTCAAAATCTTCTGCTGCGGCTGCGTTTTTCAATCCGCTTATGTCGCGGCCGTCCCGGAAGCCGCCGGAAGATCTAAGCGATGCGAGTCGGGCCTTCAGGCGTCTCATCGAGCATACACCGATATTCATAGCCAGCAGAGCCGTAACGAAATAAAAAATAAAAGAGTGGTAAATATCGTTGAGGGAAAATAAATATATAATATTCGCGCCGCCGCCATAGTACGCCTGATAAAAATGTCGTTCCTTCATCTGCGGAATAAGGGTCCCGGCCGCGCATATAAAGATCAGGGCAGCGATAAGAAATACCGCGAGCCTGACTGAGCTGAAAACATTCAATGCCGAAGATGCTCCGCCGCCGTGCGTTTCAGCGGCAACCGTTTTATTTTCCATCGAGTTTTTGCATCCGATCAATAAATTTTATCCGGCTCATAACTGCAATAAGGCTCTTCGCCAAAACAGTCGCCCGTTTCGGCGAGGGCGCGCGCCCTGCATCCGCCGCAGACCTTTTTATAGCCGCACCTGCCGCACTTTCCCTTTAAAAGCGACAGGTCGCGAAGTTTCATAAAAAACTCCGAGTTAGCGTATATATCGGAGAACTTTCGTTCGCGTATATTTCCGGCTGCGACCGGCATATATCCGCAGCCCTGAACGACGCCCGACGAGGATACGAAGGCGAACCCACACCCGGCGAGACATCCGCGCGTAACGGCGTCCATGCCGAAATTTTCGGCGGTGACGGCGACGCCGTCCGCCTTCGCCCGCTCGCGCATTATGCGGTAATAATGAGGAGCGCAAGTGGCTTTAAGATTAATTTCGCTTCCGGTTTCACGCTTTTTATCGTAAAACCAGTTCAGAAGTGTTTCGTACTCCGCGGCCGATATCTCCTCGCCGCGCATATTTTCGGCCCGGCCGGTCGGAACGAGCAGAAATATATGTATGGCGGATGCCCCAAGGCCGCGCGCGGCCGCGAAAATATTTTCCATATCGGCGTAGTTTCGTTTCGTAACGCTGATATTTATCTGGACCTTTATGCCGGCGGCCTTCAGCAGGCCTATTCCGCGGACGCTTTCTTCGAAAGATCCGGGCGACCTTCTGAAAGCGTCATGAGCGGCCGCCGTAGAGCCGTCTATGCTCACGCTTGCAGCCGCGACACGGTTAGCCGCCAGGCGGGCCGCGATTTCGGCGGTCACAAGCGTCGCGTTGGTGGCCAGGACCTTATTTATGCCTAGTTTATCGGCATATTCAAGAATTTCAAAGAAGTCCGGACGCATCAGCGGCTCGCCGCCGGTCATAATAAGCATAGGGGCGGGCGAAAGCATGGCGATGTCGTCTAAAAATTCATGGCATTCAGTTAAAGTCAGTTCGCCTTCGGGGCGGCATACCGAAGCCGCCGCGCGGCAGTGGACGCAGTTAAGATTGCATGCCGCGCTCATTTCCCACGCTATAAGGCGCGGCGCCGGCGCAGCACCGGACGCCCCGCTTCCATGGCCGCTGTTAACGGATATCGCTTTATCGACGCTGGCGCTTTTATTCATGGCTTACATCCTTATCCGGCGCTGGCGAGTCCGTTTCATTGAAATATATCATATTCTCTTTCTTCAGTTCCTTAACGCTGTATAGTAATTTATAATCGGCGGCGGCTGACCTCGAAGCGATCTTATCCGCGACCGCGGCGCATTCCGCCTCCGTATGAGAGTGGACCATCGCGTAAAGATTGTACGGCCAACTTTCGGCCCGCGTCCTTCTATAGCAGTGGCTGACTTCCGGAAACGACGCGGCGTATTCACCCGCCGTATCGACGTTTTCATCAGAAACGTCGAAAACGCACATGGCGTTGGCAGCGTAACCGAGCCGCCTGTGGCGCAGTACGGCGCATAAGCGCCTTATTTTCTTTTCATTCACAAGGGTTTCGAGGGTACCGATCACGGTTTCTTCGCCAACCGACACTTTCCGGGCGATCTTTTCGAACGGCCTTGCGGTGATCTCTATCCCGCGCGATATGGCAAATATGATCTTTTTTTCAAGACCGGTCAATTTGCACATTAATCCGGCACGCTCCCGCCGCTATTGCCTAATTCGAATCCGACCTTTATTTTATAGGTCTTTTCAGCCGGCAGAACGAGGATCTCGTCCAGCCCGAGCCTCATTTCGATCTCGTCTACGATGCGCACGATCTCTTCAGTGCTTTCTGCCGTGACCGTGAACCAGATGTTGTACGGATCGCCGGCGCGAAGATAATTGTGCGTAACGCCCGCATAAGAATTGATCACCGCGGCAGCCTCTTCTATAGAGTTTTCTGTGACGCCCGCGGCCGCAAGTATGCTTTTATAGCCGAGTTTCGCGGCGTCGAACACAGGCCCTATGCGCCTGATATAGTTCCTTGCGCGAAGCGATTCCAGCGTATCTATAACTTCTTCTTCGCCGACCGCTTGACCGGCGGCGCTAAGATGACGTGCTATGGCCTCGAACGGTCGCGCGCAGACAGGGATTTCATTCTGCACGGCGCCGAGAATTCTGATCTCTGTATCTTTTAAGTTTTCTTCAGCCATATTTTACTAACGCCTTTATCGCTTATTTTTTGCCGTTTTTTTCACAAATTATTAAATAAAGTTAATCTTGATTAAAACACTTATGTATCTCTCTATATATTTCATAATCTTATCAAGAAATATTCTTAAAGTCAATTATAACAAAAAAAATAATTTCTAAAATTAATTTTAATAATTTTGGGATTTTATCATTATTTTATTTACAAATTTTGTTTTTTTATGATAAAATATAATCCATTGAAATTTCATGAGCGGCAACGCTTATAGTTTTTTCGCAAATATATTCACGGAGGATTCGCAAATTGAACGACAGCGCGCGTAACATAGTAGTGGTTATCGCGGTGGTGCTGGCATTGGCGCTCGCTTTTGTTTTTCTGCGGGCGAAAAAGCGGCCGGACCACGACTACGGATTGGTGACCGAATCCGGCAGGGCCGCCGGACAGGGCGACAGCGCGTCAGGAAAAGTCGCTGTGAAAGCCCGTGAAGACGTTAAGCCACAGTACGCCGACGCAGCGTCGATCCGTATCTCCAGTTTCGTGCCTCCCAAATCACTCGAAAACGTTTACGCTTCACTCAGGTCCGGTCTGGTGGATAAATCACTCGCCGAGCTCGAAGCCATGGAAAAAGGAATACTTTCGCCCGAAGAAAAGATAGTCGTCAACTACACTAAGGCGCAGATATTCTTTACATATAAAGATTTCAAGATAGCCAAAAAAATGTTCGAAGAGTTCATAACATCGAACCCGACGCACCCGCTCGTTGAAAATGCCCAGAACACGATACAGTTCATCGATAACTACGACAAGCACATGGAGCAGTATAAAAAATTTGAAGACGAACTCAAAAAGAACGGCGGTTAGCGCCGGCTTCACTTTCACACAGGTTTTAATAGCAATAGTTCTGCTGAGCATAACCGTTATTCCGGTAGCTTCAGTATTTTTCGTTTCCAACCGCAACGTTGAAAAAGGCGGGGCAATCCTCGACGCATCGGTAATACTGCAGTCGGTCATCGACACCATAAAAGACGATAAATTCATTTTTGAAAACAAAGGAAAGACGATAAATTTCCCCGACCCGAAATACCCCGAGATATCCATCGAAAAAAACTTTCTCGAACGCTACGGAGCGAGCGGGATCATAAAGATCGAACAGGCGGAAGGCCATAACGATCCGAATCTGGTCGAACTGAGCGTTTTTTTATACTGGAAAGAGAACGGGGCGAAGCGGGAAACGTCCATCCACACCTACGTCGCCAACATTAACGACATCAAATTTTTAAAGGTTGAGTAAATTGATTATGTCCGGTAATTTTAACCGCAGATTTCACGGCCGCTCTCACGGCGGCGGAGCATATACGCTCGTCGAAATAATGATAGCGATGGCCATAGCGGCTATTCTGATGACCAGCGTATTTTACGCCTTCAGCCAGAACCTCGACTCATGGCAGCGCGGCGAAAAAAAGCTCGCGCTTCAGGCCGAGATATCGACCATAATGTCGCGCATTTATTACGATCTTAAAAGGGTCAACCCCGCGATCTATTACGACCAGAACTTCGATCTGTGGGTGGCCGGTGAAAAATTCAAGGAAGCCAAACCCAACGAGGTCGAGCTGATAGACGAAAACCAGAAACGGGAAGACGGCTTCGAACGCATAAGATTCAAGATATTCATGGTCGAGCCTTTCGCCAAGAGCCAGCTCATCGAGTATTACCTGAAAAAAGATCCCAACTCGGTCGAAGTTAAATATTTAAAAAATAAATACGGCGCGGCGCATGTTTTAATAAGACTCTGCGACGGCGAAGAATCGATAATCTCCGAACATGTCGAAGAACTCAGTTTCAAGAAAGAGCCGGCTAAAACGGCCACCCTGAACGTACACGCGAAAATAACCATGCCGCCGGAATATAAGGCCGATAAGCGCACCGATTTTATCGACCTGAAGGTCAAACTCGACAACGATCACATCACCCTGCGCGAAGCGATCGCCGATAATAATAAATAAAATAATTTTACCAGGAGCACGTTATGGAATACAATGTAAAACTGCCTGCATTCGAAGGCCCGTTCGATCTTTTGTTCCACCTGATAGAAAAAGACAAACTCGATCTCAACGATATTCCTCTGTCCAAAATCACGAGCGGATATCTCGAAATGATCGAGGCTATACAGGAATTCGACATCCACATAGCGGGCGAATTTCTGGTAATGGCGGCTTCCCTGATAAGGCTGAAGTCGCAGTCGCTGCTTCCGAAAGCCAACGAATACGACCGCTTCCTCTACCCGCAGATGCCGGGCGGCGATTTCGACATGCCCGAATCCGACGAAGAATCGACATCCTTTTACTTCGAGTCCCAGGAAGACATGGTCAACAAGCTCAAAGAATACAAGGTCTATAAAGACATGGCCATGAAGCTTCGCGAATGCGAGGCGGCCAACGGCAAGATCATGTTCAAGCAGGTGAAGCTCGAAACCAAAACGAGCCTTCTGACCGACGATCTCAACATATTCAATCTGGCCGAGGCTTTCAAGAACGTCGTCAACGGCATCAAAGATAAAAAATATCAGCGAATCGTCGTCGAAAAAATATCGGTCGAAGACAAGATCGATCAGATACTCAAATATCTAAGCGAGATCACCGAAATTTCCACCTTTTCCAAACTGCTAGAGTTCAGCGAATCGCGCCACGAAACGGTAATGACATTTCTCGCAGTTTTAGAACTGTCGAAACTTCAGAAAATATCGATCGAACAGGACGAAAACTTTTCTGAAATAATTATTAAACCTAATTTCATGGCGGAATCCGCCGCCGCTTAAGCAAGGGGTTTGAATTAAAGTGAAAAAAG
>MGFH01000181.1 GCA_001791795.1 Candidatus Wallbacteria bacterium GWC2_49_35
TATTTCAGCAACTTTAAAAACTATCATCGCGAAACCCGAAGGACTTTTCTGGTTCGTAATAATCATATCGCTTTTTTTATGCGCCGTGTTATCCGATTTCGTCATTCCGCACAAAGTCGACGTGAGCAACCGCTCGAAGATACTCGCGGCGCCGGACCTGGTCAATTTCGCGGGCACCGACAGGCTCGGCCGCGACGTTTTTTCGCGCACCCTCATCGGCATTAAAATATCGCTTTATATCGGTTTCGCCGCCAGGACCGTGGCGCTGATAATCGGCGTGGTCCTGGGGATAATGGCGGCCTATTACGGCGGTTTCGTCGATAACCTGATCTCGCGCCTCATCGACTCCACGCTCGCCTTTCCGTCGCTGCTGCTGGCGATAGCCATTTCCATTTCGATAGGCCAGGGTTATACGACCATAGTCATATCGCTATTTCTGGTGAGCTGGGCGCCGATCGCGCGGCTCATAAGAAGCGCCGCCATACAGCTGGTCAACCTTCCATACATCGAGGCTGCCCGCTCCTATGGCGCCGGAGACATGCGAATACTGTTCACTCATATACTTCCCAACTGCTCTTCGACCATAATCGTGTCTTTCACTTCAGGTATCGCCGCGACCATAATGAGCGAATCGTCGTTGACATTCCTGGGGCTGGGCCCCGACGCGTCCGTGCCGACGATCGGCCAGATGATATACTCCGGCGTTCACGATTTCAACGCGCCCTGGGTGGTTCTGTTCCCGTCGTTTTTCCTTCTTCTGCTGATAGTTTCATTCAACATCTTCGGCGACATTTTAAGGGACGCGCTCGACCCGCGTGAAAATTAAACCATGTTCATATTTGAAAATATAATACCGTTCATAGCCTTCATCATTTCCTACTCGTTCGGCACTTATGTTTTTTTGCGTGAGCCGAACCTGGTAATCAACAGGCTTTTCATACTGATAATTCTCTCGCCGTTCATCAAAGACCTTTTCAACATGCTGTACTGGCAGAAAATAATAGAGAGCGAAAGCCTGGCCTATTTCAGCGATATATCGACCTGGATACTGCCTCCGCTCTACCTTCACTTTATCGACAGCTTTTCCGGGGTCAGGATCTCCTGGCGACGCTTTTTCGGATACTATTTCACGGCTTTTCTTTTCGCCGCGGCGTTCCATAAGTTCGATACGATCGACATCCAGTACATATACGTGTCACTCGCGATAGCGCTTCTTATCGCGCTATGGATAAACACTTCCATCCGCGGCGGAAACATCGACCGCTTCTATCAGAAAATGCAGTACGTGCTTATATATTCAGGCTTCATTATAAACTACGCGCTTCTGTCGTTCATCGACTTCACTTTCATTTCAGGCGTTGAAAAACTTAAACTGATCTCTCCGCTGATAATAGTTTCGTTCATCGCGAGCGCCCTTTTGAAGGTCAGGATAGCCAATATATTCTATATTCTTAAAAAATCGACGATCTATTCGCTCTTCCTGTTCGTATTCATTTTTTCTTATATTACCGCGACCGTCTACCTGTTCAATTATTTCCAGATCATCGACAACATTTACGCCATCTATTACATGGCGCTTTTTTTCATACTATTCGCGATCATATTCAGGCCTATAGTCGATTATATAAGAAATTTCATCGATTCGCACATCTTCAAGATCGCATTCAATTATAAGCAGATAGTCGAGAATTTCTCGCAGAAAATATCGTCACTCGTACAGTTCCAGGATATAATACGGCTGGTCGCGGCGACCTTCGCCGAAACTTTTAAATTGAACGCCGTCATGTTTTACAACCTTTCACTTCCCACGGCCGGAATAGAGGCCCTTGCGGGCGAAAAAAACGTAACGCCGCCGGCAAAGATCGACGACGTGATCTCCTACTTCCGCCAGATTTATCCGATCAATAGCAACATTCAGAAATTCGAGCCGCTTTTCGTCAACTATCTTTCCAGCGACAGGGTATCGCTCGAATTTTCGAATTTTCTGGCGCAGAGCAAAATATCGATTATATTCCCGGTATATCATGAAAACATAATACTCGGTTTTTACTTTCTCGGCTACAAGTACATGAAAGACGAATATAACGACGACGACATACAGCTTATCACAACCGTTTTAAGCCAGGCGCAGGTCGCGTTCAGCAACGCGAAGATCTATAATAACCTGGTCAGCTCCAACGCCATGCTCGAAAAAACCATAACTGAGCTCAAGAACACTCAGAACGAACTTGCGAAAAAAGAAAAACTGGCGGCTCTGGGCCATCTCGCCGCGAACGTCGCGCACGAAGTTAAAAACCCTCTGGGAATAATGAAAGTGGCGGCATCGACGCTCGAGAACGCCCTTGGCGAAAAGCCTAAATTAAAAGATCTGGCCGTTTTCATAAACAAGGAAATAGACAGGCTCAACACCTTCGTTTCCGAACTGCTCGATTTCACAAAAAACAAGGAACTGATGCCATTGGAAGTATCTGTGGGCGAGCTTATTGACGAGGTCTACGACAGGATCTCGATGTACGCCAGAAGCGAGAATAAAAATATCGGTATACAGAAAAAATATGCGGCTGGCGAAAACGAACTGAAGATAAAACTCGACTACGATCAGATCCTGCGTGCGCTTATCAACATCACCTTCAACGCCGTGGACGCCATTGACGCCCGAAAGCAGGATGGCGTTATAACTCTGAGCGCGGAGGCCGTTTCAGGCGCCGTCGCGGAGGCCGGCGATCAGAAGCCTTCGGGAAACTGGATGATTATCACGGTCGAGGACAACGGCTCGGGAATAGGCGAAAGCCAGCTGAAAAACGGCGTACAGCCGTTTTTCACTACCAAGAAAAAAGGAACCGGACTGGGGCTCGCCGTCGCGTTTCAAATTTTGGAAAAGCACGGGGGAAAGATCGAAATAAAATCCGCCGAAAATATTGGCACGAAAGTTGCCCTTTATTTACCGATGAAAGGGGTATGACATGTCTCTGATATATATAATCGACGACGAAGAAAATATGTGCAAAGTGTTAAAATTCTGTCTGGAAGAAGACGGCCACGACGTCGTCTACTTCACCGACCCCGCCGGCGCGCTCGCGAAGCTCAACGGCGCTTATTTCGGCGGCAGCCAGCAGGAGCCGAGGCCCGACATAATAATTTCCGACCTTAAAATGCCTCAAATGGACGGCATCCATTTCCTGAGCGAGCTCAAAAAGATCGACGGCCAGCTGCCCCTTATCATGATGACGGCCTACGCGAGCGTTCAGAACGCGGTGGAGGCCATGAAAGAAGGCGCTTTCGACTATATATTAAAGCCGTTCGAGCCCGACGAGCTCAAACTCCTCATAAAAAAAGCGCTCGAACACACCCGCCTGGTCGAAGAAAACGCCGCGCTGAAAGCAGTTTCGGATGAGGTCAACTTCATCGGGGCCAGCGCCGCCATCAAAGGCGTTTTTGAAATGATAACCAGCGTTGCCGGCTCGAAGACCACGGTATTGATAACCGGAGAATCCGGCACCGGCAAGGAACTCGTCGCGCGGCTCATACACGACAGCAGCGACAGGGCGAAAAAACCGTTCGTGAAAATAAACTGCGCTGCGATACCCGACACGCTTCTCGAATCGGAACTGTTCGGCCACAAAAAGGGCGCTTTCACCGGCGCTACGGCGGATAAGATCGGAAAGTTCGAGCTCGCCGACAACGGCACGATCTTTCTCGACGAGATAGGCGATATGAACCTCAACCTTCAGTCGAAGCTTCTAAGGGTGCTGCAGGAAAGGCAGTTCGAAAAGATAGGCTGCAACAAATCGATCACGGTCGACGTCAGGATAGTCGCCGCCACCAATCAGAACCTTCAGAAAATGATAAACGAAGGCGCATTCCGCGAAGATCTTTACTACAGGCTTAACGTTTTCCCGATCAAGATCCCGCCGCTTCGCGAAAGGCGCGACGATATCCTTCCGATCGCGGAGCATTTCATCCGCGAATTCAACGCCGAATTCAAAAAAAGCGTCGTAAAAATAAGCGACGACATGAAAAATTTTATCCTGAATTATTCGTTTCCAGGCAACGTCAGGGAACTTTCGAATATGATCGAACGGGCGATGATACTTGCCAAGGGAAACGAGATCAACGCCAATCACTTCGATAAAAGCGAATTTTTCAGCGCCGCCGCCGAGGCCGCGAAGGAAACATCTCCTGGCGCGGCGAATGATCCCGCGCTTAAGACGAACGTTTTGGATATCTCCGACGCGTCGTTAGAACAAATCGAGCGCCAGCACATCATCGACATCCTTAAATCGACCGGCTGGCACAAGGGAAAAGCCGCTGAAATATTGAAGATCGACCGTTCGACGCTTTACAGGATGCTCAAAAAATATAACATCACTCTTAAAGAATAAATAAAAAAAATTGCATTAATAAATAACATTGTGATATAATTTAAAAGTGTCTATAATAATTCTTCAAAATTTTCGTTAAGGGCAGGTATGATGAAAATTTTTCGCCATAAACTTGAAAACAATAAAAAACGAGGGTTTTCGCTGATCGAGCTCATGATAGTTATCGCTATCATAGGCGTTCTCGTGGCGGTCGCCCTTCCGCAGTTCCAGTCGATGACCGAAGACGCCAAGCGCGCCAAGGCCAAGCAGGACTGCCAGGTTTTCGTCGACGCCATCAACAAATTCAATAATCTCGAAAAAGCACGGCTTACCAGACTATCTCAACTTAAGGGAAGATATATCGCCAACCTCGAAACGCTTAAAGACCCCTGGGGAAAGCCTTACGCGATCGACACGGCCGCGGGCCTGGTCCTTTCTTTCGGCCCGGACGGCAAGCACACCACGAAGCGCGGCAGCACCTGGAACGACGATCTTGCCATACAGTACATGGGGGCGCTTACGCTTATCGACGCCAGCCTTTCGGTGAACCCCGAAAATCTTCCTGAAACCGAGGCTTACGACCTGCTGGTCCTTAAATTCAACCGCTCGCTCAAGCCGGCCGGCTCCGGCGAGATAGAAATTGATTTTTCAGCCGCCACGGCCGCTTTAAACGATTACAACCCGGCGTCTTCGGGCGACACGGACGCAAAAGCCGGCAAGATCTTCCGCTGGTACGAGGGCAGCGCCAAAAATTTCAGGAAAGGCGAAAGCCCTTTAAAAACGAATTTCATCGCCAAATGCAAAATTTCTTTTCCGGGCGATGAAATTTTCTGTAAATTTCCCGAGGGCAGTTACGGCCAGCTTACTACGAATTTCTTCATAAACATAACCGGCTCGAAGAACGACCCCAATCCGTTTTTCGTCGCCGAGGACGGCTCGCCCGCCGAGGCTTCCGGCGCAAACTGCAGGGTCAAAAAATATGACGGCCTGCCGCCTGACTTTGACAGAATAGAAAATTACACCAGCGATAAAAGCGGCGGCTTATTCCTTTTGCAGTAATTAATTTATAGGCCTGCCGGTACGCTCCAATCTTTTTTGATCTTCCATAAAAATTCTTGCATGTTAAACCGTATGTATGTTAATATATACATGTTTTTATGATATGATATATTAAGTTTTGCTGATATTAATATTCAGTTTCTGATATGTTTTTTTATTTATTTTATAATCATAAATTAGTAAGAAAGCGGGATTCACAGTGCTACAAAAACATAACGAACGAGGGTTTTCGCTCATCGAGCTTATGATAGTCATCGTTATCATAGGCATTCTCGTCGCCGTCGCTCTTCCTCAATTTCTGTCCATGAACCAGGACGCGAAACGCTCTAAGGCCAAACAGGACTGCCAGACGATCGTCGATGCCATCAACAAGTTCAATAATCTCGAAAAAACAGGTCTCAGCAAACTTTCACAGCTTAAGGGGAAATATATCGCTAACCTCGACACGCTCAGAGATCCGTGGGGAAGGCCGTACGCGATCGACGCCACCGCGGGAATGGTTCTATCATTCGGCCCGGACGGGAAACATGACGCGAAACTTAAAGACACGCTGACAGACGATATTTCGATACACTACATGGGCGCGCTGACGCTGACGGACGCCTATATAGTTGTAAACCCTGAAAATTCAGAGGAAGACGAGGCTTACGACCTGCTGATACTCAAATTCAACAGGACCCTTAAAGCGTCGCCGACCGGAGAGGTGGAACTTAATTTTTCTTCAGCCACGGCTGCTTTGAACGATCTCGACCAGGCATCGTCGTCCGACGGCGACGCTAAGAGCGGCAGGATATTCCGCTGGTATGAGGGCGGAGCGAAAAATTTTAAAAAAGGCGAAAGCCCATTCAAAAGCAATGTCTCCGCCAAATGTAAAATCGCCGCCCCGGGCGACACGGTTTATTTCAAATTTCCTGAAGGCAGTTCCGGCCAGATCTCGACCAATTTCTTCATAAATATAACCGGCGCGAAAAACGATCCGAATCCGTTTTTCGCCGCCGAGGACGGTTCGAGAGCTGAGGCCGCCGGAGGCTGCTGCAGGATAAAGAAATACGACGGCCTGCCGCCGGATTTTGAAAGAGTAGAAAAATTTCCTGACCTGAACAAGAATAATGTATTTTTTTTACAATAGGAGTTTGGTATTTTTTACTTATGAGCGGTCTCGTTTTTCTTTCGACACATAAAATACGACGCGAATTTATTTTGTTGCATTGTGCAACATTGTTGTCGCATTGTGCGATTTTTCAAAAAATGTTGCATTTTATTTTAATCAATGCTATAATCATCTTGATTTTTTCAAATTATCACGTGACGTTTAATTTTCAAAAAAATGCGTGATACGAGCTTTATGACGATAGCGAATCCATTTTTTTATTTTGTGTCTTAAAAGAATTTTCAAAGAAAAAGTTGGCACATTAATTGCATTATGAGTGGCATCATATGCAAAACAGCAGACTAAAGGCAAAAAGTTTTAAATAAAGTAAAGTAAAGTGCAAAAAAATTAAGGAGGAGTTTTATGTTGAATCTATTAAGAAATAAGAAAGGTTTCTCACTAATCGAGCTCATGATCGTTATCGCCATCATCGGTATCCTCGTCGCGGTCGCGCTGCCCCAATTCGCGGCAATGACCGAAGACGCCAAGAAAACGAAAGCAAAACAGGACTGCGATACCTTCGTTCAGGCCATCCAGAAGTTCAACTCGCTTGAAGGCACCACCGTTCAGGACAAATACATGAAAGAACTCAAAGGTAAATACATCACCAACTTAGACACGATGAAAGACCCCTGGGGCAACCGTTACGAACAGGAATACAGAAAGGGCATAGTTTATTCGAAAGGCCCCGACAGCAAACACACCGAAGGCGGCGGCCCGAGCGATGCGGCTAACAAAGATGACATCATGGTTGCTTACATAGGTGCTCTCACGCTGGTTGACGCCAAACTTGAAGTCAATCCCGAAGGCGGTAATTTCCAGGACGCCGGTGATGCTACCGAAGTGGCAAGATGCTATGACAGACTCCATCTTTATTTCAATAAAGAAGTTTCAATTCCTGCGGTAGCTGATTTAAGCCTAGCCGTTACGCCTACCGATACTGGCGCGATCACCAACAGTACGACCAATGATCCTATTGCCTCTGCTACAAAAGCTTACAGATATTTCGACAGCGCTAATCCAAATGCTAAACCCATTCTAGCCCCCACCGATTTAGGCGGAGCAACCTCAGGCTCGACACCCAAGTCAATAGAAGAGTTAAACAGTGCATTGACTACCGCTGGCTTATCCTATGGCGCCGATTCAAAAGAAATAGTCATTAAATACGCTCAGGGCTTCACCAGCGCCGATCCTGACAAAAATCTGCTCATCCCGGGCACGCACTATATTAACCTTACGGGTGCTAAGAATAAGAAAAACTTTGTATGGTCCGAACCCAACACACTCACCGATAAAACCGGCGCCACGCCTTCCACACTCGGGGCCGCCGGATACTCTGACGGCGCAGAAGGCGCAGGCGCGCAGATCCAGATCAAAAACTACGAATAATCTATTGTATAAAGTTTATTACGCTAAATAACTCAAACGATAATTGAATAAAAACAGGGCCGTCATTTACTGACCGCCCTGTTTTTTATTTACATTCAAATTATCCGCGCCCTGATCTAATAACGCTAAAATAATAACCGATATTATCTTTAATGGCATAATTCTGAAAAATAAAAAGTTAAAAATTATGAATAATGAATTATGAATTTAATAAAAGGTGAACTATGAAAAACAAAAAAATCCTTTATATAACCATTTTACTCATCAGCGCGCTTCTTGCCTACTGTTATAACCGGCCGCCGGAGGCCGCCCGGCAAACTACGGGCGCGGAGGAGGGCATCGTGAAACCCTCCCCGGCGGAGCATAGCGCTTCATCTTCTTCGAACACCAGGGTTTCGCCCGATTATCAATTCGTTCTTCGCGCCGCCGGCAGGGGAGCCGGAATGCCCGTCTATTCGAGATATGCCGTGGCGGTTTACGGCGAAAAGGCACTGGCCGCAAAAGAGTTCGAATGCGTTCTTGGCTTCACGCCGCGCGAAATATTAAATATCGAAAAAACTGGAAATACGCTTCTCATAAAGGATGACGGCACCGAAATTTATATATTCGACGAAAAAGAAAGAAAGATCAAAGACAGGATAATATCATTTCCGGCGCGGACAGCAGGCGCCGGGGGAAGTGAAGCAAAAGACTCCGTGACGGCGGCCGCCGTAAGCGTCGACGAAAAGATAATCGCGCTTGCGCTCGACGGCAATAAAAGCGTCGAAATCCTGTCGGGCGAAAACTTTCAGCACCTGCTGTCGGCGGCAGTTGAGCCGGCCGTGCAGGAAACTATAATGGGACTTCGTTTCGACGATAAAAATAACCTGTACATAACCGGTTCAGACCCCGCAAAAAAAACGTCGGCTCTTTATTTATGCCGCGCGAATCTTTCATATTCAAAAATCGAAAAAATAAGCGGATTTTCGCTCGAGGCCGATTCGCAGTCCGAAAGCCATGGCGCGGGATTATTCACCTATTATAACCGCCGCAGCGGCTCGGTCTTTAAAATAGATGCCGCAACGGCTTCGAGCGGATTGATATTCAACGAGGCCCCTCAGCAGGCCGGCGAAACGTCATCTGCCGCAGAAGGCTGGGATGCTCACGGGCGCGCGAAGCAGCTGATAGCTTTGAACGATTACACGGCGCTGATCAGAAGCGACCGTAAAAAAATAAAGATATTTTCTTCGATAAGCGGCGCCGTCACGAAAGAAATAGAGATAGCGAACCTTAACGGCGCGGAGACCGCCTGTGCGAAAGCCGGCCTCGAATATGCTTTCATCGCATCGCGCGGCGGCGGACATTTCTGGCTGTTGAATTCGGCCGATTTAAGGCTGGTCGAAGGCGGCGCGCTCGAAGGAATGACGGAGCTCACCGCCGCAAGTATAGGCCGTTAAATGGGCCGCGTTATTTACCCGCCGCTTCGGTGTCGCCGAACGACCTGGCGGTCGAGTTGAAGCTTTCGAACGCTTTCGAAAAAGTGCCGGGGGTAGCATTAAGCCATATCAGCACGGCGTAATTTCTGTTCAGGAAAGCGAGCGTCGCGCCTTTAATAATTACGCCGTTGTATACGGCGCTATATTCCCAGAACAGGCCCGGCTTTTCATTACGCCCTGCGATCGTTTCCTTTTCAGATATAAGCTGGAATTTCTGCCCGCTCGACGCCTGGTTCTTCTGCCAGTTATTGGCGAACTCTGTATAGTCCTGAGGCTCGGCAAGCGTCTGCACAGAAATGGACAGCGATATCTCGGCTGTGTTCTTATTGTCCTCGTCGTATATGTGCGAGCTCATCATGTAAAGATATCCGGCGGCGTTCCCGTCGGCTTTAGACATATAAAAATTGCCCGGCTTTACGAATGAAAAACCGAACAGGCCGCACTCGATGGTTTCTTCCATAAGCCGCGCGTTCGTATCGACGTTAACTTTAAGCTCCGAAAGCCACTTTTTCGATATCTGCCCGAATTTAGATTCGGGCTCGCGCTCCGCGATTGCTTTCCACAGCTTTATGGCCTCGTCGGCCTTGTTCTGCTTGTAATAAACCGAGCCGAGATTGAAAAGTATCTCGCTGTTGCCCGGATAAAATTTTGAAAGTTCGGTGAGCAGGCGTCCGGCCTCGTTAAAATCCTGAAGGGCGTAGTGGCATTCGACGAGCTTTAAATTGGCGGCGATATCGCTCTGGTCGAGGGCGATGGCTTTCTGGAAATTGGCCATGGCAAACTTCGGCTCGCCTTTGGCCAGCAGCGCGTCGCCGAGGTTGAAGTAAAGCCATGAAAGGTTGTCGAATCTTTTAATGCCTTTTTCACAGGCGCCGGCGGCTTCGTCATATTTTTCCAGGCTCATATAGCATTTGGCCAGATTGTTGTAAACGTGCGCCAGCAGCTCCGCTTCGATCGTGTCGGGCTTCGATGTCAGCTTTTTTTCGAGAGTGAGCGAGCACTTTTCGAGTATCTCGACGGCGCGCGTCTGCTCGTTTATGAAACTGAGCGCGGTCCCGTAATTGAACATCAGATGGACGTTATATTCGTCTTGTATCAGTAATTTCGAATATAATTCGGCCGCTCTCAAATATTCCTGTTTCTGCATATACTCGTCGGCTAGGACCGCTTCGAGTCCGCCTTCCTGCGCGGAAATCCGGTTCAGGAAATAAGGCGCCGCCATGAGCGAAACCAGCAGACATGTATATAGAACGGCCGCCGTTATTTTTTTATTGATACACATTTAACTCCTCCGTACACTCTAAAATCCTTAATC
This sequence comes from Candidatus Wallbacteria bacterium GWC2_49_35, assembly GCA_001791795.1. GTDB lineage: Bacteria > Muiribacteriota > UBA9980 > UBA9980 > UBA9980 > UBA9980. The sequence continues at coordinate 10,750 of MGFH01000181.1, forward strand.
CTAAAGAAAACTATTGCTGTTCAGTGTTTGCTATCGACTATGCACTATGCACTATGCACTATTCACTGTTCACTATTCTATCATGTGCCTGCGCTTAAGCGTAGAGATCGATTTTTTGCATTCCTGCGCGTTGACGCCGTTCGGCTCCAGATCATACACTATGCCGTAGTGAAGTATCGCCTTTTCGAAATCCTTTTTTATGCGGTAAATCGAGGCTATCTTGAAATGCGCCTCGGTGAAGTCGGGCTTGTACATGACGGCTTTCTTATAATATTCGAGCGCGTCGTTCTTGTAGTCTTGAGCGTAATAATAATAATAGCAATCGCCGAGCTCCACGTTAAGGTACGGGTTCTTATGGTCGATCAGCTCGGCCGCCTTCTTGAGCGTATCGAGCGCGAGCGCGTACATTTTCTTGTCCTTCGCGCCCATCCGCTGATAAACCGCGCGCAGCACGGCGTAGGCGGGAATGTATTTATTGTCGACCGCCAGACAGTATTTCAGCTCCATGACCACGCTTTCAAGCGTGGAACCGAGCACGTCGAGATCGTCCGGCAGTTTGAAATAAAGATAACCCAGGCGGAATTTCAGCTCGGCATTCGCCGTGGCGGCGGCGGCCTCCTTTTTAAGATTCTTGATCATCGCGGAGACCTTCGATATCCTGACGTTCTTGTCGCTCATCGCGTCGTTGAGCAGAAGGTCCACGGCCCTCATGGCGGAAAGCGGGTTGTCCCTGACCAGCGCCGCGGACTTCGCGTAGTAATGGGCGGCGTCCTCGAAATTAGAGCGCGACTCCTCGTAATAAGCGGTCCTGAGGATCGCGGAGTTGACGAAATTAACTATATTCATATTTTCGAGTAAATTAAAGCTGTAGAACGATATCGAAAATTTATGATAATTGTTCAAAAGCGAGTATTTATCTTTAGTATGGCTTATTTCAGAGCTGCTTTCGAAATCGAGTGCGGCTATGCGGGCGTATATTTCGTAGGCACTTTCGGTCTCGCCGGCTTTTTCCAGCGCGTTCGCGTATGAATAGGCGGCGTAGATATCGCTCATATCGCTTTCATGGGCGGCGAGCGCGGCGGCCTTGGCCTCGTCGAAAATAGACGGGTCTTCGAATAGCCAGCCCGGTATGTTATTCACGATATATCCGACGGAGAAGTTATTCACGAAATCATCCGGCGCGGCCTTCTTTTTTTCGAGCAGCTCGCCCATGAGCGCGTTGAAGTCGGGGGAGGAACCGAAGATCAGAAAAGATGTCTTGTGCAGATAAAGCAGCATCATCGCGATAGACGGGTCGCCAGAAATATGCGACAGGCTGTAGAGCGCCTCGCGGCATCTGTCTATCTTGGATATCTCGTAAGATATAAGCGCCATGGCAAGATATACTTCAGGTATTTTATCGTATGATTTATAATTATAATCGAATATTCTGCCCAGCTCGAAAAGCGCGCGGTCGAAACTTTCCTGCCTGATGAGGTTTTTCGCCAGGCGGAAATGCGCGTCGATGAACTGCGGGTCGAGTTCAATGACGTTCTCGTAAAGGTGCATCGCGGTGATAAGATCGTCCTGCGCCTCTTTTTCGTCGGCCTCGCGCAATAGGAGCATGATCTGCTTGTCCTGGCGGCTCTGCTTGAGTTTATTGAGCAGTTCGAACGCTTTCTCGTTTTCCGGATTGATATTGATGACCGAATTCAGGTATATTATGGTGTTTTCCTTGTTTCCGTCCTTATAGGCGATCTGGGCGAGCATGAAGCATGACTTTTCAAAAATGTCCTTTATCTCGAGCGATAGTTCATCCATTTTTCTGCTCTTGAGCTCGGCCTCGATCTGGCCGGCAATGTATTTGAGGAATTCTTCGGCCTCTTTAAGGCTCGAGCCGTTGAACAGGTATTCGGCTATATAGAACCTGGAGATGATGTCGTCCGGGTCGAGCGCGAGTATCTGGCGGCATTCGGAGATGAATTTATCGTAGTGTCCGAGACCCATGTAAATTTCAGATGTGCGCCTGTAGGCGTCGATATTTTTAGGCTCGAGTTTTTTAATGGCCGAGTAGGCGTCCGCTGCCTTCGCCGTCTGGTCGGTCAAAACGTAACTTTCGCCGAGCATGCAAAGCGTATCGGTATCGTCGGGCTGGTATGAAAGAGCCTTTTCGAAGCAGAGTACGGCGCTTGAGAGATTGCCGGAATTGACGTGCAGGCAGCCTGCGGATTTAAGCCTGGCCGCTTCGGCCTTGTTTTTATTGTGGCGGGCGAGCGCGTAAATATTGGTGAATTCCTCGAAATCGAACACCGCGAAATCTTCGGTTTCATAAGAGCGGCCGGCCGCGAGGACCAGGTCGGCGCGTTTCTGCATCTCGCCGAACTCGTGCGTCTTCATTGAATAAGCCGCCAGCGCGAAATTCTTATAAAGCGCGTAGGCGGGATCGTTCATATAGGGCAGATCGTCGTTGTAATTTCTCAATATGGAGCCGGCCTCGGCTATATAATCGTCGTAATATTTCCCCCTGGCGGCGAATGAAAATAAAAAAACGCTCATGAAATCGAGGATATAGCGCTGGGGCAAATTTTCATTTTCCGCTTTCAGAAGGTGCGCGTAAATGACCGAGAACGCCTTGTCGTATTTTTCGATATTCGAAAGCTGGTATGCGTAAATCGCAGGAAAGAGGCACGATTTTTCGCCGGATTTCAAGACACTCTCTAGATAAGCCGACGCGGATTCGACCCCGCCCGAATAATAAAAACACTTCGATATGTACAATTTCGCCCTTACAGCGTAAAGTGAGTGGTTCTGATAAAACTCGAACAACTTCTGCGCTTTTTCGTACTGACGGGCCTTCAGAAAGATGCGAGCCAGAAGGAAACGGCCTTCATCGTAATTTGGCTGTATCTCGAGGCATTTAATGATGGGATACTGAGCCTCCCGGAGCGAGCCGCCCATGTAGTAGGAAAGCGCCAGAAGATACTGCGCTCTGTAATTGCCTGAATCGGCGTCGATTATGGCGTGAAGGTTCTCCTGCGCGCGATCGTAAAGGCCGCTATATATTAAGAATTCACAATATTCAGCGGCGGGGAAGACCTGGCCGCCGGAAGCGGACGCCAGGAATTCGATCTCGGCGGCTATTTTATCGGCGCCGGCTATCTTTAAAACGGCCGGATTCGACTTTATGAATTTTATAAGGCGTTCGGCGTAATTCGTGCTCAAACTCTCAACCTCTCATATCTTTCATGTTAATCACTTTTCCGGTACGGCCGGCCCTTTCGATCTTTCCGGCGGGCAGTATGAAAACCTCGAACGACTTTATCCAGTTAGATTCGAGCATGGTCTTTATCTTAAAAGAAACGCGCTTGAAATCTTCAATAATTTTTATTTTAAGTTCGCTTATCTTCTTCGATGAAAGTTCGACGCCTTCCTTGAGTTCGGCGAAAACTTCGATGGCGTCGAAGCCGCCCCTGGTGCAGGCGACGACCTGAAATATCGGCGAGAGCTCTTCAGTTCGCGCTATGGCGTCTTCGAAGTCGCGCGGCGTGAGGTTGGCGCCGCCGGCGATAAGTATGTCGTCGCAGCGGCCGAGCAGCTCGAAGACGGGATTGGACCTTCCGCAGGCGCAGCCGCCCTCGCGGAGCACGCCCATATCGCCCGTGCGGAATCTTATGACCGGCATGCGTGAGCGATTGAGGTTGGTAACGACTATCTCGCCGGCCGTTCCGGGTTTGGCGGGATTGCCGTCTTTATCGATGAATTCGACATGCTGGTAATTCGAAAGGATGTGGTGGTCGGCGCCGTTCATTCCGCCGCACTGAAATCCCACGGGGCCGCAGTCAACGGCGGCGTATCCGGCCGACACTATTTCGCCGGCGCCGAAGATCTTCTTTAAATACGCGCGCGCGGGCGATCTCATGTGCTCGCCGCCATAGAGGATAATTTCGACTTTAATATCGTCGTTCTCCTTCTCGCAGTACTCGGCGAATTTTAAAATTATCGAAGGAAGGCCGACTATCGCGTTCGGGCGGAGTTTTTTGAAAAATTTCAGCATTGTGGCAAAATCAGTGTTGCCGCCGATGGAAAGGTTGGTCACGCCTACCTTTTCGAGCGCCATATTGGCGACTATGAAGGACGTCCACAGGCCGCCGGCGATGAAAAGGTTCGCCGCGCGGTGTTCGGGCCTGATGCCGGCGACGCGGTAAATGTCGGCCAGAACGTCGGTCACGTATTCCAGCTCGTCGTTAGAGTAGATGGAAAACTTAGCCTCGCCGGTAGAGCCGCCTGAAGCGAATATGTGGGCGCCTTTAAGGCCTTCGTCTGAAATGATGTCGGTCGAATCGGGAAGGCAGTTGGCGTATATTTCCTTCTTGCCGAGCGTCGGGAGCATGCGGAAAGCCTCCAGGAAAGCCTCGCCGTGAAGTTCGAGTATTGCGGGCGTTATGACGCCGTTGTAATATTTAACATCGTGATACGCGCCGCTGAGGATGTTTTTGAGCAACGATATTTTTCTTGTTTCGGAAACATCGGACAGCAGAAGCGGAACCTGGCTTGCGCCTTCGAGTTCGAGAGCGGTGTAGCGCACGAGCGAGTCGAGAAAATATTTGGCGTCATGCGGCGCGCCGGTGAGCGGCTCGCCGTGTTTTCCGGGGGGCAGCACGCGGCTTACGCCAAGCGAGAGAAGTTTTTCAGACACGCTCAATATTTCGGACACGTCGACGGCGACCGAGACGGCCTGAAGATAAAACCCGATCTTTTCGATCGCTGCATAGAAAACGCCTATATCTTTAACGGGCTTGACTATTATGTTGCGAAACAGCACTGACGGCTCGCATTGATCGTCGCCGCTTAAGACCGCCGAGCAGGGCATCGAGTCGGGATCGTAAAAAACTTTGTTGCGCCCGCCCGATATGTAGTCTGAGTAGTGCTTTTCACGAAATTTTAAAATTTCGATCTGCTCGTCGAGCGACAATTCTTTCGGCGGAAGGCTCGACTCTTTGCGTTTGAGGGCATAGAACAAAAATTTCGCGAATTCTTCAGCGCCGCGCTCGCGCGATTCTACTACGTAAACGTTCTGCGGCGAAGAGCAGGCAGCCTGCTCCCACATCGAAATATCGTGCGCCATTCGATCGCATAGATTTTCAAGCTCGCAGACGCTTTTTACCGTGTTAAGATCGGCGAACGAAAAGCTCATCTTCGGCCCGTACTCGATTATCTTCGCCTTTATGGAAGTTCCGCGGCGCCATGCCGAAACCGTTTCAGCGCCGCCCCAGACGACCACGGCGTCGACGCTCTCCTTGAAGAGCTTTTCGGTTTTTTCGTCGCCGCCCTTATAATAAAATACCGAGAACGTATCGGAGATGACCGAAGCGCGGTCGAGCTCCTTAATGGATTTAGCGAACAGCACGGGAAAAAGCAGGTCGGCGCGGCTGAGTTTCAATAGATTGACGTTCTTGGTGATAAAACCCGAAACGAGTGAATCGACGGCCGATATGAATACGTTCGACGCCGAGACGTGCAATACACTGCCAAGCGGATTGACCTTGAGCATTCCCCCGGATTTTTTATCGAAAGCCAGCGCGTCGAGTTTTTCGAACGCGTAGTCGCAGTTGAGTTCGCTTTTAAGGCGCATCGTCAGAAAGCGCTTCGAGCAAATGTAAGATATCGTCTGAAAGCCCATTTCAAGCATCTCGTCGGAGTAGCCCGTCTGCTGTTTCAGGTATTCCCATGCGATCTTGCGGATGCTGTATTCGCGGTCGGCCCAGGCGCGCGAAACCGAATCGAGCACTTCGAGGATATCGCCGATAGGGGCGGAGGCAATCTTTTTGCGCTTTTCGTGCGAGCGCGCTATGACGTCTGAAAAATTCGAGTGATGGGGTTCGAAATTTTTTATAATATCGCCGAAAATATAAGCGTCGGTCATTTTTTCACCACAGTCCTTAACCGTTTTCTATTTTTTTTTGTCCAGCAGAAGTTCAGTCGCGTGAACCGCGCAGCCTTTATGCTTGGTGATGCCGCCGCGGCCGAGCAGCTCGATATAATCGCCTTCTATCCCGCAGGCGCAGTTCTTGCGAAGAACGGCCTTGTC
>MGFH01000182.1:0-26408 GCA_001791795.1 Candidatus Wallbacteria bacterium GWC2_49_35
GCTCGGCATGGATTTTTCACACTACACTCTCAGCGCCGTCTGCCTTAACGCCGGTAAAAGCGAAGAGATAAAACTGATCGAATCCAAAGAGCCTAAATTTCTTGTTAACCGCGCGCTCCACTTCGGCGGCAAGGCGAGCGTTATGGGAAACCTCGCATCCTTCAACGCCGGCACTAATTTCGGATATAAATACGACCGCAATAAGATATCGGCGCAGCAGGCATACAACGGATTATACAGGCTGGTGCTCAAAGTTTACGACACGCGCGGCAATATGCGCTCGGACTCCCGCGATATCATCGTCGGCCGGCTGATATCAAATACCGCCGAACAGTTCGTCGAATCGGCCGACGGGCGCGCTGCCCTTATAGTCGCACCCTACAGCATTACCGAAGGATTTACGATGTGCTCGCTTATCGACGCCGCGACTTTTTTAAAACCCGATTCGCCCGTTTACGCTAACGCCGGCATGAAACTCATATCCCCGGTTTACGAAGCCAGGCCGCGCGGGCTTAAATTCGACAGGCCGGCCGTGTTAAGGCTGATCGCCGCCGGTGATAAACTCGAAACCGGCTCGGTGGCCATATTCAAGTACGGTAAAGAATCCGGCTGGCTCCCGCTGGATACCCTGATCGAACGCGAAGGCGAACTTACCTCGCCGGTCGCAAGTTTCAACGAAAAGCAGAAAACTTACTTCGCCGCTTTCGCGGGCGATATCGATAGAATAAGACGCGAAAAAGCCGCGCTCATTGAAAAGATCGCCGACCCCGCCGTAAAGCCACCGCCGATCGAAGTATCTTCGCAATCCCATCCGTTTTTAGTTCAATGCGATTTCGAAAACGGAGCGTCGATAATGACGCCGCGCTCGATTCACAATAACGTCGAACTCACTTTTGACAGTGACATTAAAGCCGGCGGCTCGCACTCGCTTAAGATCATCAATAAAACCTCGCCGTCTGACTGCGCCGTCAATATATTCCCAAAGCCGTTCGACGCGGCGAAATTTCCAGTTCTGTCATTCGATTATAACTGCCCCGCGACCGTCGAGGTCAATATCATGCTCAAAGCGCGCGGCAGATATTTTGAAATTCCGCTTTCCTCTCCCACGGCCGGTTCTTCCATCGGACATACCTGCCTTCCCAGGCAGAATTTCATCCGCGACGGCAGCTGGCATAATTTCACGGTCAATCTCTACGGGCTCATTAAAAACGTCACGAACGACCTGAAAGAAAACAAACCGCTGATAATAGAAGAGATCTTTTTTTGCGATTACGATTATGAAGGCTGGGCCGAAGTTTCAGACGGCCGCAACCCCGCCGGCGCCGCCTTCAATATTGACAATCTTATCATCTCCTCCGGCGGCTCTATCGATAAAACCATTAAATTCAGCTGGCGGACTAACGACGATAATATCAAAAAATTCTCGTTTACCATCGACGATAATCCTTACGGAGCGCCAAGCGCCGATGTCACAAGCGCCGCGGATGCCTCTTTCAACGCCGGCGCCTCTGGCGGCGGCGATATGCGATACCTGCATATTACCGGCCGCGGCGCCGACGGAAAAGAACTTACCGCCCCCTCGCATTACGCGGTTAAAATCGACAACACCCCGCCGCAGGTTACTTCCACGACGCCGTCTGACGGCTCGTCTTCGGCGAGCCTTGTTATAACCTCCGTCATAGACGATTTTAACGGCTCCGGCGTAAGCGCGGCGAGCATTAAATGCGAGGTTGACGGCTTCCTGTTCGAGGCCGGAGACGGCGCGCTCACATATGATACTTCTAAAAAACTCATGAAAATTGAACCTTTCCGGAAAACGCCCGCGCCGCCCGGATTCATCGGCGGCCAGAGCGTAAGAGTAAAGATCTTCGGCGTGCGCGATAACGCAGGAAATGCCATGAAAGAGCCTTATTCCTTCACATTCAGGGCCGATTTCGCCTCGATGACCGCCGGCCGCGACGCTATGCTCACCACCGCAGGGGGATTTTCGCCCTGCTTCACTCCAGATTCGAAAACGGTCGTTTACTGCGCGCCCGCGGACGGGCGTATGAAACTCTATTCGATAGATATCGGAGGGAAAAAGCCGGTTCTTTTATCCGGCGGGGACGGCGCAGATTACGCATCGCCGCGCGTCATGTCCGACGGCACGATTATCGCCTGCAAAAAGCCGTCCGGCAAATTTCACTACGAACTCGTTTCGATGAGGCCTGACGGCTCCGGCGAAAAGACCCTGCTCGCCCTCGCGGGAATCGATATCCTAACGCCCGCCGTTTCGCCAGCGGCACCTTATATTTATTTCAGCGCCGGTAACGATATTTATTCGTTCAACATTAAAACCGCGAAAAATAAAAAACTGCTGTCGGACCCGAACGCTTTCATGCTCGATCCCGCGGCATCGCCGGACGGAAAAACCATCGCATTCAGAAAAGATCTGTACACCAATACTTTATGGATCTGCGGCGCCGACGGATCGGGCCGGCGCGCCCTCACGCTCGACGGCTGCGAATTCAGCCCGGCGTTCTCGCCCGACGGCGGCCGGCTCGTATTCGCCAGATACGACGGAGAAATCTCTTCCATTTATTCCGTCAACGCCGACGGCTCTCAAATTACACAACTCATCAATGACTCGCTCCACCAGGCACGCCGCCCTGCGATCAGTCCCGGCGGCCGTTATCTGGCTTACGAATCCACTAAGACCGGACTGTGGAATATCTCGCTTTTCAGCCTTATCTACTCACCGCCCGCCGAAACCGAGATCGTCAGCGTTAAAACCCCGGACGGCGCTTCGGGCGCGACTTCGAAATCGGTTAAACTCAATTACAGCTTGCCAGACGACGATACGCTCGTCAGCGTTAAAATATACTCCGCCGAAGGCGCGCTGGTAAGAACGCTCGCCGATAATAAAAAAGATTTCGCCGGAACGCGCTCGCTTTTATGGGACGGTTCCGATTCGGCCGGAAAACCGGTCGACATTGAAAAACCCTATGTCGTCAAATATGAGTTCAGCTCGAAAAATTCCGCCGCGCCCGCCGTTAAAGTGTCCAGGATCGATCTCGGCGAAAAGGCCGCCAGGGCCGATATCGACTTTTCAACGATCCGCCGCGACATCCAGGCCGACGAGGACAACCGGAAAACCGCCGAATTGAAAAAGATCTCTAAACTAGTCGAAGAGGTCAAAAAAGGCGGGGACGATATTCCGCCGGCGCCGGTCTCGGGTTTCCGCGCCGCGCCGGGAGTCAGAAAAATAGAACTCTCCTGGACCGGCAACGCCGAAAGCGACCTCGCCGGATACTCCATCACGCGCGAATCGAAAGAAACAGGCGCGCGCGATACGTTTAAAATTCCAGCCGGCCGCGCTTCTTACACCGACCTCTCGGCCGAAAGCGGAAAAAACTATTCCTACTCTATACAGGCCTTCGACGCATACGGCAACGCTTCCGCCGCACGCGAACTTTCCGCCGCGGCCGAGTTCGACTACCTCTATTACGCCCTGCCATACAACGGATCGCCGCACCTTCTTAAATTCAACCTCAACGAGCTGGTCATCGAATTATACCGCGACCCCGGCGAACCCCCGCTTCTCAAATCGGCGATAGTAGCGCCTGAAAACCTCCAGGGCGGCTCGTTCTCATTCGCCTGCCACGAAGGCTTCTACACAATCTATTGCCTCAACGAAGAATCCGGCGAACTATATTCCGCCAAATCGGCCGGCCTGAAATCGTTTTCGAACTGGGAACTCGTCAGCGCCGAATTCTACGCGCCGCCCGACGCGTCAGCGCGCTTAACGACCGCCTTCATCAGCGCCAAAGATTCTAAAACCATCACCGCCGTCTGCCTCGATCGCGACTCCGACACCCTCTATGAAGGCGAGATCAAAAAGAACTCGTCGAAAATTTCATGGAAACTCCTCTGCAAAGGCTTCATAATCCCGCCCGGAGAAACAATCACATACTCGCTCGAATTTAAAGACGCTAAATACCTCATCCACGCAGCCGACCAGGCCGAAAAAACCGTATACACCTCCGCCACGAACAACTTCAAAGCCTTCAGCGCATGGCGCGAAGAGATCATCGATTAATTAATAGTGAATGCGAAAGTGGATAAGGGGGAAGAAAGGACGAGAACTAACTTAAAGCGTCAGGCTATTAAGGGGTAGGAGGGGAGTTTGAGGGGAGGCAGGGGCCATCGGCCTCTGACCTCCCCTCATCAAAAATGAACTGAAAATTAAAGTATTAATGAAAGTGCTATGTAATCGGAATTCTTAAAATTTAACTTTAGCGAAGTTGCGTTTGCCGGCCTGGACGATGACTTCGCCGTTCAGTCTGGCGATTTCAACGTATTCGTCGGTGCATTTTTCGGAGTTGAGTTTAAGGCCGCCCTGCTGGATGAGTCTTTTGGCGGCGGAATTGCTTTCGGCGAATCCGAGATCGCTTATAAGGCCTATCATCGAGACCTTGCCGTCCTTGAGTTTAGCGTGATCGAATGTCACTGTGACCGCGTCGTCGGGTATGCCTTTATTCGCAAAAACGTTCTCGAATTCGCTGCGAGCGTGGTCGGCGGCTTCGGCGTTGTGGTACATCGAGGTGATGAGGTGGGCAAGTTTCATTTTAACGCTCTTGGGATTGACGGCACCGGATTCGCAGTCGGCCTTCATTTTAGCGATTTCTTCGACCGGCGTATCGGTGAGCAGTTCGTAGTATTTGAACATCATGGCGTCGGATATCGACATTACCTTGCCGTACATATTTTTAGGCTCTTCGTTGATGCCGATGTAGTTACCGAGGGATTTGCTCATTTTATTGACGCCATCGAGGCCTTCGAGTATCGGCATGGTGATGATCGCCTGCGAAGGCTGGCCGTGTTCTTTCTGCAGTGAGCGGCCGACTAGCAGGTTGAATTTCTGATCGGTGCCGCCGAGTTCGACGTCGGCTTTGAGCGCGACGGAATCGTAGCCCTGCATGAGCGGATACATGAATTCGTGTATGGATATGGGGCGCTGTGCCCTGAATCGGTTGAGAAAGTCGTCGCGTTCGAGCATGCGCGCGACGGTGTATTTGGCTGCTAGCTTGAGCACGTCGCTGAACGTCATGGGCGAAAGCCAGCGCGAATTGAAATCGATGATGGTTTTTTCCATGTCGAGGATCTTACGCACCTGTGATTTATAGGTTTCGACGTTTTCGCGTATCTTTTCTTCGGTGAGCGGCTTGCGCGTTTCGCTCTTGCCGGTAGGATCGCCTATCAACGCGGTGAAATCGCCTATCAGAAATACCACCTTATGCCCGAGGTCCTGGAACTGTCTCATTTTGCGAAGCACAACGGTATGGCCCAGATGCAGGTCGGGCGCGGTAGGATCGGCGCCGAGCTTTATTACCAGAGGTTTTCCGGTTTCGAGTTTTTTGATGAGTTCCTCTTCGGATATTATCTCAACCGCTCCTCGTTTTATGATTTCCATCTGCTGTTTGACATCGATCATTTTTAAATTCCTTTCGTAGAGTATTATATTTTTTATTTCTCTTTTTACAAATGCTTTTCGAGTTCCTTCAATAATTTTTTAGCCTCATCGTTTAAAACCGATGGCACGTCTATTTTAATGGAAATGATCTGATCGCCAGTAACACCGGTTTTATGATTTTTAATGCCCTGGCCTTTTAATTTAAGTTTGGACCCGCTTTTAGAGCCGGCCGGAATATTGACTTTGGCGGTCCCGCGGATGGTCGGAACCACTTTAACCGTTCCAAGCGCGGCTTCGGTGAATTTAAGAACCAGTTCGTAGTGAAGGTCTTCACCGGAGCGCACGAACTGCTCGTCGCTTTTTATTTTAACGGTGATTATGATATTGCCGCGCGGCGTGCCGCGGGCGCCCGCGTGCCCTTCTCCGGCTATCCTTATTATCTGGCCGTCACCGACGCCTTCGGGTATATTGACCTTTATCTGCTTGACGCTGTTTACAAATCCGTGCCCGGAGCAGTTAGCGCAGGTATTCATCTTTATTTTTCCGCGTCCCGAGCAGCGCGGGCACGGCTGGCTGATAGCATATCCGCCCTGGCTACGGGATAGTGAACCCGTTCCGCGGCACGACTGACACACGGAGTTTCCCGAGCCGCCCTCGCCCGAGCAAAAATCGCACATATCGTGCCGGTTGATTTTAAGTTTCAAATTTCCGCCGCCGGCGGCCTGTTTAAGCGTGAGTTCGAGCTTGACCTCGATGTCTTCGCCGCGCGAAGGTCTATCAGAATCGGCGCGGAAACCGCCGGCACCACGGTCGAAGAAACTCTCGAAGACATCGCCGAACCCGGCGCCGCCGTTAGGCTGCTGCCCCCGGCCTCCGCCAAATATCGAAGCCAAAATGTCTTCGAAATTCGCGTTTCCGCCGCCCGAACCGCCGCCCGCGCCCGAAAAATCGAAATTTCCGTCTCCGAAACCTGAAAATCCGCTGCTTTTGATCTGATCATATTTTGAGCGCTTTTCTTCGTCAGAAAGCACTTCGAAGGCTTCGGTAACTTCCTTGAACTTGTCTTCGGCGCCTTTATTACCGCTGTTATTGTCGGGATGATATTTTTTAGCCAGATTTTTATAGGCTTTTTTGATATCTTCCTTTGACGCGTCCTGAGGTACGCCGAGAATGCTATAAAAATCTTTCATTTTCATGGTTCGATCGCCTTCCTTGAATAAAAAATCAGCACCGGATGGTTTATTATTTTTTTCATATTTTAACATATTTTATACGAATTTTCCATATAAAAATTTTCGGAGAATCACGTCAGTGAATTATTGACAAACCGGACATTAATTGTTAGAATAACGCTCAATTGTGTAAAGGTGATGACATGCCCGGAAATTATTACGAAAATATTTTCAAATACTCTCCGCTCGCCTGCGCTTACTGCAAGATTTTACTCGACGGTTCCGGCGCTGCCATTGATTACGAATATATCGAAGTCAACGGCGCGTTCGAAAAACTCACCGGATTAAAAGTCTGCGAGATCACCGGCAAGAAACTAAGCGATATATATCCGGAAAACCCCGCAGTCAAATCAAGCCGGGCTGCATTTTTCGGCGAGATCGCCCTCGGCGGAGGCGACAAAGAATTTGAAATATACAGCGAATTGCTGGACAAATGGTTCAAGGGCAGCGCGTTTTCACCCGAAAAATATTATTTCGTCACCCAGTTCACCGACATCACCTCTGAAAAAACCGACCTGGCACAGTTAAGCAATTTTTTCTCTCTCAATCTGGACCTTTTATGCATAGCCGATACGGACGGAAACTTCCTGAAGGTCAATAAAGCCTGGGAGGATACGCTCGGATACACGGCCGAAGAACTTGAAAAGAAAAAGTTCTTCGATTTCATTCATAAAGACGATATTGAGCCCACTCTGAAGGCCGTTTCACAGCTGGCCGGACAGGAACGCGTCATCCGTTTCGTAAACCGTTACCGCTGCAAGGACGGCTCTTACCGGCATATCGAATGGCGCTCGCACCCGCAGGGCAAGATCATATACGCCGCGGCGACCGACGTGACTGAAAAGGTAAATGCGATAAATTATCTGCGCGAGCAGTCCGAACGGCTCAACAACGTAATAGATGGCACGAATGCGGGCACCTGGGAATGGAATATCCAGACGGGCGAGGTCATATTCAACGGGCGATGGGCCGAGATCATCGGCTACACGCTGAATGAACTAGCGCCGGTCAGCATAACCACCTGGGTTAATTTAACTCATCCGGACGACCTTAAATTGTCCGGCCAGCTGCTTACGAATCATTTCGCCGGCGAAACCGCCCAATACTGCTGTGAATGCAGGATTAAGCATAAGAACGGCGAATGGGTGTGGGTAGCGGACCGCGGCCGGGTGCTGGAGTGGACCGCCGACAAGAAACCGCTTAAAATGTACGGAACGCGCATAGATATAACCGAAAGCAAAAAACTGGAGAACGAACTGAGACTGAAGGGAAAAATGCTTTCGGCTATAACGATGGCCGCCGATGAGTTTCTGTTAAATACCGACTATTATGAAGCTGTAAAAAAAGGATTCGAATATCTCGGAAATTCTACCGAAGTCGACAGGGTTTACCTTTTTAAAAATAATTTCGACGAAACCGGCGTCGGATCTACAAGTCTTACGGTTGAATGGTGCGCGGCAGGCGTTAAAGAATTTATCGGCGACCCGTCGTTTCGCGACATTCCCTTCGCCGAAATACAGCCGGTCATAAAAAAACTCCAAACAGGCCTTCCGTACGAAGCGGTCACCCGCGCGATCGGCGACGTTTCTTTCCGCTCCCATTTAGAATTTCAGGGCATTTTATCAATTCTCGTCTTCCCTGTATTCGTCGAAAAAAAATTCTGGGGATTCATAGGATTTGACGACTGCCGGACCGAAAAGCCTTTTACCGAATCGGAGCACTCTATTTTAAAGGCTTTCTGCATTTCCGTCAATCGGGCGCTAGCCAGAAATATCATCGAAGAAGAATTGAAAAAGTCCAAGGAACTCGCGGAGGCGGCCAGCGTAGCCAAAAGCCAGTTCCTGGCCAATATGAGCCACGAGATAAGAACGCCGCTGAACGGCGTCATCGGCTTCAGCGACCTGCTTATCAAAACGCGGCTCGACGAAGTACAGAGCCAGTACATGAAAAACGTCTGCAATTCGGCGAATTCTCTGTTGGAGCTGATCAATGACATTCTCGATTTTTCGAAGATCGAGGCGGGCAAACTCGAGCTCGAGGAAGAAAAGACCGACCTGATCAAGCTGTGCGAATCCGCTGTCGATATCGTAAGGTACCAGGGCGATCAGAAAGGTATCGAGCTCCTGTTAAAACTCTCGTCCGACATACCGCGTTTCGTTTACACCGACGCTGTCCGCCTGAAGCAGGTTCTGGCTAATCTCCTGGGTAACGCCGTCAAATTTACCGAACATGGAGAAGTGGAACTTAAGGCGGCACCGGCGTGTTTCGACCACGAAAATAAAAAAGTCGATATCGAATTTAGCGTAAGAGACACAGGCATAGGCATTTCCACGGAACAAAAAAAAAATCTTTTCAAGTCTTTTTCCCAGGCGGATGCTTCGACTACCCGCAAATACGGCGGAAGCGGCCTCGGCCTGGCCATATCTAATAAGATACTCGAAAAAATGGGCGATTCTCTCGTTCTGAAGAGCGAACCGCAGGAAGGCAGCGTTTTTTCTTTCAAACTCACATTAAGATTCGAAAACGACAATTCATTCGCCGAAGTAAGACTGAACAAAATAAAAAGAGTGCTGGTCCTCGATGATAACGAGCCCAACAGAATCATTCTGCGCGACATGCTCATTCATAGAGGAGTATCCTGCGAAATCGCAAAAAACGGCCTTGAGGCGCTGGAAATGCTTCAGAAATCAGGCGCGTTCGACCTGATCATTTCCGATTACAACATGCCGTTCATGAACGGACTGGAAGTCATAGAAAAGATAAGGGACCTTTTCGGCTATAAAAAGGAATGCCCGGCGATAATTCTTCTTTACAGTTCTTCAGAAACGGAATTGATAGCCGCCGCGTGTAAAAAACTGCAGGTACGCGCGAGGCTCGTCAAGCCCGTAAAAATGAGCGAACTGTCATTATTATTAACCGGAATCGAAGCCGGAAACTTCCCGGAAAGCAACGACGAAGACAAATCCGCCCAAACCATCTACAACGCGGCTTTAAGCGTCCGCAAATATAAAATACTTGTAGCCGAAGACAATGAGATAAATTTCATTCTTGCCAGATCTATGATAAAAACTCTGCTCCCGAACGCCGAGATTGCGGAGGCGAAGGACGGACGACAGGCGGTCTCGGCCTACGGCGTTTTTCTGCCTGACCTTATTTTCATGGACGTCCAGATGCCTGAAATAGACGGCTATACGGCCGCATCTGAAATCAGGAAAGCCGAAGAAAATTCCGGCATTATTACCAGAGTTCCGATCATAGCACTGACGGGCGAAACCGTCACGGGCGAAAAAGAAAGATGCATTAATGCGGGAATGGACGACTACCTGTCCAAACCGGTCGTCACCGCCAAGATCGAAACAGCTTTCCGCAAATGGCTCATTGCCGGACACTAAAACCTTCTTAATTCTTAAAAATAATTTGCCGACATTAAAAATTACATTCAAAACTATTGTAAAATCTTACCCAAGTGTGGTATAATTATAATAGAATAGGTTTATTGTTTGCAAAAGTTTTGTTTTTACATAAACATCGGCCAAGCCTTAGGTTTCAAAGGCTGTGATTTATATGATGGGCGTCGAGATAAAAAACGACGGCACAATGCGTCCATATACGGGCCATGGCATGATCGAAAAACATCCTGCCGGTTTGACCATCGCCGGTGTAATGGGCCATGAGCTCGGCCATGTCAATCAGGCCAGAAGCCTCGCTCTCGCCGCAGGCGAATCAGTCATATCAGAAGACATACAGATCAGCGTCAGATTCGAAGGCTCCCGTCTTATCGCTGATTCCGGAAAGGCTACGACCGTTACTGCACGCGTTTCCAATCCCTCGTCAAGTTATAAAAATATAATGGCCGCTTTCGAGCTCGATAAAACTCAGAAAGCCAATTCCACTAAACCGATCACGAGCGCCGCGCAAATGAAGGAAGCCAATCCGCTCAGGCCTTCCGGCGCTGACAAAAACGAAGAAACTCCCGACGCGAAGGTCAACGAATTATCGTCTTTACTTTCAATGCAGAAGCAGAAACTCGAAAGCAAGCTGCAGCAGCTTACCGACTTGGGTACTTTATCGCGAACGGCAACCGCACCGCAGCAGGTAAACACCCCCGCCGCGACCGATGCCGAAGGCGAAACCGTAAGCGCCGGTGGACAAACCGCTCAGGCCTTCGATCCGGTTGCGGCCGCCGACGAAACAGTCCGCCGTCAGGCTTCCAACAGGCTTATGCGCATAAAACAGCAAATATCCAAGATCGAGAATATAATGGCCTCTCTCAGCATCGTTAAAAGCGTCAAAATGCTCGACGGCATTCTTCAGGCGGTGGCCGGAGCCGGCGCACTGGCCGGCGGGGCCGATATCGCAGCGGCCGCGTCTTCCCAGGGCGCGCCGATGTCGCCGGCATCATTGAACCGGGCCGCCGCAAGGCCCGCAGACAGAAAGTCTGCCGCGGAAAACATGATCAGCATGATCGAAGAGTCCCTGCGGGGCATGATGGTGAATTTAAGCGCCTGACGCGACCGCCTTTTCAGAAGCATTCATCCCGTTAAAGCCATTGCTCGTTATAATCAATAAAACATTGAAATCTGAAAAAACTCAAAAAAACGGCGCCCGATATTCTTCCGGCGCCGTTTTTTTATTCCGTCACATTTTTATTGAATCGTGACATGCTCACAGATTGTTTTCGATGACCTGCTTCATGTCGAAACCCTCGATGCGAAGGTAATAGTCCGCGCACTGAAGCAGCGCCTCCATAGGTGCCATCCCGATAAGTTCCGAACCGACCACGTTCACGCCGTATCTGGCAGCCTCGAGGCGGACGGTTTCGAATACCCTGAATATCGGTGTTTTTTTATAGTTGACAAGGTTCATCGAAACCTGCACGATACCGCGGCCGGTGAGCTCGACGCCCATGCCTTTCACGTTCACGTAGCCGCCCGAAGAGCCCCTGACGGCGCGCGCGATCTTATCGGCGATCTTGATGTCGCCCGTCGAAAGGTTGATATTGAAAGCTATCAGGTACTCACGGGCCCCGAAAACCGAAGCGCCCGCCGTGGGATGCATTTCCGAGGGACCGAAATCCGGTTTCCATTTCGGATCTTTTATCTTCTCGAGCCAGCCCTCATATTCGCCTTTTCTAATATTGGCGAGGTTCTGCCTGTCAGGAGACGAAGCCGCGGCTTCATATAAGAATATCGGAATATTATGTTTATATGATATAGCTTTAGCGGTTTCCTTCGCCAGTTCGATGCACTCGTTCATATTGGAATTTCTGACGGGTATGAACGGCACTACGTCGACGGCGCCCATGCGGGGATGTTCACCTTTATGCTTTTTGAGGTCTATCTTCGCGACGGCTACGTCGAACGCTTTATAAAGACAGTTTTTTAACGGTTCGGGCTCTCCAATGGCGGTTACCACGGTCCTGTTGTGGTCTTTGTCGGGCTTCACATCGAGCAGCTTTACTTCAGCCGTATTTCTGAAACAGTCCGCTATCTGATTGATTACGGCCTCGTCGCGGCCTTCGGAAAAATTGGGCACGGTTTCGATTATCTTGTTCATTCTGATAAACACACCTTTCTTATTATTGAGCTTATAGTTAAGCTTTAATTAATTTTACGTTAAAGTAAAAATTGCTTCCTTCGCCCGTTCTGCTTTCGAGGTTTATTTTTTCCCCGCCCATAAGCATAACGAGGTTTCCGGCGATGGTGAGGCCGAGACCGGAACCGCCGTATTTTCTGGTGGAGGAATTGTCGCCCTGAACGAAGGGAAGGAATATCTCGTCGCGTTTTTCATTGGAAACGCCTATGCCTGAATCTTTTACGGAAACCCTCACTTCGACTTCTTTTTCCGTCTCCCCTGAAATGTCGGCGCCTATTTCAATAAAACCGGCGTTGGTGAATTTAAGCGCGTTGCCGGTCAGATTCAGCACGACCTGCTTAAGCCTGGTCTGATCGCCTATGACCTTCATTCCGGAAAGTTTTTCGTCGATGCGGGCATTAAATACCAGTTTTTTTTCTTCCGCAATAAACTTCGCGTAGCCTATAATTTCGTCGAAAACTTCGCTGAAGCTGAACTCGTCAGAATTCAGCTTCAGCTCGCCGCCTTCCAGGCTTATATGATCGAGAATGTCGTTGACGGAAGATATCAGCATATGCGCGCTGAGCTTGAGGCGGTTGACGAATTCGCGCGGCTCGCCTTCCGGCACTATATCGGCGAGGATATCGGCATAACCTATTATACAGGTTATTGGCGTCCTCAGCTCGTGGCCGATGTTGCCTATGAAATCGCTCTTCGCCCTGGCGGCCGCGTCGAGTTCTTTAAGCAGTTTTTTCATCTCTTTATTCGAGCCCTCGATGTTTTCAAGAAGCAGGTTGATTTCAGAGGCGAGCATCGAGATCTCGTCCGTCCCTTTTTCAGAAACTCGCCTGTGGTTATTGTTTTCAAGAGAAATGCCTTTTACCTCCGCGCTTAATTTCACTATACGCACGGCAAAAAACCTGTCGATCAGATAAATGGCGAGAATGAAAAACACCGCGCCAGAGATTAAAAGGGCGAGAATGAAATAACCGACCGTTGCGACGGCCTGATTATAAATTATTCTCGGCTCGCTGAATTTAACGGTAAAAAGAGGCCGGCCGGCGACGCAGTTGACGGTGAGAACGCAGGTTATAAATTCGGGCGTTATAACCTTGCCGAAGGAATATTTCAGCCCCGCCGCGTTGTGGTTCGGGCACACTTCGGGATGGGATTTATCGTGTTCATCAAGTTTTTCGTATGCGAGCTCAAGCCCCGAGAGTTTGTTGATCCTTTCGATATCGCCGTTGTCTATGTAATGGCCATAGATGATATAGCCTCTCGCCGGACCCGCGCCGGTGCTGGTAAGTATCAGGTTTGACGCTATAAGGGCGGGCCTTGATTCAAGCGAAAACAAACCGGCCATGGTAGTTTTTTGATTCATGGAAGCCAGAGAGCCGGCGAAATCGATCACGCTTTTTTTTATCGACGCTCCGGCGGAGTTTATGCGTTTATTAACGTGATCGAAGCTGCAGTCGAGAACGATCTCGTTAGAGGACCCGACGAAAAACATGAAATCGAGTTCCAGAGAATTCATCGACTCATAAGTGATGTTGGATTCTATGAAACGCCGGTTTTGGTCGGACATGAAATTATACGAATCATCCCACGTCGCCCAGTCGTTCATTTTATTCGAAAAATCCTCGCATATTTGAACAAAAGAGCGGGCAACGGCGCCGATGCGGTTATCGGCGTATCTGTTTTCTATATCGAGAAAACTTTTCAGCATTATCGACGATATTGAATAATATATCACGATCATGCCCAGCGCAATGGACGCCGCGACGATCGATAGCAGCTTGCCCCTGATGTTCATACAGCAACAGCTCTTTTCAATTCAACCCCGGGCACTGTTTTAATAGGTCAGCCCGGGTATTTTAACTCCGCTCTTTTTGGCGAACCCTATAGCATCTTCATAGCCCGCGTCGGCGTGGCGAACGACTCCCATACCGGGATCGGATGTGAGCACCCTTTCAAGACGTTCGGCCATCATATCGCTGCCGTCGGCCACTATAACCATTCCGGCATGGATCGAATATCCCATGCCGACGCCGCCGCCGTGATGGACCGATACCCATGAAGCCCCGTTAACGGCGTTTATCAGCGCGTTTAAGATCGGCCAGTCGGCGATTGCGTCGGAACCGTCTTTCATCGACTCAGTCTCGCGGTTGGGCGAGGCGACCGAGCCCGAATCAAGGTGATCGCGGCCGATGACGACGGGCGCAGAAATTTCGCCCTTTCGGACCATTTCGTTTATTATCTTTCCGAAACGCGCGCGCTCGCCGTATCCGAGCCAGCATATGCGGGCGGGAAGCCCCTGGAAATGAACGCGCTTGCGCGCCATTTCTATCCAGTTGCATAAATGCTTGTTGTAGGCGAATTCTTTAAGGATCACTTCGTCGGTTTTATAAATGTCCTGCGGATCGCCTGAGAGCGCGACCCATCTGAACGGGCCTTTGCCCTCGCAGAAAAGCGGCCTGATATAGGCCGGCACGAAGCCGGGGAAATCGAAAGCGTTCGAAACGCCGCGTTTCTGGGCCTGGGCCCTGATGTTGTTGCCGTAATCGAATGTGACGGAGCCCATTTTCTGAAGATCGAGCATCGCGCGCACGTGAATAGCCATCGATTCCATCGCAAGATCTATATATTTAGCGGGGTCTTTCTTTCTGAGCGCGAGGGCCTCTTCAAAACTCACCTGGCAGGGTATGTAGCCATTCAGTTCGTCGTGGGCCGACGTCTGATCGGTCAGCACGTCCGGCACGAAACCCATCTTGACCAGGCGCGGCAGGATGTCGGCGGCGTTGCCGATAAGCGCCACGGATCTGGCGATTTTGTTCTTCTTATATTCATTGACGCGGCGAATGGCGTCTTCTAGATCGTCCGCAACTTCATCGCAATAGCCTGTTTTGATGCGCTTTTCCACGCGCGAGCGGTCGACATCGATACCGAGAAACGTAGCTCCGGCCATGGTAGCGGCAAGCGGCTGAGCGCCGCCCATTCCGCCGAGACCGGCCGTCACGACGAGTTTTCCGGCAAGATCGCCGCCGTAGTGCTTTTGCGCGAGCGCCGCGAAGGTCTCGTAAGTGCCCTGCAGTATGCCCTGAGTGCCGATATAGATCCAGGAACCGGCCGTCATCTGGCCGTACATCATAAGCCCCTTCGCGTCCAGAGCCCTGAAATTCTCCCAGTCGGCCCATTTAGGAACGAGCATCGAATTGACTAAAATGGCGCGCGGCGCGCCTTTATGGCTCGCGAAAACGGCGACGGGCTTGCCGGATTGTATCAGCATGGTTTCGTCGTCTTCGAGTTTTTTTATCGTATGTATTATTTTTTCGTAGGAATCCCAGTTGCGCGCGGCTTTTCCAAGACCGCCGTAAACTATTAGATTATCGGGATCTTCGGCCACTTCCGCGTCGAGATTGTTTGAAAGCATTCTCAGGATAGCTTCCTGCTGCCATCCCTTGCAGGATATAGAGGCGCCGCGCGCGGCTCTTATGTTCTTTATCACCTGTACCATCTCCCCTGATTTCTATTACGCCATTACGGGCTGCTATTGAGTATAACAAAAATAATGCGTATAGTGGCATGATTTTAATAAAATAGATATTATGATTAATGTTATTTCAGCTCAACGTTGGTTTAACTTAACGGCAAATAATGGCGGCTTTTTGAACTAAAATTATAGCACATGCGATTTGCGGAGTCAATCATATTTACTTAACGGCCGTAAATATTCCCCCGCCATATTATCGGGCTCATTCCGATTTTTAAGTTTTATCTTAAATTTTATTGATTTTAAATTCGCTTTCTGGTAAAATTTGAATAATCTAAAAAAGCAAAAGGCCAAAGGAGAAAAAATGTCTGTCAAAAAAAACGTTTCAAATTCAAAAACCGTATTAAAAAAATCGGCGGCCGCGAAGGCGCCGGCGAAGAAATATTTATCGGGCAGGGTCATCGATCCCGCCCCTATCACACCCGGTATCAGCGTCCGTGAACTCATCGACGAGCATTTTTTAGCGTATAACGCCGGCCGCATAAGGGAAGCCAGCCATCTTTTCACGCAAAAAATGCTTAAAAACGACACCGTAGTTGGCATGACGCTTACCGGCGCACTCACCCCCGCCGGCCTCGGCAAGTCCGCGATAATCCCTCTTATTAAAGCGGGGTTCGTCGACTTCATCATCTCCACCGGAGCGAACCTCTATCACGATGCGCATTTCGGCCTCGGTCTCAAGCTCCACCAGGGCTCGCCCTTCGTCGACGACACGAAATTGCGCAACGAACAGGTCGTAAGGATATACGACATTCTTTTCGACTATACCGTTCTTCTCGACACCGATTCATTTTTCAGGCAGGTTATCGGCGAGAAGGAATTCCAGTGCGAAATGTCTACCGCCGTTTTTCACAACAAAATAGGCAAATATCTCGCCGCGCGCGAAACCATATTGAAAAACCCCGATTCTTCGATATTATCGGTCGCCTATAAATGCGGCGTTCCCATATACACATCTTCCCCCGGCGATTCTTCCATAGGCATGAATTTCGCCGCACTCGCGCTCGAAGGCAATAAGATGAAATTCGATATAGCCGCCGACATAAACGAAACCGCGGCTATCGTCTTGAACGCCAAGCGCAACATCGGTAAGAGCGCTATTTTTATTCTGGGCGGCGGCTCGCCTAAAAATTTCGCGCTCCAGACCGAACCTCAGATCCAGGAGGTCCTTGGCATCGATGAAAAAGGACACGACTATTTCCTTCAGGTGACCGACGCCCGCCCCGACACCGGCGGACTTTCAGGCGCCACCCCGTCGGAGGCCGTATCGTGGGGAAAAGTCGACCCCGATCAGTTGCCAAACACCGTCGTCGCATATCTCGATTCAACCGTTGCCCTGCCTCTGATCTGTTCATACGCTCTTTCAACCGTAAAACCCAGAAAGCTGAGAAGATTGTACGACAGTCTCGACGCGCTTGTCGATTCGCTCAAAAAAGAATATTTCAAGGTGAAAAAATCAGGCAGACGCTAATCTTCGTTAATAAAAATAAGCAGGTGAAACATTGAGTATACTGACCCATGACGAAATTTTAAAATCCATAGAAAAAGGCGAAATTAAAATTGAGCCTTTCACGCCCAATGCGATAGGGCCGGCGTCCGTCGACCTGAGGCTCGACAGAAAATTCAGGGTATTTAAAAAACTGCATAAGGTCTATAACGTTGTCGAAGAAGCCAACTACGAGGAAGTTACCGATTACATCGAAGTCGATGACCAGTTTCTTCTGCTGCCGGGCGAATCAGTGCTCGGAATAACAATGGAGAAGATCTCGCTGGCGCCGGATATCTGCGGCTGGCTCGAGGGCCGATCGCGCTTCGCCCGCATAGGGCTCGCCGTCCACGTGACCGCGGGTTTCATGCAGCCGGGAATATCCAATCAGCAGGTGCTCGAAATAAATAATTCTTCGCCGATCGCCATGGCTTTGTTTCCCGGCACTTTCATCTGCCAGTTCATTTTCCAGCGCTGCATCGGCAGCGCCGTTTACAAAGGACGCTTCGCCAATCAGTACAAGCCCTGACGGGTAAAAAGTTCCGGGCGGCCTTTCAGGCGCTGAAAAAAATCGTCGACTGACGCTATAATAAAAAAAGGACCGCTTTGTTTCAGCGGCCCTTTTTTATTATCGATTTATAAAATAATCGATTTAAATATTTTAGCGGATTTCGCGTTAAGCGCTTGTAATCAAATTACCCGCCACGAAAGCGTTCATGTTGTTCCTGTAGGCGTTAATGCTCTGGGAACGGTTCAGGCCGGCCATGCCGCCGTCGCCGAACATGCTAGACAGTAAAGAGCTTTGAGCGCCGGCCATAGCCTGATTTTTAATGAAGGAGCTTCTGGAATAAGAGCGGGCGGCCGTAGCGCCGTTAAGCGCTTCCGACATGTTCGCATTCGCTTCTTCTTCATTATCTTCTTTTGCGCCGAGAGCTTCGAGACGTTCATTGATGTAGCCGCTGATCGCGCTCAGCGTGCCTTTGCTTTCAACATCTCTTGCGATCTTTGAAAGGGCGCCTCTGGTTTCTTCGGCTGTAAACCCGGCCGAATTCGAGGTTTTTTCCCATAATCTGGCGAAACTGTTCAGCGCGCTTACCTGCGCGCCTTTATTACCGGAATCTTCAGCTTTAGACACTATGACCTTTGCCGCGCCGACGAACTCGCCCGCCGCGGCAAAACCGAAAGTCTGGGCCGTTGATTGCGTCTGGTTGACTATTTTCGTTGAAGCGCCGGAACCTGAATTCAGCCGGCTGAGGCCGGCCACCATCATGGTAAGGTCGGTGTATGTTTTCATATTGCCCGATTCGGCCATGGAAGTGCCGAGGCTCAGAAAATTGACGAAGGCGCTCGAATTTGAATTAGAGGCCATGCTTACTAACGCCTGCCTGAAAATAGCGGCGTTTTCTGATCCGGTAGATTTGACCTTGTTGTATACGGAAGATGCATTCTGAGCGGCCTGGCTGATAACGGCGGTATCGGCGGAAACATTGGAAGAAATTGCCGAGAGGTCTGTGGAGTTATAAGATGAATCGCGGCCGTAAGCGTAAGCGTTGCCGATCTTTCTTAAATTGCCCGGCCATTTATAGGCAAGGCTGTTAATAAGGCTCAGATCGTTTTCAGTATAAGCCATAACAAACCTCACTTTCGTCAAAATACCGGAAACAAATAAATTATGAGTGCATTAATCCATTAAACTTCATGCCCTATTTTCATTATACTATGATTACGTTCGAAATGTCAAATTAATCTTCAAAATAATTCGCTCCAGACCGCTTGACCGGATCAAAACCAATAAATCGCCCTAAGCAAAAAATAAAGATTGACTTTATTTTCGATGTATGGTAAAATATAGTCAATAAATTTTCCGAAAGCCTGGAGAGATGTTCGAGTGGCTTAAGAAGCACGTCTGGAAAGCGTGTGTGCTGTAATAGGCACCGTGGGTTCAAATCCCACTCTCTCCGTTTCATTATTTACGGCCGTTTTTTTTTCGTCGGCCGAGTATCTGATAATTAAATATGGGGTGAGGGTTGGGTCCTGTGCGGCGAAGTCTTACGAACCCCGCCAGGCCTTGACAGGAGCAACGGTAAGTAACGCATTTCGGGTGCCACGGGGTAACTCAGCTCTTGCCCTTTATATTTTTTTCTTAAGGTTTATTAAGGAGCATGAAAAATGCCCGACGGCATGAAGCAGGAAAATCGCTCGCCGGAACCGGCGGCCGGTGAAAATAAATCGAAAGAGGTTTTTTACCGGAAATACAGATTTTCATCTTTCAGCAATATGTGCGGCCAGCAGCAGGTCGCTTCTTTTTTTATCAATACCATTAAATACAATAAAATATCGCACGCTTACCTGTTCTCCGGCCCGCGCGGTACCGGTAAAACTTCTATGGCGCGCCTTTTCGCCAAGATCCTCAACTGCTCCGAAAAAACGTCGTTCGAGCCGTGCGGAAAATGCCGCAACTGCGTTGAATTCGACAGGGGCTCCGCCGTCGACATCATCGAAATGGACGCCGCCTCGAACCGCAAAATAGACGACATCCGCTCCCTTCGCGACGACGTCACGTTCATGCCCATCAACGGAAAATACAAGATATTCATCCTCGACGAGGCTCACATGCTCACTACCGAGGCCGCTAACGCCTTTTTAAAAACGCTCGAAGAGCCTCCGCCGTACGTCATTTTCATTCTCGCGACGACCGAGCATCATAAAATTCCGGCCACCATCCTTTCGCGCTGCCAGCTGGTTAAGTTTTCGAGAATAGCCGTGGCGGACATCGTCAAGCGCCTCGAATTCGTCATCGGCGAAGAGAACGCCGTGAGGGACGAAGGTCTGAAAATAATATGCGACAGGGCGGCGCTGTTTCTGATCGCCAAAAAAGCCAACGGCGGCATGCGCGACGCGCTTTCGCTGCTCGAATACGTTATCGCTCTCGGCGGCGGGATCAACATCACGGGCGAATCCGTCGAAAACATACTTGGCATGCATTCGACCGGCCAGATCAAAAATTTCATCGAAAGCGTATATTTAAAAAAGCCGGAAACCGGTCTTGAAATAATCAAAAAGGTCTACGAAACCGGCAACGAACTGCTGTCGTTTTTAGAGTCGGTCAATTCATACCTGAGTTCGCTTACGCTCGTCAAGATAGGCGTTTCGAGTTCATCTGCACTCGACTGCGACGAGGACGATTTCGCCGCGCTGCGCGAGGCCGCCTCGCGTTTCGAAGCGAAAGACCTTATGGCCCTGCTCGAAATTTACTCCGAATGCCTTTCGCAGATCCGCTTCGCGCCCGACCAGCGCTCGCACCTCGAATTCGTCTACATCAAATCGATACTCAGCCCCGGCTCAGGCGCAGCCAATCCTCAGGCGCAGGCGGCGGCGGTTCCTTCACAGGCCGTCCAGCCGGCGCTCGACTATACGCGCATCGAAAAAATGATCAACGATAAAATAACGATGGCGGCTGAAAAATTCAGACAGTCCGGCGGACCTTCAAAACCTTCGCAGGCGTCATCCGGAGCCCCCGCAGGCACTTCCGCGGGCGGCGCAGCAAGGCCTCAGCTGAAGCCCGGTGAATCGAAACTGACGCTCGAGCGCATAAAATTGATATGGGCGTCTTCGTTTCTCGGCCGCCTTAAAGAGATCTCGCTTCCCACGCACGCTATCATCAGTTCGGGAGCGCTTTCAAAATATTCCAACGGCGTTTTAGAGATCGATTTTACCAAAAACGCGTTCTGCGGCGAGAGAATGAACTCGGGGCTCCACCTTACACACGCTGAAGAGGCCTTCGCTCAGACCTACGAAGAAGAAGTGAAGATCAGAATCGTTCTACCCGCCCAGGAAAAGGCGGCGCGGGTCGAGCAGCGCAAAAAAGAGATGCTCGAAGAAAAAAAGAACGACCCGACG
Source organism: Candidatus Wallbacteria bacterium GWC2_49_35 (assembly GCA_001791795.1). GTDB lineage: Bacteria > Muiribacteriota > UBA9980 > UBA9980 > UBA9980 > UBA9980. The sequence goes on from MGFH01000182.1 coordinate 21,195, forward strand.
GTCAAGTTATTACTCGAGGAATTCGACGGTGAGATAATTGACGTTGAAGAGCAATAGCGGCGCGGCCGGCGTTAAAAATTTCCAGGACAGCGTGCGCGAATATTACGACTCTTTTCAGCCGCAGAATACGCTGGCTTCAAAACTCACATTTTACGCAGACCTCAAAAAACAATTCAGCGGCATTAAAATACCGGATTCTACGGCTAAACTCACTTTCGGCTGCCTCAATCCGGTCTCGCACCTTATTGAAGACTTCAAATCAAAAAAACGTGATTTCAGCGAATCCATAAACATTATCGACGCGGGCGGCGGCGCCGGGTTCGACGCTTTTCTGCTCAGGCAGATCTTCCCGAACGCCTCGATATTCAACTTCGATCTGTCCCGCAATCTTCTTAATCTGGGACGCGAAGAATTCAAAAAGCACCTCGGCTGCGGCGTTAACGAAGGCAGCGACGTGTTTTTCATTTGCGCATCGCTCACAGATCTCGGCATAATTAAAAACCGGAAATTCGACTATATCATAAGCAACGCCGCCCTTAACCTTGTCGCCGACAAAAAACGCTTTCTCGAGGCGGCTGCGGACCTTCTGGCCGACGACGGCAGCTTTTTTCTCGCCGATATCGCCTATGGCGTCGATTCTCCGGCGCCCCATGATTTCCCGGATCGCTCGATCAGCGACGGCGTATATTACGCGCCGACCATCGTTTCCGAAAAAGAATACGACCGGCTGCTCTTCGATGTTTTCGGCTACCGGGATGTTATTGAGAAAAAAGTCGTCAAGCCCGAAATGATCGGAGGCGAAGAACTTTCGTTCAGCGTCTTCTGCTCGCATATCCGCAAACGCCCGCCGGCCGAAAAAGAGAGCATCCCGTGCGCGTGCGGAAATAAGATCGAACTCGACGTTTTTTTGAGCGTGAACGCCGAAAATTCAAAACTGTACGTCCCGATGATACTCGAACGCAGGCTGAACTCGGCATTCTGCCTCAAATGCAGAAAGGCTTATTACGATTTCATCCCCTACTATTTCGAATGGCCCGCGAAAAACATCGCGGCCCACGTCTTTCCTTCGTCGCTCAGGGCCCAGAGCTCGATGGTCATGGCCCGCCTGGGCATGATCGACGGCGCGCCCGAAAATTCGCTTTTCTTCGGCTACGAAGAATTCAGGAAATTCCTCGCCGAAAAAGCCGAAAAATAAAAACTGATTGATTTTTTCCCACGATTGTTTTATAATTAAAGTATTGGACGCTTATCTTATTAGGAGGCGATGTTATGACCATGCAGTCCTGCCGTAAAAATATCGTTATTTCATTTTTACAGGTTTTCATTTTTATTTTCTGTTTTATTATCTGTTTATCCGTTAGCCCCGCCGGCGCGCAAAAAACGCTTGAAAGCGCAGGAACCCAAAAAAGCGCGGCCGGCTCACGCACGCCCGACGCCGCCGCGGACAAGAACCTGTCTAAGGCCGTACAGGATTATTTCGATAACCTGTTCGCTAAAAATTACGAAGAAGCCGTAAAACTCATGCCGCAGTCGTCACGCGGCGATGCAGCCATAGCCAAAATAGAAAGGTGGCGCGAAAAATTCATGTCGCCTTCCGATCTCAAGATCATCAACGTGCGCGACAACGGCGACGGCACGCTCAACGCTACGACCACATTCAACTATATGAACGCCAACGGTGTAAAAGATATCATGCGCGAAAAAGTCGTGCTTTCGCTTTCCGGCGGAAAATATAGCATTAAATCGCATCCTTCGGCCGAGGCGGCCTCGAACATGCAGGTTTCAAACCAGCAGCCCGGAAACGCTTCCGGCGCTTCCAATCCCGGCGCGGGATTCCCCGTAACGATGACGCCCAACAGCGGCGCCGGAATGCCCGACATGGCCGGGCTTTTGAGCGCGCTCAGCGGCGGCGCAGGCGGCGCGGGAGCTACCAACATCGATCCGGGCGAACTTTTAGGCCTTATGACGGAGCTGGTCAACGATCCAGACGTAATGGCGCTATCGTCCAATCCTAAAATAATGGAGCTTGCCAAAGACCCCACGATAATGAGCACCCTGCTGTCAGGCAATATGACCGCCATAGAAGCCAATCCTAAGATAAAAGAACTTCTGTCCGACCCCGCGATCCGCAAAATAGTCGAAAAGGTATCGTCCAAACGCTCGAACCCTTCTTCGGGCGACGATTCCGGCGGTCAGCCGGCAGCCCCTCCTTCGTCTGTCGACGGGGTCGACGTGGATAAAATTTTCGATTAAAAAGGCGAACTGAAAATGAACGAGACTGTTATCAATGCCATCGAATTCATTAACGTATCAAAACATTACTCCAACAATCTGAACGAACGCGAAAAGGCCGCGGTAAAAAACCTCTGTCTCACGGTTAAATCCGGCGAGGTGCACGGCTTTCTCGGCCATAACGGCGCCGGAAAAACGACCGCCATAAAAATGGCGACGAAACTTATCTCGCCCACAAGCGGCGAAATAAAGATCTTCGGACGTTTCGCCGCGGACTCCGAATATCTCGAAAAAACCGCCTATATAGCCGAGTCGGTCAATTTCTACCAGTTCCTTACCCCGGTCGAAATAATGAACTATTACATTTCCCTCAATCCCGCGTCTTTCGGCGGCACGCCTAAAGCCTCGCTGCGCGATAAAATTTCAGACTCTCTCAACGAAACCGGCCTGCTCAAATGGAAAGACGCCGCCGTCGAAAAATTTTCGAAAGGCATGCGCCAGCGGCTAGCCCTGGCACTTTGCCTGCTTCGCGAACCGGACCTTCTCATACTCGACGAACCCGGCTCCGGGCTCGATCCGGACGGCATATCGCTGCTTCTGAAAATAATAGAAAAATTCAAGAAAAATTCGAAGACCGTTTTTTTCAGTTCGCACCATATTTCTGAAATAGAGCGGGTCTGCGACAGGGTATCGATCATAAAGTACGGCGAGCTTTTAGAAACTATCGATCTCGCCGATTATAAAAATAAGCCGGCCGGCGTCGAGGCGCGCTACCTCGAACTCATGCGCTCGGAAAAGAGTGAAATATAAAATGGGCAGAATAACGGCTATCGGAAAATATTTATTCCTCGAATCGATACGTGACAAACTTTTCATCGCGCTGATGCTGATCTCGGTTATCATCGTTGCGGGAAACTTCGCTCTGGATTTTTTCGAGCAGGGCATACAGGACAGGATAATTTTCGATTTCGGCTCGGCGCTCGCTTCGATGCTCGGCGCATTCCTGTGCCTCTACCTTACGGTGAGCCATGTACGCGCCCAGCTGGATTCAAAACAGGCTTACTTCATCCTCACATCCGAATCGTCCAGAACGCACTTCCTGGTGGGCAAATGGCTCGGCGCGATCGCGTTTACCGCGTTCAACGTGCTCATCATTTTCGGCGAGATCTTTCTGATAGTTTATTTCAATTCAGGTATTTTCAGTTACGTCAGCGTAATATATTTTTACATCGTCATGCTGAAATTATCCATACTCTGTTCCATCACGGCTTTTTTCAGCGTTACGTCTTCGCTGGTCGTGGCCCCGGCGCTCAGCGTTTTCTTCTACTTTCTGGGGCACTGGGGAAATTACCTTACATACGCCGTGGCGAAGAGCGGAAGCGGCCATTACACTATCAAACTCTGCGAGTTCGCGACGGGGTATCTTCTGCCTAACTTCAAATACTTCACGGCCGAACACGTCGTAACCGAAAATTTCGCCGGCGCGGCGCAATATCTGGCCTGGCTCACGCTATACGCCGTCGCCGCCGATCTGATAATAATAGGAGCCGCAGCGGCCGTTTTCAGAAAAAAAGACCTGTAATTCGATCCGGCGCGGTTTCATCTGGAGAAAATGAAAAATTACGAAAGAAAAATAACTCACATACCGCTTATATTATTAACGATCGCGGCCGCCGCGGCTTTTTTCGCATCCGCGCACTTTCTGAAACCAAAAAATGACGCGGTTTCCCTGGCGCTTAAAAATAAAGCGACAATGAATCCCATCGTCTCGCTCTCGCTTTCCATGTCGAAGGAATTGAGGCAGATCGCGGCGTCTTATCTGTGGCTTCGGGTCGACGAATATTTTCATTCGACCGCGGTCAGACTGTCCGAAAACACCGAAATAGTTCCTTTATTCAAACTCATAACGATCTTCGATCCAACGTTCATCGACGCTTATTTAGTTCTGGCGCACCATCTCGCCTTCCATCTCGGAAAGACCGAAAGCGCGCTGAACGTCCTTAAGGACGGCCTCGAAAACAATATCAAGCCGCCGGCTCCAAGGCTTTCAGAACTATATTTCGAGTCCGGCTGGATCAGCATCGCATTGAAGCGAGACACACAAGAGGCCATAGTGGCGCTTGCCGCCAGTGAAAAATACATGAGCACAGAATGCGACCAGGACAACGCGCATCTTGCGATGAGGCTGCTCGCTTTTTTAAAAAATTCTCTGACCGTCAATTTCGACGTCAACGCATACCGAAGGAATTTAAGCAACGAAGATATCCATAAGAAACTGGAAGAGTTCAACATATGCCCCCACGGCCACGATGAAGAAGGCCACGAGCACGGCCCCGGCTGCGGGCACGATCAAGGCGATACCGGAGATTACGACGCGGCCGCGGCAAAAGAACATAAATACTCGGGCCAGAACCCCTGGCAAAATCCTTTTTTAGCAGCCCGCCTTCAAAACGCCGCAGTAGTGTATTCCGCCCTCTGGCTCCTTCTAACTTTAACCATGAAGCTTGCGCGGCGCAGGCGACAGTAAAGTGAATAGTGAACAGTGCATAGTGCATAGTGAAAAGCATTATAATTGCCGGCCGATTATAAGAATATTAGATAAGATAAATATAGTTTTTCTGAAATCTTAAATATCAAAATTCCTTAGTTCTCCACTCTCCGTTCTCAACTCTCCGTTCTCAACTCTCAACTGATAAATTAATTTTTATTTTTATTTTTAAAATAAAAAAAGAGGCCGTCCGGTTGTTCGTCGGAAGGCCTTTAGTTTGAAGGTTATATGGGTAAATCGATTTTCATTTCAGTATCGTCTCTAGCGGAGAACGATGACCAATTTATCTCCGCGCCTTACGGAATAAGGGCTTTTCAGATTGTTCTGAAGGGCTATCTGCTTATATTTCGAAACGGTTTTATAATATTTTTGGCTGATATGCGCAAGCGTTTCGCCGCGTTTGACCCTGTGAACTATTACGCGGCCGTTATTGG
>MGFH01000182.1:26477-26665 GCA_001791795.1 Candidatus Wallbacteria bacterium GWC2_49_35
GCGCGGATGAAACAGTTTTCGCTCCGGAACCGCTGACTATTTTATCGACTTCGCGGCTCACCGTGCGTTTGCCGCTTTCTTCGCTCGCATAGCGCGTGAGGATATTCTGATACAGTTTCGACGTCGAATTTATGCTCGTGTCATATTTTTCGCGGCTGTCGCTTGCGCTGCCTGCGGCTTCCAAACCG
>MGFH01000183.1 GCA_001791795.1 Candidatus Wallbacteria bacterium GWC2_49_35
AAGCCGCGACAGCGGCAGCCGACTTCAGGGATAGTGAGGGGATCATAAGGGGAGAGGAAGGGCCCTCGGCCTTTCCTCTCCCCTTATCTAAAAAATGCAGAGCCTGCCGAGCACCATGAAAAGTGCGATCAGAGCTGCCGCCGCTATAATACGGCGTTATTATCCTATCTTTTTAAAAACCATCATGCCGTAAAACATCGAATAGGCCTTCCGCGATGTCATCATAAAGCCGCCGTGATTGAAGGCGGCTTCCCATGTTTTATAATCGGTGACGAATTCCTCGAGGATGGTTATCATGAAGTCTTTTTCGACCTGGGGCCACGCCGCGCCATAGTAAATTTTCGCCTCGGCGACGATCTCCGGTACTTTTTCATTCAGCTCCGCCCTGTCGAAGTTAAAGATGCCATCCTCGAGCACGAATATGGAATCTTTTTTAAAAAGCTGCGCCGTCTTTTCGACGAATATTTTCTTTTCGGGATCGGTCAGGTGGTGGAGCGCTTTACGCGACAATCCTTTCGTGAACGAATGGCCGCCGAGCTTCCCGCGGCAATCCAGAAAAGACGATTCGACCAGAAGAATATTTTTTCTACCTTCGAGCTTAAGCCGGGCGTTTTCGAGTTGTTCTTTTGAAATATCGACTCCCACGGCCGCCGCCGCTATATCGGCCACGCGGGCGAGCGCGTCGCCGTTTCCGCAGCCGAATTCGACCGCGCGGTCGTCCGGCGCCAGGTTAAGCGGAGCCAGATAACGGTCCATCTGCTCCCCGGATATGCCGTAGACGTTGTTATATCTTTTAACGTAATCGCCGTTTTTCCAGAGTTCTGACATATTAAAGCCTTTCAATTATGATAATTTTTCGCGCGCAGATAACTCGCGGCGGCCGCCGAAAAATTGAAAAAAGCAATGAAACGTATTTGTTATAATTATTGAGGATCGGTCGGGAACGAATCGACAAAAGCTTTCGCCGCGAGCCGCACGGACTCGTCGCTGTCTTCGAGAAGGCGGCTTATCGGCCCCAGGCAGGCTTTATCGCCGATGCGGTTAAGCGCCGTAACGGCGTTCCACCTGATAACGACGTTTTCGTCGGACAATAAATTGATCAGTGCCTCGATGACGTTCGGCGCGCTGAAATTGCCGAGCGCGGCCGTAGCGTTTTCTCTCACCTGATTCGATTCGTCCGCGAGAGCTTCGAGAAGAACTTCCAGCGATTCCGCGTTTTCGAGATAGCCGAGAGTTTCTATGACTATGGAGCGTATCAGCGGCAACGGGTCTTTCGCCAGCGACATCAGCGCGTAGGTAAGCCTGTTCTTGCCGTCTATATCGGAAAGCCAGAAAGCGAGCGAACGAACGGCCGTGACAACGGCTGTCCTGACCTTTTCGGAAGGGCTGTCGATAATATCGATCAGATCGGAAATGACCTCGGGAAGCTTCAATTCGCCGAGCGCGAGCGCCGCGTTTATAACGACGTTTTCGTCGCCATCTTTGAGCCTGCCCGCTATTTTTTTAACGTAAGGCGTGATATCGTCCGTCAGAAGCTTGCACAGCTCTCCCAGCTCGCCGAGCGCCTTGACAGCGGCGGCGCGCACTTCGGCATGCTCTTCGTTATCGACATGCTTTGTGATGTCTTCGACGACCGAAGTGTCGTTAATTTTCGACAGCGCGTCGATGCAGGCCACAAGTATTTCAGCCGAATGAACGCTGACGAGGATCTCGTGGAGCGGAGCGAGGAATAATTCGTGCGGGTAATCGCGCGCAACGACCAACGCCTCTTTTTTGACGTCGTCAGAACTATGGGCCAGGCCGCGTCTTATAAATTCAAACCCCTGCGTCACGCCGAGTTTGCACAAAAAGCCGCAAGCAGTGATCTTGATCTTGGGCGAAGCGTTTTTACACGCTTCGAGAAGCGCGGGCGCAGTGGCCGGATCGCTGATCTTTGTAAGCGCGTTTATAATGATCAATTGAAGTTCTTCGTCGTCAAATTCGATAGCGTCTATGAGCGGCTGGGCCGAGCCGGCGAAACGCATCTCGCCGAGCGCGAACGCGCAGGCTTTTTTAAGGCCGTAATCGGAAGATTCGCTCAAAACTTTGCGCAGGAAAGGAAGCGCTGAGGCGTCGCCGATAAATCCGACCGTCACAAGTATGTCGACGCGGAACTCTTCTTCCTGATTGGCCATAAAGGCTTCCAGAAGGGATTTGACGAAACGCCTGTCGAGGAGTTTTTTGACGTTGTATGCTATCTGTTTTATTTTTTTGATCGCGCGCACACGCGCTTCAGCCGAAGCGGCCTTGAGGTCTTCGAGAAAGTTCCCGGCAGTTTCGACCTGGTAATCTATAGTTTCAGGGGCAATGTCAAGGCTTAACCCCTCTAAATATTTTGAATCCATTTTTACCTCGTCGCCTCATATATTAAATGATGGAGCTGCGGCTTGATGATCTTATCGTAAGCGAGCCTCACCGCGTTTTTCGAGCCCGGAAGCGATATGACGAGTTTTGAGGCTATAACGCCTGCCGCCGCTCTGCTCATGATCGCGCGCGCGCCTATCTCTTCGAAACTCAACAGCCTGAAAATTTCACCGAACCCCGAAAGCGTTTTTTCGAACAGCGGACTCACCGTTTCGATCGTGATATCTTTCGACGATAAGCCTGTACCGCCGGACATGATAATGGCGTGAGCGCCGCCTTTTAAAAAACCGTCCAGTACTTTTTTTATGGCGGCCGCATCGTTTTTGATCAGAGCATATTCGCCCGGTTCGACCTTATCGGCCGCGACGATATTTTCTTTGAGCCACTTTCCGGTTTCATCGGTGGCGGGCGTTCGCGAGTCGCTGATTATGCATATATCTATTTTGAGCGTCCCCAGAGCATCGGCCGACTTTTCATGCTCGTGTAAGTGTCCGCACGCATGAGTGTGCCCGTGTTCGTGGCTGCAGCCGTTTTTGTGAGCGGCTTCGTTTCTATGGTCGCGGCTTTTCGTCATGGTATATTCTTTCTCCGCTTATTTTTCAGGGTAATTCGCCCGTCAGGTGACAAAATATTCCATTATATAAATTATAGTTCATTCTAACCTAAAAAGCAAAAAATATAAACACTTATTTTGACAATTTTTAATAATTTTCATCTATGAAAGCGCCTGGTATAACTTATTTCAAAGTAACCAGATTTAAGGCTTTTTCGCATATCTTTATATCGAGCGGAGGGGGATTGTATATCTCGCCGTCTATCTGCGAATAGGTACCGCCGCCGCCGGGGCCGGAGATGTAATCTACGCGGCATTCCTTGATCTGGTAGCGGCTGACGCGCAGGCCGCGGAAATTATATCCTTTGCTCACCACCTGCCAGAAGAATTTAAGGTAGTCTTTCACGTCCTTCGAGTTGAGCATAAAAAGGTCCAGAAAACCGTCGCGCGCATCGGCTCCGCCGCTGAGTACATATTTTCCACCGTAAAATTTAGTGTTAGACATCACGGCGAAATCGGCGTAAAATTCCTTCACGCCGAAAATCGAGCGGGCCGTTATTTTGAGTTTTGGAAAATCGTATTTAAGAAGGGATCTGAGGCCCACAAAAAGATATGCGAGCGGGCCGCATATTTTTTTTACACTGGATTCGTTCTCTATCATTTTTTCGATCTCGTTTATCACGAACCCGTCGAATCCGACGCTGGCCATCATGATAAAAAAACGGTCGTTGCAAGCGCCGATATCCATGGGAGTGGCTTTCGCGGCGAACGACGAAGCCAGAGCCGCGCCGGGATCGTTCGAAAAGCCATATTCTTTAGCGAACACATTCACCGTGCCGAGCGGTATCGGGCACACCTCAGGAAGCTCATTCGCCGCCGCCCCTCGTTCTTTTTTGATCATCATCAGGCCGCTTACGACCTCGTTCAGCGTTCCGTCGCCGCCGGCGGCGTAAATTCTTACGGCACCGTCTTCGATGGCTTTTTTAACCAGATTCATTCCGTCGCCGCGCGCAGCCGTCTGGTATATCAGAGGATGAACGCCGTTCTCATCGAGCAGTTTGACGATTCCGCCGATGGAAAGTTTTTTAGCGTTACGCGCGTTCGGGTTATATATCACCGCGTATTTTTTCATGCCGCCGTTAGTCTCCATGACGCTAACCTCCAATAAGAACTATCCGTAAGTCCCTTACAAAAACCAGTATGACGGAATATATTCACACAACGATATATTCCGGGCCAATATATTACAAATCGATTATATTCAATTTACCTTATATTACAGGCCGTTTATTTCGCGGCTTATTTCCGCTTTGACCATCGCCACTACCTCGTCGACTCCGACGACCTTGAGTTCTTTCGAATTTCTGCGCTTGAACTCGACCTTGCCCTCAACGGCGTAGCGTCCCACGGCCACTCTGATGGGAATACCGAGCAGGTCGGCGTCTTTAAATTTGAAGCCGGGTTTTTCGGCGCGGTCGTCGTATATGACCTCGATCTTTTCAGCGAGCATTTTAGCGTAAAGATCTTCAGCGCATTTTTTCTGCGTTTCGTCGCTCGAGTTCAGCAGAATCAGTATGACGTGATAAGGCGCTATCGGCATCGGCCAGTTTATGCCGTCTGAGTCGTTATTCTGCTCGACCGCGGCCTGCATGGTGCGTCCGACGCCTATTCCGTAGCAGCCCATTATGACCGGCTGTTCCTGGCCGCCCTCGTCGATATATTTCGCCGAAAGCGCTTCCGAATATTTGGTGCCGAGTTTGAATATGTGTCCGACCTCTATGCCGCGGGCCTTTTCGAGTTTCGCGCCGCACTGCGGGCACGGATGGCCCGAATCGACCATCACGAGATCGGTGAAAGATGTGACCGAAAAATCGCTCAGGTTGACGTTTTTAAGGTGATAATCCTTTTCATTGGCGCCGACGACGAAGTCGGAAAGGTGCTTTATCGAGTTATCGGCTATTATCTTCACTTTCGGGTTTATGCCAATGGGGCCGCCGAATCCGGGATACGCCCCGACGCGCTTGTGAACCTCTTCAGATGGTATCATTTCGAGATTGATGAATTTCAGGTTGTTTTTCAGTTTGACTTCGTTGAGTTCGAATTCGCCGGAAATGAGAGCCACTACGTCTTCGCGGCCGTCGTTTTCGGCCTTGCCGTTGGTGAAGAACAATATCTTGCACAAACTTTTCTTCTCTACCTTTAAAAATTTAGCGAGGTCTTCTATGGTGGAGGCGTTCGGCGTGTGGATCTTTTCGGCCTTCGAGGCGGCGCCTGCCGGATGGCTCTGCAGCGGAATTTCCGGGCCCATGATCTTATCGAGCTGCGTCGATGCTTTTTCGACGTTGGCCGAGTACCTGCACGAATCGCAGTAGACGATGGCGTCTTCGCCGGAGGGCGCGATCACCATGAATTCATGTGACGACGATCCGCCTATGGCGCCCGTGTCGGCGTCTACGACAGTGTATTTGACTCCGCAGCGCTTGAATATATTGCAGTAGGCCGCGTGCATTTTCTTATAGTTGATATCGAGGCCTTCGGCGGTGGTGTCGAACGAGTATGCGTCCTTCATCGTGAATTCGCGGGCGCGCATGAGTCCGAAGCGCGGGCGTATCTCGTCGCGGAATTTGGTCTGTATCTGATACAGCGTGACGGGAAGCTGCTTGTACGAGCGCACGTCGTGGCGCACCAGGTCGGTTATGACCTCTTCGTGGGTCGGGCCGAAGCAGTATTCGCGCTCAGCGCGGTCTTTTATCTTGAGCATTTCGGAGCCGTAAACTTCCCAGCGGCCCGTTTCTTTCCAGAGATTGGCGGGCAGTATGCAGGGCATGATGATCTCCTGCGCGCCGGCCAAGTTCATTTCGCTGCGGATAATGTTTTCAATCTTTTTAATGACGAGGTTTGCCAGTGGCATGATTATATAAATGCCCGAGGCGAGCTTTCTGACAAGGCCCGCGCGCATAAGCAGCTTGTGGCTGATAATTTCGGCGTCCGCCGGCTCCTCTTTAGATGTCCTGATGAAAGATTGTGAAAAACGCACTGTCATTCCTCCCGAATAGATTTATTGTAAAAGACATAAATTAATTTTGCTGTCCGGCAATAATCTTTTCTCCGCTCGCTGGTCCTCGGCGCCTACGGCGCCTGCGGAGGCTTCGCTCCGAAAAATTATTGCCGGCCTTGCTGATGTAAACTAACTAATTTCGCTTACTATAATTCATAATTAAAACATTGCTTAAAAACAAACATCATAATAATATTACATGAACAATATATACTGATATATCAAAACAATGCGGTGATTTTGCTTATAAATTAACTCCAGATAATGCGGATAATGTCTTTATATGTGACGAAAATGGCCAGAAGTATAAGCAGTATTATTCCGAAAGCGTGTATCTTCTCTTCGATGGCCGTAGATAGCCTTCTGCGCCTGATAGTTTCGATGAAGGTGAATATTATCCTTCCGCCGTCGAGGCCGGGTATCGGGAAGAGGTTCAGCAGGCCGATATTTATCGAAATAAGCGCCGTGATGTTAAGCAGACTGAAAAAACCTTCCAGCGCCTGGTCTTTAACGGTCTTGGCTATGCCGACCGGCCCCTGCATGTAATCCATCGAGATGGCGCCCACCACGAGCTTTTTAATTCCGCGCATCATTTCCATCGTTATCATT
>MGFH01000184.1 GCA_001791795.1 Candidatus Wallbacteria bacterium GWC2_49_35
CTTCGCTGGCTTATATCTGGCCGATGAAAGCGCTTCCGCCGCTGTGGCGCGGCGCGGCGTACGACGAGATCATACACGCCATGCGGAAAAATACAATAATAGCTTTTGTGATAATGATACCGGCGTTTTTCGCCCTGCCGTTCTATCTTCCTGATAAATTTTTCGAGGCGGTCAGCGGTATCGAAGGCTGCTGGGTCATTTTTGCCATAAACTGCGTGATCTTAATGTACGGTTCCGAAATCATGATAGCCGACATCGTCAGTAAGCGCCATTCGCTGCAGCTTTTAAGGTCCATGCCGGTCGATATCGAAAGTTTTATGAAGGCTAAGGCCGTCTTTCATTCGCTGATATTCACCGTCATTCTTCTTATCGCCGGGGGGCCGTGGATTTATTTTATGAAGCTGAACGCCGCGGAACTTGCCGGGATAGTGTTTCTGGCGGCGCTGTGGTCGGCGGCCGGCTCGCTTTTGTGCCACGGCGCCGGATGCCTTGCCGGCGGCCTGTTTTCAATGCGAAAAGAATCAGATAGTCTCGCGCCTTACGATCCGGCAACGGCGATAACCGTATTCATACTTCTTTCCGTTATGTGTATCGGCGCGTTCAGACTTCAAAAGATGGGGTTTTCTCTAATTATAATTTTCATTTATCTGGCTGTGTGGATGGCCGCATCGTATTGCGCGCTCGTAAAAGGTGCCGCGCTGCTTGAAAAAAAGGAATTGTGATCATTTGATCACGGAGTATTTTTTATGAAAAAAGAAGATTTTCCAAAAGTCGAACTGCACTCTCATCTGGAAGGCACTATAACAGCCGAAATGCTGATCGAACTGTCGCGAGGCGGGCGAGAACTGCAGCTTTCGTCATCCGATCCGCACATATTGCAAAAAGATCTCGCGGCTTATGATTTTCAAAGTTTCAATAAATTCATGGACATAACGAGGCCTTTCCGTCAGGCGCCGGCCGACGTTAAAATAATAGCGGCCCGCGAGTTTGCCCGGGCGGCGAAAAACGGCGTTATATATGCCGAATACAGGTTCAACTTCGACAGGCCTATATGGAACGGAATCGATCTCGACGAGCTGCTGGATGCGATCAACGCCGAACGCTCCGCCGCGGCGCGCGAATACGGCCTTGCGACGGGCCTGATATTCGGCATGAAACGTCATGAAGATACGGCGGAGGTCGCAAGAATGCTCAAAATAGCCGTGCGCGAATTTGAAAAAGGCAGGATCGCCGGCATAGATCTCAACGGCGATGAAAGATCATTTCCGATTAAGATGTTCGAAAAATGCTTCAGTCCGGCCCTTGACGTCGGCTGTCCGCTCACGCTGCATGCCGGAGAATGGGACGGCCCCGAAAGCGTTCGCGACGCCATAAAATGCGGTGCGAAAAGAATAGGGCACGGCGTCAGGTCGGCCGAAGATCCGCGCCTGGTCGAATTGATCATAAAAAACGGCGTCCATCTTGAAATATCCCCGACAAGCAACGTATGCACCGGAGTTTATAAAAAATTATCAGAACATCCCGTAAGAAAATTATTCGATGCCGGGGTGAAATTATCTATAAATTCTGACGATCACGGCGCTTTCGGTTCAGATATCGCCGGCGAATATAAAGCGATGCGCGATGGGTTCGGATTTTCGGACGCCGAGCTCGCGCGCGTCAATGAATACGCTCTTGACGCGGCTTTCGTTGATGCGGAAACCAGGGAGCGTTTGTTGAATAAGATGCGCGCGCGAATCTTGTAATAATGTCAAATAAAAATTTAAGAAAGGAAGTTTTAATATGTTGAATTTCGATTTTTACAATCCCACCCACATAATATTCGGTAAAGACAGGCTGGACGAGATCGACAAAAATACTCCCGCCGGCGCAAAAGTGCTGATAACCTACGGCGGCGGAAGCGCGAAGAAAAGCGGTCTCATCGACAAGGTCAAAACGGCCCTCGGAAAAAGGAAAATTTTTGAATTCGGCGGTATAGAACCGAATCCCCGCTATGAGACATTGATGAAGGCGGTGGAGGTCGTTAAGAACGAAAATATCGATTTTCTGCTCGCAGTCGGCGGCGGATCCGCCATCGACGGGACCAAATTCATATCGCTCGCTTCTTTTTACAAAGGCGACGCGAGCGACCTTCTGAAGTTCGGCCTGTCTACGATCCCTCCGGAAGTGACAGGAAAAGCTGTACCGATAGGCACCGTGCTGACGCTGCCGGCCACCGGCTCCGAAATGAACTGCGGGGCCGTAATAAGCTACGGGCACGGAAAATTCTCCGTTTTGTGCGCTCTGACGTTTCCGAGATATTCGATACTGGACCCGACGCTCACATTTACGCTTCCTGAAATTCAGGTCGCGAATGGAATTATCGACGCATTCGTTCACACCACCGAGCAATATCTCACATTTCCCGTGGACGGAAGGGTCCAGGACCGCATAGCGGAAGGCATTTTACAGACATTGATCGAGATCGGCAAAACCACGGTTTCCGAACCGCAAAATTATGGCGCTCGCGCCAATCATGTCTGGTGCGCGACTCTTGCGTTGAACGGAATAGTCGGCGCAGGAGTTCCGCAGGACTGGGCGACCCATATGATCGGCCACGAACTCACGGCTATGTTCGGCATTGACCACGGACAAACTTTAGCGATAATATTGCCGGCATTGCTCGAAGTCAGGCGCGATAAGAAACGCGCGAAACTTCTTCAATATGCCGAGCGCGTATGGCATATCGACAGCGGCAGCGAAGAAGCGAAGATAGACCTTGCAATCAGGAAGACCCGCGAATTCTTTGAAAGTCTAGGCGTAAAGACCCGCCTTTCACAGCATGGCGTCGGCGCGGAAAAAATACCGGCCCTCGTCGAACAGCTTAAGGCGCACGGAATGACGGCTCTTTCTGAAACAGGCGACCTTACGCCCGATATAAGCCAAAAGATACTTGAAACGGCGATGTAATTTTATGAATATAATTAAACAGGAGAATATAACAAATTAACGAATTAAGAATTAAAAGATTTTTTTGAGGTCCGCTTTTGCATTATTTTGCCTCGGCGCATTCGCGGCTGCCTCACTGACGGGCAATTTCAGCGGCTCTAAAGCTATGGCGTCGGATTCCGTTGAAAACGCTTATCGACAGAACCTGTTCGCGCTATACCGAGATAAGCGGCAAGGATTTTTACTTCATAGCGACCGCCGCCGTGCTTGCGGGTAATTACTCTACTTTATCATGGGCGGGGTTTTACATTTTCCGTTCTTATATCTGGCTCCGGCTGTCATAATATTAACGATGCCGGAGATCTGATTAAGTATATTCTCATTTATTTTTAACTATCAATGAAAACTGGCTGACGGCAATAAAAATTGTGATCGCGCGGAACGATCAAAATGTAAATCGATCAGCCGTAAAAATTGACAAAGTCAGTCAAAAATGTTATAATTATTGAACAGGAAGATGAAAGGCGTAATTTTATGAGCGATAAAATAATGCATAAAAATAAGATTCAGCTGTTGCGCATCTTGTTCGCGGTCTTTGCTGTCGCGCTCATTATTTCATTTTTCCACTATCACAAAAATTTCGAGATCAATGAAAAAAGTTGCGCCATATGTTCATTTTTAACGATGCTTATGGCTGCGGCCGTTACCTGGTTCGTATTTTTAATAATTTCGCCGGCATGCCCGCTGGCAACATTTGAAGCCGTTATAAAAACCATCCCAATTTTCCTGCCTTTTTGCGCGCTCCGCGCCCCTCCGGAAAACGGATATATCGATCCCGTCATTATTTTTTAACCTTATTAATTGAAAATTTTGTCAAATTAATTTCTGAAAATATAAATAGCGGCCCGTTAAGCGATACCTTCGGTAACGCTTGATGGTTGAGTTTTTTTGACAAATATCACATTGAATTGAATTGAAATGTATCATGTTTTATGTTATTGATTTTATTTATGAATCTGAATCACCTGGAGGGTATTATGAAGTATAGAAATTTAAATAAATTACTCCTTATTCTTTTTATATCGACGCTGTTTATATTCACATCCGCGGCGGGTTCTTTATATGCGGCGGATAATCAGCTCAAGGTCACTTTTTTAGATATCGGGCAGGGTGACTGCGAGATCATTCGGACTCCGTCAGGGAAGATCATAATGATCGACGCCGGCGACGACCGTTATAATTCAGCCGAAGACGTCATAATTCCATATTTCGCGGCGAACGGAATAAAAAAAATAGATATGCTGATCATGTCTCACGCGCATCGCGACCATATAGGCGGGATGGTAGGACTAATTCCAAAGATCGAGATCGGCGAGGTTTATGAGAACCGCATTTCGACGACCCAGATGTATTCCGACATATTGAAAATGCTTAAAGCCAGAAATATTCCGGTCAATAAACTATGGAAAGACGATAAGATCGATCTAGGCGACGGCATAGAAATTACGGTCCTTCACCCGCCGAAAAAATGGCAGACGCAGTCCGGCATGGGCGTTTCTGAAAACGCGGCGGATAATTTCACTAAAATTGGCATTTCCGGCCTGGCGAATTCACCGATCGGCGATATTTCCAATTTAAAAAAAGATGACGATCCAATAGTCCTCAACGCAGCCGAAGAAAATTTAAATAACTTTTCGATAGTTGTTCGAATGCAGTATAAAAATATAGTTTATCAATTCGGCGGCGACGCCGAAGCACAGGCTGAAGATGAGATACTCGCTGCCGTGCCCGAAAAACTCATAAAAACTTATGTTTATAAGGTCTGCCACCATGGCTCGTCGACGTCGTCTACCACCGCGTATCTCGCGAAACTCAAGCCGGAAGTGAGCGTAATATCGTGCGGCGTAAATAACCAGTTCCGCCACCCGGCCCCGAATACTCTTAAAAATCTCGAATTTTACAGCAAAGTGATCTATCGCACCGATATCGATAAGACCATTGAAAGCTGGTCTGATGGCAGCGCGGTGAATTTTTCGACGGGAAGCTCTCCGAATTCGATGGTTACGTCTGCTAAGATCACTGATCTGACCCCTTACTCCGCGACCATCGAGTGGGAAACATCGCAGCTTTCGACGACAAAGGCGGTCAGTTCGGCTGACGGCACTTCTGATAAAGCCGAAAAATCTATCGCCGGCTATTCTTTGAATCATAAAGTAACGCTTACAGGTTTAAAGCCTGCGACTGCATATAATTTTGAGATCGAATCCGTTTCGCAAAAAGATCCTTCGCAGGTAGTGGCGGATAGCGGCAACTTTAAAACGGCGGCCGCGCCCGGAATTCCAGTCCCGGCGGTATCGTTTGCGACGGCGCCTGAAAAGCTATTCGTTTACGAACAGGCTAAATTGATAGTAAAAGCCGCTCCGGCTCCGGCGGACTCTCAAATAACGCTTTATGAGGACGCGGTTTCAGCCGTCAATAAGATCGCCGTATCGGCCGGAACGCTCGATAACGGCCAGGCCGTTTTCGACTGGACGCCTAAATTCGGAAAAACTTATGAACTATTAGCCGTGATCGCATCCGCGCAAAAAGTAATAGCCGTGGCTTCATTCAATGTAACTCCCGGAAGGCGCCTTGTCGTGATCGACGAAGCGCATGGAAATCTGGGCGCAGGTTATTTCGAAGATATGAAGGTCGATCTTTTCAACCGCGGCCTTCAAACCGTTTCAAGTACGGCCCGCATAAATGACGATACTTTTAAAAACGCTTCAGTGTTCGTAATTTCAGAATATTCGACGACCGAAGCCGGCTTAAATAAAGACGAGATCGCATCCGTTAAAAAATTCGTCGATAACGGAGGCGGCCTTTTATTGATAGGCAGGTGCGACTACCTGGGCAAGTCGAATCCTGAAACGCTCAACAGGGTACTCGAACAGACAGGCTCGAACTTGCGCATAAATGACGACGAAGTGCTCGATCCAACCAGCTGCCTTGGAACATCTCCCTGGCTTGTGATGCCTCATCTGTTCGATGCGGGCATCGTTGCGGCCGATGTGAAGGCTATAAATTGTTCGAGTTCGGCGTCCGTTTTAAATTCACACATGAAGCCGGTCACGCCGGCCGATAAGACTATCATACCGCTTTGCTACGGCGACGAAGACTGCACGAATATAGACAGCGACAAATCCGGCGAAGGCGTGATATATCCGGCCGGTTCGAAAGTTGTCATCGACGCCGCTGAAATTATGCCTTCAGGCGGAAAGATAGCCGTATTCGGCTCGCAGCATTTTGGAAGCCAGGTTTATAATTACACATCGCGCCACCAGACACCGTTATATAACTTCAGCGTTATAAATTGGCTCGCGCATCCCTCTAAAAAAGGCGTGGAAGAACTTTCATCGGAAATAAACTCGATGTCGCCGGGCGCGGCGCCCGATAACAAAACTTTAAGATCCGATGAAACTTTAAGCGAAACGGCGGTTATCGGAGCGTCCATACGCGCTGACGAAGTTTTTAAAAATATCGAAAAAGAATTTGATCCAGCCTCTCCAAAAATAGTAGAATCGCTCGATCATTTCATTGATCATATCAAAACGGATAAAATTTCAACGGACGTTATTAAAAAAGTTCTCGACAGGGTCAGATACGGCGCGGCTGAGGATTCGGCATTAATGAGCAAAATAAGGCCCAAGATTGAAATTATCGAGGAATACTATCAAAGGATGCTGAAATAAAAGATAAAGACAGTAGACAGAAATTGAAGAAAATATAAAACAGGATAAATAAGAAAATATAAAAAGATAAAATCTGATGCCTTAACTCAAAGATCCCGGCCGTAAATTCATTGCGGACGGGATTTTTTTATGATATAATATTGAAAATATTAATTTTTGAATTATATACGGTTATAGTTTGGAAAAGTCAATGACGCATCCGTATCTGAAAATGGGAGGAAAATATGAATAAGGAAGAATGCTGCCCGAAATTTAATCCGGAGCCATGGGACGAGAAATTCATCGAATGGAACGACAAGATGTTCGTCAAGGATAGCGTATTCACTTTTTTCTATATGCCCATCAACTTTGGAGGCGTCATAACCAGGCTCATCGGAAAAACCGAAAAAGCAGGCGTAAAAATGCCGGACATGCTCTGCCTTTCAGACCACACTTCGAAATGGAACATGGATATATATCTCGAGGTCGACAGGAAAATTCCTGACGCCAAAAATGTGAGCTTGAGCGGTAAATTTTTCAGTAAAGTGTTTGAAGGGCCGTTCAGCGATACGGGCAAATGGTGCGACAGCTTTAAGCAATATTCGAAAACGCGCAATTTTGAAGTAAATAAAATGTATATGTGGTATACGACATGTCCTAAATGCGCAAAAAAGTACGGAAAGAATTACGTCGCGATCATCGCGGAAGTTAAATGATTTTTACCGCGAGCTTATCGCCGGACAAAAACCCATGTCGACGGAACTTTTGCATTTTTATCGCTTTAATATGTCCACAATTTTTTTTATATGGCGGTCGGTGGTGCCGCAGCAGCCGCCGAAAATTTTCATGCCGTGCTGAAAATGCAATTTTGTGATAAATTCATAAAATTTGTTTTCATCGTCTGATTGAAGAGTGCAGTTCTGATCGAGCTCTTCGGGACTGAGCGATGACGTGTTGGCCTGAATGCCGATCAACCTTCGCCTGAGCGTGTCCGACCGGTTTATTTCGGCCGTCAAAGTGCTCGCCAGGACGGACGGATGCACGCAGTTAACCATATAAAACAGCGGTTTCGGATCGACCGCCGAATCGATTTCGGCGATGGAGGCGTTCAACGAATTCCCGTCCAGAAGGCATCCGTCCGCCCGAATTACGAAACTAAGAGCGTACGTTTTTGCGGTTGCAGCCATGGCGAGTGATATTCCAATCGCCTCCGGAAGCGCCGGCAGCGTTTCTGCTATCAAAAAATCGACGCCGGCCGAAGCGAGAGCCGCGGTCTGACTTTTATGGAACTCATACGCCTCCCCGGCCTCGAGACCTTCTGACGGTCTGTACGCATCGCCTTTGCAGCCGGTCAATCCGCCTATAAAGATTTTATTTCCATAATCGCCGTAAGAGCGGCGAATGCCGTCCATAAAACGAAAACAGTCGGCGTTGACGTCGCGGCTTTTATAGGGCGATCCGGCTATCCTGTCTTTGTTGGCGCGCCATGTAGGCGTAAAAATTAACATAGGCATGCCGTTGCTTTTTCCAATATCCAGGTACTGCCTGTATATTTTTTCAAGTATTTCACGGCCGCGTTCTTCATAAACCAGTGCGGCATTAAGCAGGCCGCCGTCGTTCATTTCGACTCCGATTTCACGCCTTACTCTTTCCACCACGGCGCCTTCGGTGAACAATAATTTATTTTCGCTTATAAGCTGACTTAAATTCATTGATATCATCTCACAACGTAACATTATATTTTAAATGAATGTATCTATAAATATTAAAAAGAGTTTATCGCGTTCGCTTTCTATGGCCCTTTAGATCGTTGATTAAATTAAATATCAGCCGCACTAATCGTTGAATTCGCCCTTTTTGAACCGCCTGAC
>MGFH01000185.1 GCA_001791795.1 Candidatus Wallbacteria bacterium GWC2_49_35
CTCCGCCGTCTTAGGAGCATCTGATTCGAATACAAGTTTGCTTTCGTCGAAATCGATCCTGAGAATGACGTCGTCTTTGAAATCACCCATAAGAAGCCTGTTTGCGATCTCGTTGTCGAGGTGCTTCTGTATGACGCGCTTCAGCGGGCGCGCTCCGAAATGGATGTCGTAGCCCATTCCCGTAAGGTAATCTATGGCCCTGTCGCTGATGACCAGGTTGATTTTCTTGTTCAGGAGCCGCTTCTGCAGCTCACAGATAAGGTTGGTGCATATTTTTCTGACGTGCTCGAGCTGAAGCGGCTGGAAAACTATAGTGTCGTCGATCCTGTTGAGGAATTCGGGCCTGAAGAGCTTCGGCAGCTCAAGCAGGATCTTATTTTTCAATTTTTCGTACTCGACTTTCTTCTCGACCTCGACGAAACCGATCTTGGCGATATCGGTGAATTCCTTCGCGCCGATGTTGGAGGTCATTATTATGATAGTGTTTTTGAAATCGACCACGCGGCCGTGGGAATCGGTCAGGCGGCCGTCCTCGAGCACCTGAAGCAGTATGTTGAAGATGTCCGGATGCGCCTTTTCGATCTCGTCGAGAAGCACTACCGAATAAGGCCTGCGCCTGATGCGCTCGGTCAGCTGGCCCGCCTCGTCGTAGCCGACGTAGCCGGGAGGCGCTCCTACAAGGCGCGATACGGCGTGGCGTTCCTGGAATTCGGACATGTCGACGCGGATGATCGCGGCCTCGTTGCCGTATATGAACTCCGCCAGAGCTTTAGCGAGCTCGGTTTTGCCGACGCCGGTCAGCCCGAGAAATATGAACGAGCCGTAAGGACGGTTGGGATCGGATAATCCGGTGCGGGCGCGCCTTATGGCCTGAGCGATGCAGTGTATGGCCTCTTCCTGTCCTATGACGCGTTTTTGGATCTGTTCTTCGATCTTGATGAGCCTCGCCGATTCGCGCTCGGTGAGAGTGCCCACGGGAATGCCTGACCAGCGGGCCACTACGGCCGCAACGTCGTTCGCGGTGACTACGACGGTTTCGGATATCTGCGCCTTGCGCGCTTCCCATGATGATTTTATTGACTTGAGTTTCGCCTGCAATTCGAGGTCGCGGCAGTGCATCTTGGCGGCGCGTTCGTAGTCCTGGCGGGTAATGGCCTGCTCTTCTTCGAGGCGCACGTTGGCGAGGTCCGATTCGATTTCGTGTATGTCGGGCGGCGTTACGAGGTTCTGGAGCCTCACGTAAGCGCCGGCTTCGTCGATAAGGTCGATGGCCTTGTCGGGAAGGAAGCGGCCCGAAATGTAACGCGCGGAAAGGCGGGCTGCGTTTTCGACGGCTTCGTCTGAAATTTTAACCCTGTGGAACATTTCGTAGCGGTCGCGAAGACCGCGCAATATCTGAATGGTTTCGTCGATCGACGGTTCTGATACGAGTATTGTCTGGAAGCGGCGTTCGAGCGCCGTGTCTTTTTCGATGTGCTTTCTGTATTCGTCGAGCGTGGTGGCGCCTATGACCTGCAGTTCGCCGCGCGCGAGGACGGGCTTTAATATGTTGGCGGCGTCCATCGAGCCTTCGGAAGAGCCGGTGCCGACGATCGTGTGAATTTCGTCTATGAATAAAATGATATTCGATGATTCGCGTATTTCGTCAATTATGGTTTTGAGCCTTTCTTCGAATTCGCCCCTGAATTTAGCGCCGGCGATTATCGAGGAGAAGTTGAGCAGAAGCACCCTTTTATCGACGAGCGTCTCGGGGACCTGGCCGTTGATGATCTTGATGGCGAGGCCTTCGACTATGGCGGTTTTGCCGACGCCCGGATCGCCTATCAGGCAGGGGTTGTTCTTGGTGCGTCTCGATAAAATATGTATCACGCGGGATATTTCTTCCTCGCGGCCTATTACCGGGTCGAGTTTTTTCTGGACTGCCTTCTGGGTGAGGTCTACGCCGTAAATGTCGCACATGGGCGTTTTCGACACCGAAAGGTTTTCGCGGTTTGTTATGGCCGTAGCGCGGTGCGAAAGCAGTATCGGGCGGATCTTTTTCTGCACCTGCACAACGTTTATCTTCAGTTTCGAAAATATGCGCGCGGCGATGCCTTCTTCGCACTTTAAAAGGCCGAGCAGGATATGTTCGGGGCTGATGAAACGCTGTCCCAGGGCCTGCGCTTCCTCGACGGCGAGCCGGATGACGAGTTTTGCCAGCGGCGTGAGGTCGATAGAGGCGTTATACTGCTGGGAACGCTCTTCGACGATGTGGTTCACTTCGTCCAGCACGATCTTGTAATCGACCTGGAACATTTTAAGCACTTTCGCCGCTATGAACTGTTCGTTTTTAACGATGGCCAGCAGCAGGTGTTCAGTGCCGATATATCCGTGCTTCAGCGCGCGCGCCTCGTCCTCGGAGCAGTTCAATAATTTTTTGGTTTCTTCCGTAAAAAAATCATACATAATTAAATTTATCACCTTTACTATTTTTAAGCCCGATAAAGCTCGTTCAATAAATCATATTATTATAAAATAATTTTATCGAAACTTCAAGATATTTTTTTATTTTTAGGCTTACGAAAGAATTTTCTGAAATTTAATTTAACGTCGCGGTTAAAAAAATATTGACAATCGAAGCGTATAACTTTATAATTATGCCATGCTCAAATTCTCGGTTTATAATTATTCCCTAAAAATAGGCATCCTTCTCATAATAGTGGCGTTCATCGTCGGATTCTTCGGCAACAAATACCAGTCCGTCGCTTTCGCGCTCGCATACTATCAATATCTTTACGTGCTGGTGATAACCTTCGCAGGCATCCAGTACGGCATGGTCGGCGGCTTTTTTACTTCGACGCTCATTTGCATACTGCATGTGGTGGGCCTTAACGTAAACGCTTCATATTACACCAATAATTCCGCGCCGGTGCATTACAATTTTCAGCTCGTGTTCTTCACTCTGATGGGGCTTGTTTCGGGGCTCAGTTATGAGCTTGTGGGCCGGCAGTGCGCCAATCTGAATAAAAGCGTCAGCGAGCTCACCAAAAAGCTCCAGGCGGCACAGCAGGCGGCGCAGTCGTCTTCGGGCCATTCCGGCCAGGAAGCGCCCGCGGCTCAGCCGCAGCAGGTCGATACTTCGGTAAAATATTACAATTATCTTCTTAAATTCTGCAGAAATCTGGCGGCGGCGAAATCGGCTGAAGACGTCTACGAGGTCCTGTTCAAATCGATAGCCATCGACTACGCGATGAAAGAGATCGCCCTGTTCACCGTCGCCGAAAAAGGCCGGCTCCTTGTCGGAACGCTCAAAAAGAATCTGGCGCATATCGAAAAGATAGAAGAAATCAATATTAATTTCGGCGAGGGAATAATAGGAAAAGCCGCCGTTAATCAGCAGCTGATACTTAACGACGTATCCGATAAGACGGTCGACTGGCAGCTCGCGATACCGCTCACTGTCCATTCGAGCCTGCACGCGGTGATCGGCGTAGCCAAATGCCGCACCATAGGTTTGATAACTACGGAAGATACCCAGTATATATCCAAACTCGCCGAGATCTCTTCGGCGGCGATAGAAAGTTACATCCCTAAAGAGTCCGCTAAAGACCAGTCTAAAGAAAAGTCCTGATCCGGACGCCTTTAAAAACCCGTCCTTAAGCCGAAAACAGCATCTTATATTCGGGATTCAAAATTAAAATATGTCTAAGTTTATCTATGGCGGAGGTTTCCAGCTGTCTCACGCGCTCGCGCGATATCATCAGCATGTCGGCGACCTGCTGGTGGGTCTTGTAGACGTTATCGCACAGGCCGTAACGAAGCGTGATAGTTTCCTGCTCGCGCGGCGTAAGGTTCGATGAAAGCAGGTTCTGGATCTGCTCGGAGGCGATGAATGAAACCGCGATGTCCTCGGGTTCTAGATTTTCCTGGTCGGTTATGAAAACGTTGAAGCAGTTTTTATCGATAAGTTTTTCGATTGAGCAGCTGTCGTCGAAGAATTGCATCAGATCTTCGATCTTGTCTTCCTTTATCTTGACCACGGCCGCCACTTTTTCGGTGCTCATCTCTCCGTGCATATTGATCTCTTCGTTGACGGCCTTTTTCAGCCTGTTCACGGTCTTGGACACGTTGACGGGGATTCTTATCATGCGGCCTTTGTTCTCGATCGATCTGATTATTTCCTGTTTTATCCAGAACGACGAAAAGGTCGAAAATTTAAAACCGAGCGACGGGTCGAATTTTTTGATGCTTTTGATAAGTCCGATGTTGCCTTCCTGCACAAGGTCTAGAAACATGAGTTTATTGTGGGCGTAGTGTTTGGCTATGGAGACAACCAGTTTGAGGTTGGCCTCTATGATCTTTTTGAAGGCGATAGGCTCGTCTTTGCGGGCGAGCGCGAAAAGTCCTGACATTTCCTCTTCCGATATTGCTGGGGTGTGCCTGATATCGGTGAAATAATTTTCTACGAGAGCGTCGTAGTAACCGGCTCTGTCGATGGTTGACATGCTGAACCACTTCCTTTGTTTGATGCTGCGTCTGATGTTACGACTTTAATGCTGCGATAAATGTTACTTATAGTGCTATTCTAAATACTGCCGGACGGTCGTGATAAAAAACTCCGGTTTTATATATCACTTTTTCGGAATATTTTTGCTAACATTTATACCCGCGAATAAAGATTCTTGACTTTTTATCAAAAATGTGTGATAATGAACCAGAATTACTATGCATTATAATAATCTGTTTTCATTCAATAAGCTCGAATACGTGACCGGCAAAAAAAAGCCCGACGTTAAATGCATACTTTGCGCCATAGCTGAAAAAGACGAACGCGTCGCCCTGCTCGAAGTGCACAGGACCGCGTGTTTTCTTGTAAGCGCCAATTTATATCCGTTCAATGTCGGTCACCTGCTAATTTTTCCACTGCGCCACATAGAATCGATTAAGCAGCTGAGCGGCGCGGAGGCCCTCGAGCTCCACGGGCTTACCAACGAAGCGATGGACGTTCTGTCAGAAGTATACTCGCCCGGAGGTTTTAACGTCGGCTACAACATCGGCGCCTGCTCCGGCGCATCGATAGAGCACCTGCACCTGCATATAGTGCCCCGCTACTCCCGCGAACTCGGTTTCATCGATATTCTCGGAGGCGCCAAACTCGTGGTGGAGCACCCGGAGACCACCACGAAAAAACTCAATGAAGCTTTTCAAAAGAGGAATTTAACGTAAGATGAAGACGCCAAGACAACTTATCAAATTATTTTTCGGAACTTTAGCGTTCACTTTTTTAACCGTGGTACTTTCCGCGTATATATTCGCCAATACCTTTCTGAAGCATCACCTGATCGGCGAACTCGGCAAGATATTTCCGGCGGAATTGAACGTCGGCTACCTGGCCTCGGACCTTTTTTCATACATATCGATGAAAAAAGTTTCTTTCAAGGCGGCCCCCGGCAAAACCATGAAAAGTGCCGCTAACAATACCTGCGAGGTATATTTCGATTCGCTTTCGCTCAACGGATCGGTCTTTGACGCGATCGCGAAAAAAGCCGACCTGACGCTGAATTTTAAAGGCCTTAACATAACGCTGAAATCGAACGGCAGAAAGATCTATTTTCCCGATAATCTCGGCATCAACGAGATGGACATAAGCGCGGCGGGCAACAGCGCGTTTTTAAATTTCTTCAAAATGATCGTGTTCGAAAATTGCGATATTACCTTTGAAATTTACGACGAAGAATTCCGTGAACTCAAAAAAACGGTATCGCTTAAAAAATTCGGTGCGAACATGAAACTCGCCGACAAGCGAAATCTTAAATTCATAATAGCGAGCGGCTTCGAATATAACGATGAAACCTTCAGGATCGAAAATATAAATTATGAAGGCGCGCTCAACGTGAACAACATGGTCCTCGACGGACGCCTCAGAATCGACGAAAGCGCCGTATCTAATTCCATGTTCAAAAACTCGCCCATCGTTTTCGACGCTAAATTCTCGTGCGATTACGATTTTACGCTTTATTTATCTTTGCTCGGCCGTAAGTTGTCTGAATTTCTAACCGGGCGGGCAAGTTTCAAAGTATCGGGCGGCAACCTCAAACTGCGCGTTCCGTTCCTGGGACACCTGCCTTTCAATGCGATACGCGGCGTGCTGAGTTTCAACCCCGCCGATTCGCGAGTGGGTTTGAAAGACTGCTCCGCGCGAGCGTTCAATTCCCATATCGACATCAGCGGCGAGATCGACCTCGCGGCGGAAAAAATGGATCTGAACTTCAGGTCGAAAGATTTCATCGCCCCGCTCGAAATTAAAAAAAATGAGACGGTCGAAATAGCCATGGAAGCTGATGTCAGGTTGAACGCCGATTACGGAAAGGGCCGATATGCCATAAGTTCTTCGGCGCCCAGGGTCAATATCATAAACGTCAAAAGAAAAATACTCGCTGCGCTAAGCGGCGCTACCGGAGAAATCATCATCGACTCGGCGCGCGACACGCTCAGTCTCGATAATTTCAAATGCGCGCTGAAGTCGGGCGCTTTGTCGCTCGCTTTCGGATACAACGCAAAGTCTGAGGTCCTCAGCGGTACCGCCGGTGGAAGCGATATCTCGATAGCCGATATCGACGAACTTCTAAGGCATTTCAATGTTTCTATCGACCGCCGGCTCAGTCTGAAAAAATTCAGCGCCGAATACAGGGCCGATATGAAAGATATAAAAAAATCAACTCTGAAAGGCGTCTGCGACCTGGAAGGATACCCGCTGGTCTCGAAAGAATTCAAGATCAACGGCTTCGATTATGAATACAGGGCGCCCGAAATTCTTTTAACTCATATCCGATTCGATTCGCCCGTAGCTTCCCGCCCGAACACGGCGAGCGGAAAATACAACGTCGAAACCGGCTCTTATTCTTTCGCTTCGAAAGACTTTCTGGCCGATATCTCCCGCGGCGGCTACGGCAGGAATTTCAGCGGCCTTTACGCGCTCAACCTAGGCTGCGAAGGCGCGAGCGGAAAATATAAGATCGATTTCGACGCAAATATCCGCCATGTAAAATTCAATGGAAAAAGCACTAATTTTTCAAGGCTGTCGGGCGAAGTAAAGAAAGACGGCGAAAATTACTCGCTTTCCGGCGTCGAATTCGACGACTGCGTTTCAATTAAACACGGCACCATCGATAAAAATGGTAATTTCAAAATAGACGCCGGGCTTTATGAAGTTTCGGTCGGGCAGATCAAAAATTTCATATCCGGCGAGGCGCTTTCAAAACTGAGCGGAGCGATATCCGGAAAGATCGGCGCGAGCGGAAATATCTATGAACCCGACAGGGTCAAAACCACTACCGAACTTACAAGCGTGGCGCTTGTCTACGACAAGATCAAGATCAAAAACGTTTCAGGCGTTAAAATTAAAAACAATAAAACCCGTCTCGATTTCGACAGCTTCAATCTCTTGGTGAACGGCCATTCAGTGAAGATCGACGGTTTCATCGATTACGCCGGATCGGGCGAAGTTTCGCTCAACCTGAAACTCGACGACACCGACCTTAAGGTGTTGAAACTATACGCTGGCGAACATATCGAAGATATCAGCGGCAAGTGCGACATCGAAGGCAAGCTCAGCGGCTCTCCCGGCGAGGTCAAATTCGACGGCGCGGTCGGGCTGAACGCTAAAAACATCAAATTGAAAGGCATCAGCGAGCCTATCTCTGAATTCGTCATCAGGCTCGAATCAAAGAATTACGACGTCGTCGTCAAAAAAGGCTCTATGAAATTTGGCGGCACCAACTGGGAGATCGGCGGCAAAGCCACGATCAACTATAAAGAATCCCCGCTTTTTCTCGATCTTTTTTTCGAATGCAAGAACATGAAACTTAATTTCAAGGATAAAGCCCTCATCGAGGGCGCTTCACGGCTCGGCCTTAAAGGCGAGATCACCAAACCGCGCCTCTACGGCTCGTGCAGGGTTTCGAAGGCCAAGATCGACATCGACGCCGATATGCTCAAGACGAAAACCGAACCGGTTAAAGTAGGGCCGGTCGAGCTCGACATCATAATATTCGCCGATAAAAACGTCTGGCTATCCAATAATTTCATAAACGCCGAACTCAAAGGCAAGTTCAACATTAAAACCGTCAAGGAAACCCTTGCCTATACCGGCGATATCGCGACCGTAAGGGGCGTTGTAAACTTCAACGGCCACGAGTTTCAGATAGATAACGGCAAACTCCAGTTTAACGACAATCCCGCTTTCGATCCGCTTTTTAATATCGACGCCCACACGAATATCGACGTTTTCAAAATACTGCTTCGCATATCCGGCAGCACTTCGAAGCCCGTGTTTCAGCTTTCGAGCCAGCCGGCTCTCACTCAGCCTGAAATAACCGCGCTTCTGACGACGGGGCGCGCGCAGAACGACCTCAATTCTAAAGACGCGGCTTCCATGCCGGCTAAAATGTTCGCCGACTATCAGAAAGAAAAGGTCCTCGGCGGCCTTAAAAAATCGATCAAAAAAGGCCTCGACCTCGACGAACTTTCGG
>MGFH01000186.1 GCA_001791795.1 Candidatus Wallbacteria bacterium GWC2_49_35
GACAGCGACATCGACGTCGCCGTGATATCCGATGAATTTAACGGCGATATTGTTGACGATACGCTTAAATTGATGAGAATTAGAAGAAAAGTCGATAACAGGATCGAACCGCATCCCTTTTTGGCGAAGGATTTTAACGAAAATAATCCTTTCGTAAGAGAATTGATGAGTAATAACATAAAAGTGGCGTGATGGCTATTTTTTATTTTACTTCACGGCCGGCGTTATAACGCCGGATTTGTCCGCGAGGTTTATTTTAAAGCGGGTGTCAGGTCTATTCCGCTGTTAATTATATCTTCGAGCACGCTTGCTTTCGGATGATTATCGAAGTCATTTTTAAAAATGCAGAACGGTTCGATCGAGGTGTCGATTTTTCTGGCCAAACTCCACAATTTTGCTGAAATTTTAATTTCGTTTTTAGCGGCCAGATTTAATACTACGCCGACATCTATATCGCTGAATTCTTTTTCAGCGCTGCGCGCGTAAGAACCGAAAATAAAAATTTTTTCTACGGGAAACTCTTTTTTTATAAGATCGTAGAATTTTAAGATTTTATTTTTTATTTCAGCTTTGATTTTAACCATTTTATAAACCTTTCGGCCGTTTTCAAATCGTAATTTACATGGCCCGGCCACTCTTTTATCGCCAATTGGTTTTCATTAGAACTCTTTTTCAGATTTTTATCTTATCATATTTCCGAGATAAAATCAATAAGTTAAATTTTTCGTTTAATCACTTGTTTTTAACCGCATTATTTTATTGTACAGTTTCATTAGTTTTTTAGTTGCTCATAAACGCTTTTTCAAAAATTGTAAAATTGCCTTTAATGTGATAAAATAACATCATTCAATGTTATGAAAAATGGTGATCTATGACTTATCTTCGCATATCGGTATTTCTCGCCGGCGCCGCCGTGATGAGCGCTGAAATGGCCGCTCCGCGACTTCTGGCGCCGTTCTTCGGCGCGTCGCAGACCGTGTGGACCAATATCATCGGAGTGATACTCGCCGCCATGACTGCCGGCGCATACGTTGGCGGCCGCCTCGCCGACAGGTGGCCGTCGGAGCGGATCTATGCCAGGGCGCTTGCGCTGTCGGGCGTGGCGCTTGCCGCGGTCCCTTTCGCGTCGAAGCCTTTTCTTGCGTATGCGTCGATCGCGCTGGCGCGCGAGGCGGCCGGCCCGTTCATACTATCTCTGGTTTCAGTTTCGCTCTTTTTCGCTCCGCCGGTTTTCATGCTTGCGATGATAAGCCCGTGGGCCCTCAAACTCGCCGCGGGCGAGCAACGCGGTGGGCTCGGGCGCGTCGCCGGCGAACTTTCTGCGCTCGCCGCGTTCGGAAGCATCGTCGGCACTTTCGCGACATCGTTCGCGCTGCTGCCGCTGCTCGGCACGCGCGATTCAATATTGTTCGTGGCGGCGATGCTGGTGGCGGTCGGCGCCGTCCGCGCCTTCGAAAGACGAACCGTCACCGTCGCGGCCCTGGTCGCGGCGTCGGCCATTTTCGCGGCGCTGCATTCAGCGTGCGCCGGCCCCGTGAAATACGATCCCGGTACGCTCTATGAAAAAGACTCGCAATATCAGTACGTGCAGGTCGTAAGTCGCGGCGGATACACTCTGCTGTTATTGAACGAGGGCGTATGCGAGCATTCGGCGAAGCCGCGGCGCGGCTATCTTACCGGCGGATACTGGGACTGTATGAGCGTTCTGGCCGCGCTCTCGTCGAAAAAAGGGGAGCCGCTCAGGGTGCTGATACTCGGACTGGCCGGCGGGACGATGGCCTGGCAGCTGGACCATTTTTACGGCGACAGCCGTTCTCTTTCGATCGACGGCGTGGAAATAGATCCTGCCGTGGTCGAGGCTGGCCGCCTGCATTTCGGCCTGGACGGGATAAAAAGTCTCAAGGTCTACACTGCCGACGCCAGGGCCTTCGTGCGTGAAGGCCGCCGCGGTCCTTACGATCTGATCATCGCAGACGCCTTCCGCCAGCCGTATATTCCATTTCATCTGACCACCCGCGAATTTTATGAGTCGTGCAGGGAACTTCTATCGGAGCGCGGCATCTTCGCGATAAACCTCGGAACGGCGGTCGGCGAAAAGACGCTCGTCGATTCGTTCACCGCCACGTTTAAATCAGCGTTCGAGCACGTATATATTTTTTCACTCGCCAACGACAGCATTATGTTCGATAATCACATCGTCGTTGGGGCCCGCTCGCCCGTATCGCCGTCTGCGCTTGCCGATACAGACGTCGCCGCGGAACTCGCCGCGTCATCGCTCGCGAAGGTGAAAAAGACATGGCGCGTTCCGCAACCGCCCCCGTCTGCGCTTGTTTTTACCGACGATCATGCGCCCGTCGAGTTCTTCATTGAAAGCATGATACTGCGGCGCGCGCTGTCATTGAATTGAAATCGAGGAAGTTGAAAAAAGAATCGTTTTGTGTTATGATAAACCGTCGAAACTAAATATTATAAAATTTTAATATTGAGGTGTGGTATGTCGTTTTACTTCGCACTAAATAGGAACAGATTTCATACCGCCGCTCTGGCGGCCTTGTTTTTTTTCATAATTTTTTCGGCCGGCTGTCTGGAAAACGACACGTCCATTTCCGGCCCGCTTAAAAAATACGACTCGGCCGTCATGGCCGCTATTAACGACACCATCGACTCGCAGATGAGCGCGGGCGATATTCCCGGCGCGATCGTCGGAATATGGGAGGACGGCTACGAAACGCAATTGATCGCAAAAGGCAAGGCTGACGTCGCTTCCGGCCGCGCCGCGGCGGTCACGGATCGTTTCAGGATCGCGAGCAACACCAAGATGTTCACTGCCATGGCGCTTCTTATCCTGGCCGACCAGAAAAAAATAGGCCTTGACGATAAAGTTTCTAAATATATCGACGATCTTCCGCACACGGGCCTGGTCACGATAAGGCAGCTTGCCAATCACACTTCCGGCTATTACGATTATTCCAACGATCCCGCGTTCACCGCCACGGCCGGATCGGACATGCTGCGCAAATGGTCCCCGCGCGAACTCATGGAATTCATAAAAAACAAACCGCTCGATTTCACGCCCGGCTCGAGTTACCATTACTCGAACACGAATTACGTCATGATGGGCCTTATTATCGAGACCGTCACCGGTATGAAATGGGAGGATTATATTACTTCGAAGATCATATCGCCGCTTCTGATGAGCGAAACCGAATGCCCCTCGGGTTACGCGATATCGGGCAGCCACCTCAAAGGCTATAACGTCGACGGCGGCGCGACCTCCGAGATCGTAGTCGACCCGTCCTGGGGATGGGCCGCCGGCGGCATCATATCGACTGTCACGGATATGAAAAAATGGCTCGACGCCCTTGCCGGCCACTCGCTGATATCGCCTGCCATGCACGCCGAACAGCTTAAGCGCGTCCCCGACCCCGATTCTTCCGGCACTATGGAATACGGTTTCGGCGCGATGGTGATATGGTCGCAGTTCATCGGCCACACGGGCGTTATCCCGGGCTATAACTCGGCCGCGTTCATAAGTCTCGACGGCAAAAAGGCCGTGGTGGTCGTTTTCAACAATGAAGAAGGCTTTTACGGCGCCTCAACGGCATTCAAACTGGCTAAAATGCTTTTCAAAAAATAATAAATCAAAAATCGCGGAATTTCACGAAGCCCTGCTCCATAAGCGTTTTGAGCAGGGTTTCTATTTTATTGAACCTGTAGGCGCTGGTGGTCTCTTTGTAGCCGAGCTCGAAGAAGCGGTTCTCCTCGATGAAGAAGAAGTACTGCAGGCACTGAAGCTTGCCTTCGGGCGCGTCGCGGTTCTTGTCGAGATAGATATTGACTATGTCGATCTTCGGAAGGTGAATGTAATCTTTGCCCTGCGCCTCGGCTATGTGGGCCATCTGCGTCATAAGCTCGCGCGAGTCGCCCCAGTCTTTGCTGAGGATCATAGCGCAGTCCAGATCGTATTCGATGTCGCCGGAGCCCTTGCAGTGGTACAATTCGGGGCGGACGGCGTCGTTTTGCTCCATTTCGATCATGCAGCCTTCCTTGTTCAGCGACGATACGACTATGACCGGGCAGTTGAGCTCTATCGAAAGGCGCTTCAGGTCGGTCGATATCTCCTCGACGCGGAATTTTTCGGAGTCGTACGATTTTCCGAGCGGCATTTTCTGGATGTAGTCGCACACTATCATGACTTCGTCTGTTTTGTGGTCCTGCATAGCGTTATAGGCCTGCGCCTTGATGCGCTCGACGGTGTCTTCCTTACTGCCCTCGATTATGTAAAGGTTGCTCATGTAGCGTTCCATCTTGACCCAGCCGTGCGCGAATTTGGCGTCGTTTTCAGGGATGCTCTTGATGCGCCGCCGCTGGAGCGTGTCGGGGTTGATGCGCGTTTCCTTCGCCAGCAGCCGGTATGTGAGATTGACGCTGGTTTGTTCCCAGGTGAAGAAAAGTACGGGGATCTTGTGGTTAGTCGCCACTAGCGTGGCGAGCTCGAGCGTGAAATTGGTCTTGCCGCGGCGCGGCGCGCCGGCGATGCCGTATAAAAAACCGCGCCTGAGGCCCGATATCGATTCGTTGAGCGAAATGAAAGGTTTTACGCTGTAGCCGAGGGAGTCGCGCTCGCCCAGCGTTTCGCGCATGTTTATGTCTTCGGCGATCTTTATCATGCTCGCCTTGATGAGTTTTATGTCTTTATTAGCCTGCGAGCGGTTGACATCGCGCAGTTCCTCTGAAAGCTCCGCGATGAAATCGAAGCAGGACGCTTCGTCGAGCCTGTCGCATTCTTCGAGAAATTCCCTTATGCCGTCGCATATCTCGCCGAGCCTGTTTTTGATGCCGTTCTTGCGCAGTATTTTAAGATATGCCATTATCTGCCCCAGTTGAGGCTCTTTAACGTTGGACACGGCTTCGTAGAAGCGCGCGGTCTGCTCGTCGAACATTTTCATCTCGCAGAGCTTGTCGCGCACGGTTATGAAATCGATTGAATTTTCGCTCCCTGAGCCGCATATGGTCTGAATGGCCTGATAGACGCGGCGCGCGTGCGAGCTTTTGAGCATCTTCTCGTTGAAGCCCTGCGCCACGATCTTTTTCATTGTGTATATGTCGTTGATGAAACCGTTTAAGATAGAATACTCTATCTGCAGACCGCCTCCGCCGCCCGCGCCCGCGTTTGAGCCGGGCGCGCCGCCGCTGCCGTTGTTTTCGCCGTCAGCTGCCATGCGCTTACCAGCTTATGACGATATTCGTCGTCGGATGAGCTTCTTTTTCGCGCGATATTTCGGAAAGATCGCGCAGCATGTCCGAGATCTGGTCGAATGAAGGCACGGCCACGTTGGCTTTGAATTCCTCTTCCTCTTCGGTGGCGGCCGAGTTCTTTACGAAATCTTTTTTCGTCTTTTCAGCCATGTGCTGGACCGGCTTCGGGGCTTTGGTCTCCTTCGGCACTTCGGTGTTGTCGCCCTTCGCGAGCGTCTGGGTCTGGCCGATGTGGTTCATGACCTCGACGATGCCCGAAATGTTCTGCACTTCGACGCCGAAGCCCGGCGAATAATAAATTTCTTCTTCGGTGCCGCGGACCGATATCGTCGAAACAGGCGTTTTTACCTGGAATTCGGTCTTGGTGTCGATGTCGCGGTGCACGGTCGCCTTGACCTTGCCGTTGAAAAGCGACACGTTGGCGTTGACGCTCTTGGCCTGCAGCGCGAATTTGCTTATCTGAATTTTAGAGAGTTCTTTCACGTTAAGTACTGATTTATCCTGGAATTCGAGCGCGCAGCTCGATTCGAATGCGGTCATTATGTAAACGCCCTCTTTGAGTTCCATGCCTACCGTTACGGGCTTCCAGGCGCTTTCTCCGTCGGCCTTGCAGGTGACGTCGCCTTCTATGGCCGTGGCTTTAGCGGAAAAATCCTGAGCCGAGACGGCTGGCGCTTGACAAAGCGCCACTAACAACAATATGAAAAGAACCGGCAGGAATTTAAATCTGATCTTCATAAAACACACCTATCCCTTTTATTTAATAAATTAAACGCGTTGCGGTTTAGTAAACTACCATCGAGTTGACCGTGTTGATGTAGGATATATTCTGGCCGATGCTGTCGTTCAACATTATGTCGTCTACGAAGACGTCGTTTTTCGTGTCGAAGATGCGCACGAACGCCGAACCGCTGCCGTTAAGAGTGAACAGGAGACGGCCGGTTTTGTCGGTGTCGATGGCGACGGGCTTTATCGTCGATGACGAATCGGCCACTATGACCGAGCCGGCGCCGCTGGAGAGGTTGTAGCTGTAGATCATCGCGTCGGAATATTTAGCCAGATAGAGTTTTAGAGCATTGCCGTAATTGGAGAATTTGAGATAGGCCGTGCCGGAGGGTTCTGGCTGGCCGAGCGGGACGCGCTCGAATTTTTCGGTCGCGGTGTCGATCAGGTAAACGTTGCTGCCGCGGACCTCGGAGACGGCGGCGTATTTTTTGTCGCCGCTGAGGGCTATGAGCGAGGGGCCCGCGTTGAATAATATCGGAGTTGACGCTTTGGGCGGGTATTCGGAGAAATCGAAAGGCGCGATGACGACGCTGCCGTTGAGGTAAAGTTTGTTGTTTTTGATCTCGGTAGCGCCGGCCGTGTTGGTGTAGTCGGTGTTGTTCGTGTTGGCGATGACGAAGTTCGGCTCGTTGACGATATGCCACTTGTAAACGCCTTTTGAAGAGATAAGATAAACGCTTAAATTGTCGACCGACGGGGCGAAGTCGGAAAGTTTTTCGGTGTTGAACGCGCCCAGGTCGAATTCGCTCGCGCCGGGCGTGCCGGATTCGAGATCGCTTAAAACCCTGAATTTATTGTTGTCGGTGAGGATGTAAAGTTTTTCTTTATCGAACGACGATTTTACCTTCTTAACGGCGTCGATCTTCTGGGAGCCCGCGTTCATGCCTCTGACAACGAGTCCTGAGGAATCGTCGCCGTAATAAAGGTCGTAATAATAGATGCCCGAATAGTTAGTTACGAAAAGGCGGGTTTTTGAAACGGCGCCGGCGATTATTCTGACGCCTTCGCTGAATGTGTTGAAGCCGGTTATGGACGCTTTGAGGTTGATAGAGGCGGCCGCGCCGGCGGTGACGCCGGTGAAACTCGCTATGCCGTTTTGCGCCCTGACGGCGAGCGTGCCGGAAAGTGAGCCGGCCGTCGCCGAGAGCGTGACGGTTTCGCTGGTGTCGACGATATTGCCGTACTGGTCGAT
>MGFH01000187.1:0-1227 GCA_001791795.1 Candidatus Wallbacteria bacterium GWC2_49_35
CCCTGACGGGACAAAAATCCAATATCTCGATACTTTCAGGCCGCGGCTGCCCGTTCCGCTGCGCTTTCTGCTTCATGGGCGGATCGGCCAAAAAGGTCAGGCTCAGAAGCGTTAAAAACGTCATGGCCGAAATCAGAAAAAATTTCGATGAAAACCCGAAAATAAAATACGTATGGTTCGCCGACGACACTTTCACGCTCAGCCGCGAAAGGCTCGAAGAATTCTGCGATGAACTTTCCGACTTAAGGCGCGAAAGGGATTTTGTATGGTTCTGCGAGGCCCATCCGGGGCTTATCGCGAAGTGGCCCGAAATTATCAGGCGCATGGTCGATTCCGGTCTCGCCCGGATGCAGATCGGCATTGAAACCGGCTCGGCGCGCCTGATCGAGTTGTACCGCAAACAAACTGACCTCGCCGAAATCGAAAAGGTCGTATGCGCCTGCCGCGACGCCGGACTCGCCCAGCTTTGCGGAAATATCATAATCGGCGGGGCTTATGAGACCGCCGAAACGCTCGATGAAACCTGGAGTTTTATAGACCGGCTGCTTTGCTCGGCGCCCGGAATGCTCGATATTTCATTCACGCTTTTCACCCCCTATCCCGGCGCCGCTATAACCGAACATCCCGATGAATTCGGCATCGAGATCGCCGACAGGGCGGGCGTCACCTCTACCGGCGATTTTCCGGTTTCAAGAACTAAAGAACTCGACATATACGATATTTCATCGGCCAGATTTAAGTTCGCCAAAAAACTTGTCGGGCGCATGAAAGAGCTTCTGGAAGAGGGCCGGGTCCCTCACGAACTGATAATGAGCCATTACCGGCTGAGCCAGCAGTACAATATTTCGAGCGTATGGCACAGGGCCGTCTATTCCAAAAACCATTTTCTAGATAGAACCTGCAGCCTGCTTACCGGCAGTTCCGCTGAAAAGATGGGCGCGCTCGAAGGTTCGCAAATCAACGACTGGCGTCCGTTAAGAGTTTTCAGCCTGTGCAACGCGGTCGCCTGGCGCGAAATGGTGCCGGAAATATCCAGATACGTGCTCTCGCCGCTCGAATATCAATTAATACTTCACTGCAGCGGAAAGTTGAAATTCGGCGAGATACTCGACAGGGTATATCCCATGTTCACTAAATTTTTCGACGCTTTCGACGATTTTAAGAGCAAGGCGTCTGAAGTGTTAAGCGATTTCGACAAAAAAAACTGGATCGTATTCACTAAATATT
>MGFH01000187.1:1241-21705 GCA_001791795.1 Candidatus Wallbacteria bacterium GWC2_49_35
GACTAACGACTAACGACTAGCGACTGGAGAATTAATGGACGGCAAAATCCTTCTGCTCAATATTCACAGGTTCACATACGATCTGATGAGCATAACCAACGAATCGCCGGGCATCCTTTATCTGGCGGGTTATCTCGAAAGCAAGGGATACGACCCGCTGGTCTTTCAGGGCGAGCCTTCCGGGGCGCTCGATCTCATATCCGCACAGTTAAAAGAATCGAAAATACTGGCCGTCGGCCTT
The DNA here is from genome assembly GCA_001791795.1 of Candidatus Wallbacteria bacterium GWC2_49_35. GTDB lineage: Bacteria > Muiribacteriota > UBA9980 > UBA9980 > UBA9980 > UBA9980. Next base: position 1,483 of record MGFH01000187.1, read on the forward strand.
TACTGCGATTATGAAAATACCGTTGAAGTCTTCGAATTGAGCGCCCATATTTCACGGCAGTATAAAATACCCGTCATACTGGGCGGGCCGCAGGTAAGCGGATTCGACGCGAAATATATTTGTGAAAGCGGTTGTCTTGCAGCCGTTTACGGCGAAGGCGAGCTGACGCTGCACGGTCTTTTAGAATGCCTTTATAACGGCACCGGCGACTGGAAAAAACTCGCCGGAATTATTTATGCCGGCGAGACCGGGCAACTCGTAAAAAACGAAGCCGGGCCGATCATTGAAAATTTAGACGACCTGCCGCTTCCCGCGTTTCACAGATGGATAAATAAGCCCGAATTCAAAAGCGTGTATATTCAAACCGGCCGCGGTTGCCCGTTTTCATGCGCGTTCTGCCACGAAGGCTCGCTCAAGCGCAAGGTGCGCCTTAAAAGCATCGATAAGGTCGTCAGCCACATAGAATCATTGTTCGCAAGCGAACCCGCCCTTAATTATATCGCGTTCGCCGACGACACGCTGATAATGTCGCGGGAAAGGGTTTCCGAACTGTGCGCTGGGCTTTCTGAACTCAGAAAAAAACGCGATTTCGTGTGGTTCTGCGAAGGACATATGAGGCAGCTTATAAAATATCCGGGTATCCTCGCCGAAATGACCCGCGCCGGAATGATAAAGATGCAGGTGGGCATAGAATCGGGCTCGCAGATGGTCCTGGACACTTATGGCAAAAAGACTACGACCGCCGAAATAGAAGAGGTAGTTAAAATAGCCGCGGCTGAAGGCGTTCATCAGATGATAGGGTTTTTCATCACAGGCGGCCCTTTTGAAAATCGCGAAATTATAGAAGAAAACAAAAAATTCGCCGAAAAACTTCTGAACCTCGCGCCCGGAGTGATAATACTCGGCGTAAGCCCGCTGATGCCTTATCCGGCCACTGAAATATCGCGATGCCCCGAAAAATTCGGGCTTGAAATAATCGATCCGGCGGGCTTGACGGTATTTTCAGATTTCCCCGTCACCAAAACAGGCGCTCTGAGCAGGGAGGAAGTGGCGGCAGGGCAGAACGAGCTTATACAGCACATTCTCGATACGATGATGAAACTTTTCAAAGAAGGCAAAGTGCCGCATGAGACCATAATTAATTGCTTCCGCGATTTCAACTACGGCGCGCAGTCGGTCTGGTATATGTCGATCTATAACGTCCTGCCGTTCGTGCGCGGCTACTACACGCTGATGTCGAGGAACGCCGTTAAAAGGTCGATCGACATCGACGGCGCCGAAATATACGGCTGGCGGCCGCAGAGGATAATGGAAATGTGGCATGACGTGGATTTTTCCGAAGGCTATCCGGCCGTCGGCAGGGACGCGCTCTCGCCGCTTGAATTCGAGCTGCTTTTGTATTCGACCGGCAAAATGAATCTGAAACAGGTTCTCGGTAAGGTAAGTGAAAAATTCGGCCGGCTGTTCAGCGGCGAAACAGAATTCAATAACGAAGCCATGAAAATATTAAAAACTTTCGAAAATAAATACTGGCTGGCGTACGCGCCGTTTTAAAGGGGAATAATATCGTGAGCGGAAAGAACGGAGTTCTTTTATTGAACGTAAAAAGACCTGTCTCCGGCCTGAATGCGGGCCCGGTGGACTGTCTCGGCCTGTTCTATCTCGCCGCGGTCCTCGAGAACAAAGGCTACGATCCCTGGGTCTTTCACGGCCTGACAAGCGACGTTCCGGACGTGCTCGAAAAAAATATAAAAGAAAAAAACGTCGCGGCCGTCGGATTTTCCTGCGATTATCAGAACAGGTCGGCCGTGGAGGAACTTTGCCGTTACGTTAAAAATAAATACGGCGTCGCCGTAATAGTCGGCGGGCCACAGGCGGTCGCGCTGGGCGCCGAATTCTTCAAAGAGTCGGGATGCGATTATATCGTAAGAGGCGAGGCGGAGGATACGCTGGTTGAACTCCTCGAGCTCATCACGCAGTCAAAAGGCGGCAGAGAACTCATTAAAGGCCTCTGCTGGCCGGGAGAAGACGGCGCACTGATGACGGGCGGCGAAAGGGAACCGGCCGGCGATCTCGACTCGCTTCCATTCCCGGCTTATCACCGCGCACTGGGCTCAAACAGGAGTTACGGCGGTACTATCTTTACCGGCCGCGGCTGCCCGTTTTCATGCGCGTTCTGCTATCAGAGCAATCACAAGAAAAAAGTGAGGCTCAGAAGCGTCGAAAACGTCATGAAAGAGATCGCCGCAAACCTCGATAAAAACCCCGATCTCAAATATATAACCGTAATGGACGACACATTTACCCTTAATCCGCAAAGGGTCGAAGAGTTCTGCGGTGCAATGAACAAATTGAGAATAAAAAGAAATATAGCGTGGTATTGCGAGGGCCATGTCCGCACTATCGCAAGACATCCTGAAATGCTGAAGATGATGGCCGGGGCCGGACTTTTAAGGCTGCAGATAGGCGTGGAGAGCGGATGCCGGCAGATCCTGGATATTTACGGAAAAAATACGACGCCCGAAGAGATCGAATTCGTCGTCAGCGAGGCCGTCAGATGCAAAATACCACAGATCGCGACTAACCTTATAATCGGCGGCCCGCTCGAAAGCGAAAAAACTTCGGAAGAGACCATTGCATTCGCCGAAAAATTATTGAATATCGCTCCCGGCATTATCGACATAACGACCGGTTTTTTAAGGCCTTATCCCGGAACCGCCATTTCGAACGCCCCCGGTTCATTCGGTCTTAAAATATCCGAGGCCGCTGAAATAAGATCGTTTGACGATTATCCGCCGGTATCCGTAGACGGGCTTTCCGCCGAGGACATAATCGCGAACCGGGTGAGAACTGGCAGGCGCATATCCAAAACTATGCGCGGCCTTTTAAATGAAAATAAGATACCTTACGAAACGATACTTTCACAGTACGCCGCGGCCCGTGAATACGGCGTAACCAGCATGTGGTACCTCGACGCGTTTAAAAGAAACGTCTTTTTGGACGAATATTTCAGGCTGATATCCTCGGGCGCGGCCGTGCGGATGGCCGGCGTGCCGGAAGATGAATTCCCTCTATGGCGGCCCCAGCGCACATTCGAAATATGGCGCATCGTGGATATGAGAAACGGTTATCCTCGAATAGACGGTTACGTTCTTTCGCCGCTCGAGTTCGAACTTTTACTCCACAGCAGCGGTAAAACGACCTTCGCGGAGGTTCTCGAGGGGCTTTACCGCATATTCGCCGATAAATTCGAAGGCATAGACGAACTGGCGGAACACGCAGCGCGGCTTCTGAAAAATTTCGATTCGCGCCGCTGGGTAGTTTTTTGTAAAGTTTAAGATTATATACAGACATATACGGGTAACTATCCCAAAACGAAAGGAGGTGAATATAAATGACGGCAAACAATGCAAAAGCTCTTCTGGCAAAACTTCAGAGCGACCACGCTTTAGCTAACGAACTTAAAAATTCGAAAGACGAAGCTGATTTTTTGGAAAAAGCCAAAAAACACGGTTATGAAGTTTCAATCGCTGAATTCAAAACTGCCACTCAAGAGCTTAAGGAATCCCATTCCAAAAGCGGACAGCTTTCCGACGAAGAACTCGAGAAAGTTGCCGGAGGTCTTTCACTGGTAGGCGTAGATTACGCCTTCGTAGGAGTCCAGACTTCCAAAAAGTAGAAAGGTCGCAAAATGACCGCTAAACTAGCCACGCTCCGGTTTTCTCACCAAATAGTGAAACGGGGCGTGGTTTTTTACGGCAGGAATATAACAAGATGCTTTTCTTCCATTTCTTTCAATATACGGCGGGCGTTTTCCGCCGCGCCGGGCGTTTCGCGGTGTCGTTGCCTTATCGCGGCCATCACGGCGCCCAGACGCGTTTTGCCGTCGCATAAAACGGCGAGTTCGCGCTCCAGTCCGATAAATTTACTTTCATCCATAACGGGCCTCGTTTTAAAATAACCGCATGACGGCGCTATGTCAAAAGTCCTGCACGGATAATAAGATTCTATAATTTCAGGCGCGATGCCGTCCGAATGAACGCCGCGCGACAATATCATCATTTCATAATATTGCTTGACGACCGGGTCCCTCGAGTAAAGGAAACGATACCATGTGCTTGAAAGTCCGTATTTATGGGAAAGTTCGAAATGCCGTCTGACGTATTCACGCGGCACCGCGCCGTTTTTATATAATTTCGACATCCGCGCGGCCGAGCGCGACAGAAATTTACGCGCGGCCATGCTTATTTCGAATCTGGTAAGCCCGTCAGTTTCGTTGACGGGAAAATCTTCGGTCGTCGTAAGAGAGCCGGGGTCTAATATCGTTATTCCAAAATCGCGCGGGCACTTCGAAATGGCGGTATTCGGAAGCGGCATTATGAAAGTGGTCGAAATATCTATCATGCCGGGCGCAGCGTCATGGAGGCCCTCGACGAACGCGGCCGTTCGTTCGAGCGTTTCAGGCGTCTCGCTCACGCCGCCCATTATAAAATTACCTGCAAGCTGACCAAGACCGGCCCTGCGGCATATGCGGACAACTTTTTCTATTTCTTCGGGCGTGGTCTGTTTGCGGTAAGACTCGAGCGACTCTCCGCAGCCGGATTCCATGCCGACCTGCATGCGCGCCATGCCGGCGTCCACCATCATTTCGACAAGATCGGGGTTTTTCGAAAGAAGCGCGGCGTGGCCTTCGCAGAACCAGACGAAATGCCGCTCCTTCCGCAGCCGCGACAGGGCCGCGCAAAATTCGCGCGTTCTCGGATAATTAAGCGTAAAAGTGTCGTCAACGAACCATACATATTTAGCGTCGGGGTTTTCATGGAGCCCGCGCCTAATCTCGTCGATGACTTTTTCAATGCTGCGCAGCCTTAATTTTTTAGTATTGCCGCCTTCATAGCAGAAAGCGCAGCGAAACGGGCAGCCGCGGGCCGATATAACCGAAATATTATATTTTTTTCTGTTTCCGAGTTCGAACGAAGACGATGGAAGCGGGTATGAATTTATCGCGTCCGGGACCTCCCGCGGCTCGTTTAACTTTAATGCTCCGCTTTCATCGATATATACGAGGCCTTTAATTTTTTCAATATCGCCGCGGCCGAAGCTGATATATTCCATCAGCTCCAATAGCGCGGCCTCGCCGTCGCCGCGCACCATGAAATCGCACCGCGAGCTTTTCATAAAGTCTTCGCCTAAATTGATGGTCTGCGGGCCGCCTACGATAATTTTCACGCCGTATTTGTTTTTAAAATAGCGGCTCATTTCCTCAACGCACGACTGATTATCGTAATCGCAATAAAATCCCGCGACCGATACCGGAGTTTTTTGAAATTCAGATTCGAAAATATCGGCAGCGTCGGTGGTTATGCCGGTGAACGCGCGCGCGCGAAAACCTTTATCTTCAAGATAAGCCGCCAGGGAAGAAATTCCAAGATTGCCCAGGTGCTCGAATTTTCTTCCATAAACTATCCGCTGAGCGTAAATAAGTATTATATATGGAGTTATGTGCGCATCGTCCATTAATTTATTCCCCTAAAAACGCGTATAACCTATCCAGTGAAGGCTTTCCATTTTTTCAACGACTGCTTTAAAGTTTTCGGCGAAACCGGATTCATCATTACTGCCGCTTAAGAACTTTTCGCGCGCCGCCGCATAAACCTTTGAAAGCGTATTTTTTCCGCTGCACAGCAGGAGCAGTTCGTATTCAAGCGCCGACAGTTTTCTTCCTGAAATAAAAGCGCCGCCGCCGGCATATTCTACGGTGCCGCAAATTTCAAAAACCCTCTGCGGGTGCCACGAATTAATTTCATCTTCAGATATATCCTTCGAAGCGCTTATTATATCGGAGACAAGCATTTTAAAATAAGCGTCGTCGACGGGATTCGCGGCGAATATCCTGGTAAGCCACAGCGAGCCGAGGCCGTATTTAACCGCCAGTATATAATTTTGCAAAATAGTATCACCGGCGACCTCGCCGTCAGTATACATTTTTTTCATGATGGAATATAAGCCGATATTGAAGTCGAAACCGTCGCCTATAAGCTTATCCCACGGCATTTTTTCGGTCGCCGTCAGCGGCATATCCGTGAGCGCATGGCTTTCTCTTTCAAGATACAATCTGAGCCCGTAAGCGCCGGGATCCCGCCTGACGGCCGTTCCGGGATAAGGCATCAAAAAACCGCCGCTTAATTCAACTTTTCCCGGCCCGATCCTCATCAGCCTTTCAGAAAACGCCAGGTCTTCTTTCGTCATTTCTTCGCTAGCCATATAACCGCCCATAATTATATTGCCCGATATCTGAGGAACGCCCGCCGCGACGGCTCTGGTAACGACGGATTCGATCATTTCCGCGCTCGAATGCTTTCCATATTTTTCGAGGACCTCGTCGCTGCCCGATTCGACGCCTAGAAAGAGCCTTCCAAGGCCCGATTCGACCATCGATTCAAGCATTTCAGGGTTTCTGGCGATCGGCCGCACGTGGCCCATGCAGTGCCACATAAAATCTTTTTCCTTCCTCAACGCGGCGAGTTCTTTCGATAATGCTTCCACTCTTCGCGGATCGGCCGTAAAAGTATCGTCCGAAAAAAATATATGCCTCGCGCGCGGATGGCGGTCAAAATGATATTTGATCTCGTCGATAACATTTTTAACGCTCCTGAAGCGAATTTTGCCGCCGGTATTTCCTTCATGGCAAAAGGCGCACCGGTACGGACAGCCGCGCCCGGACATAACCGGAAATCCATGCCAGTCGAGGCTGTTTTTTTCCGTGAGATAGTCCGGAAAAGGAAGCGCGTCAAGATCCTCTATAGGCTGCCGGTCTGGCGTTTTCACCAAATTCGCCGACGCGTCTAAAAAAGATATTCCAGCTATTTGCGAAAGCTGTTTTCCGCCGCCCGTAAAATGAGAGAGAACTTCTAACAGCGTATATTCGGCTTCGCCGTGAATTATAACATCGCAGCCGGATTCGCTCAGAAATTTACGGCCGAGATAAGCCGACTGCGGGCCGCCCGCGACAACCGGCACATTCCATTTGTTTTTAAAATTTTTGATTATTTGCGATACATGCATGTAATTTTCATTGTCGCAGTAAAAACCGGCGCAACGAAAATTTTCTCCGCCTGCGACGGTTTCGGCCCATTCCATGATCTGATGGATGAATCCGCGAAAAATAAGGGCGCTGTAACCGTTCTTTTTGACAAACGACGCCAGAAGAGCGAGCCCTATATTTATACTTTTATCCCTGCCGCCTTCTCCGAGCGCGTCCTGACGGGCGTTTATAAGTAATATATCTATAGTCATGCCGTATGTTCCTTTATATAAAACAATTATAAACTAATGTTTTAGATTTAACGCCGTAAGTTAGAAACGCGAATAAGCCATCCAGCCGTTATTTTCAAATTCAGCGAGTATGGCGGCCGCTTTTATATCAAATTCGCCGCGGCAGTCAAAAAGCCGGCCGTATTTTTCAAACGCGCTGTCGATAACTTCGGACAGTTTTATCTTCGCCGAACATAATAAAAGCAATTCATACTCGAGCGGGGAAAGAACCCGCCCGCCGGCGGCAGGATATCCTTCATCGAAGGAAACGCCGCTCCAGATTTCAAAAGTTCTCTGCGGCCGCCATGAGAGAAGCTCTTGCAGATTGATTTCATTGGAGCGCTTCAGCGCGCCGCCGGCTATGAGAGTGTAATAATTATTTTTAACCGCATTTTCAGGATAGATCTGAGCTATCCAGCGCGAATAAACGCCGTAATCGATCATCAGGCGGTAACTTTGAAGTATCGTCTCGCAGGGCACGCTGCCGTCCCTGTACATTATTCGCATTTCCTTCTGGACCGCCCTGTTAAATTCGAGCCGCGCGGCGAGAAGACCTTCGAAATTCATGGATTCCGTTTCCGAAAGCGGTATATCTTCAAGCGAGTGATTCTCGCGCCTGCAGATAGTTTTCATTCCGAATTTTTCGGGATCGAGCGTTATGGCGGTGCCGGGATAGGGTATAAAATAAAAACCGGCCGTATCGAATCTGCCCGGCGCCGCTCTTAAAAGCGATTTTACAAGGCTCAGGCTTTCTTCGATCGTCGCCGGGCTTTCAACGGGACCGCCGAGAATTATATTTCCGGCCACCTGCGCTATATTGGCTTTTTCGCACTCCGACACCACTTTAATTATCATTTCACGATTCGTCTGCTTGCGGTATAATGAAAGCACTCTATCAGAGCCAGATTCAACGCCTATGAAAAGTTTGGCCAGACCCGCTTCCGACATCCGGCAGAGCATTTCAGGGTCCCTGGCGAGCGTCTGGACATGACCTTCGCAGAACCAGACGAAATCGAAATCACGCCGCAATTCAGCCAGGCCGTCGCAAAAACCGGCAACCCTTTTCGGATTTAGAGTGAAGGTATCGTCGATGAAAAATAAATATTTGCATTGCGGATGGCGGGTTAAATGGGTCTTAATTTCGGCGAGTACGCTTTCAACGCTTCTGTAGCGGACCTTTTTCACGCCGGCGCCTTCGTGGCAGAAAGCGCATGAAAAAGGACAGCCTCTTCCGGTCATTACCGGAAAGCTGTTCCAGGTTTCATGGCCTTTTTCGAGGCGGAAATCAGGGTGCGGAAATTTATCGAGATCTTCTATGGGCGGCCTGTCCGGCGTTTTAACGAATCCTTTTTCGGCGTCTATAAAAGAAATGCCGTCTATCTCGCCGATTTTTTTGCCGCCCCGTAATTTCGAATCGAGAAGCTCGAGCAGCGCGTATTCGCCTTCGCCGCGCACGACGGCGTCGCAGCGGGCGGCTTCGATGAATCCGGCGCCGAGTTCAGCGGCCTGCGGGCCGCCGATAAATACCGGAACGCCATATTTACTGCTGATATCGGCCGAAAGCCCCCGAACGAGCGTCATATTTTCATAATCGCAATAAAAACCTATACTTCCGGGAACTCCGCCGTCCGCGGAGGGTTTCATAAGCTCGTCCGCCGCGCAGGCAAGGCCCATGCGAATTTCGGCGTTATAGCCGCGCTCCCTTAAAAAAACGGCGAGAAGATTAAGCCCTATGGTCAGCCCGCCGTTTAAAAAGCCGCAGTAGTCCCTGTGTACGTTTACAAGCAATATATCGGCGGCGTTATTTTGCGAAGCGCCGTTGTTGTTATTCATATCGTTTTCCCCATCCACCGGTCATATCCGCGAATACAGTATCCAGTATTTTTTTTCGAAACCCGAAAGTATCTTGTCCACGGCTCTTTTCAGTTCATCAAAACCGGCGAAGCTGCGCGCGAATTTCGCGAACATAATATCGTAAATTTCTCCCAGCGTCGATTTGCCGGTACAGTAAAGCAGCAACTCGTATTCCAGCGGCGAAAGAACGTCCCTTCCGACGGCCGGATATCCCCTTTCAAAATCGAGGGCCATCCACACCGCCATAACCCTCTGGGGCCTGAACGAAGACCTTTCGAACTTTTGCGGCCCCGCGCCGCCGGCGATACCCGTATCGGCCGTTCTTTGAGCCGCGCCGCGGGATATTATGGTGAAATAATTATAAATAAGAGGGTCCGGCGAAAATATCCGCCCGTAAAAAATTGTGTCTATACCATGCTGTTCATGCAGCCTGAAGTGTGCGAGCGCCGTTTCGAATTTTATCGATTTTGAATTATGTACTTTTAACATCCGCCCGGCGATCTTCGAATCTATCGTCTGCGCGGCCGCCGCATGCTCTTCGTATTGCGCTCCGCCGTTAAAAACAGCGTTTCTAAGATAGCCGTCATCGTAATACGCTTCGAATATCCCCGGATATTCACTGATTAGCGTTAATGCGGTATCCGCGGTTTTTATGACGGCCGCCGCATCCGCTTCCGAAAGGCCGGACGCGATACGCCCGGTTACTATTTTCGCGCCGTTTATAATTAAATTTTCGACGGCCGGTCTGAGTTCGTTTATTCCGGCGCCGGCGGACATTTCGATGACGGCTCTTTCAGACGTTTGCGCCGGGTTAACATATTCAATATTCGTATATTCTGTATTACTGAAATTTAAAATGACGCTTTTAGTATCTTCCGCCTGACGGGGGACCGCCGAAAATCCGATCCAGAGATTTTGCTCGAAGCTTTTAATCAATCTTACGGCCGATTTGACGAAATCGTTTTTCGACGGATAATTTTGGCCGAACTCGTCGAAGCATTTATCCAGTACGGCCGACAGCCGGAGCCTTCCGCCGCATAAAGACACGAGCCTGTATTCGAGCGGCGAAAGGACCGAGCCGCCGATCTTCGGAAAACCTTCGCCAAGATCGATCAGGTCGATAAAATCCATCACGGCGGCTGGATATAACCCCATCAAAGCTTCGAACGGCATGCCGTCCGAAGAAATAAACCGGCCCGATGCCATTTTTTTGTAATATTCATCTATGAACCTGTCGGCAGAAAATACGACCCTGTACCAGTTGCTTTCAAGACCGTATTTTTCGTTGATGCGGAACTCGTCGACGATCCTTTTGACCGGGATCCTGCCTTTTTTATAGGCGTCGACCATTTTTTGCAGGATCTTCCTGGTAAAATCGCGCCTCATGGACACTATTTGTTCGCGCGACAATCTTTTGGTTTCTATTACGGCCATATCGCCGATCGATGTGATCGAGAGCGGGTCTAAAATTTTAATGCCGAACTTCGACGGATTTTCGGATATAGCGGTTTTAGGAAGCGGAATGAAGAAAGTGGAGGTTATATCGGTCATTCCCGGTCCCGCGTCGATGAGTTTTTTAGAGAAAGAAACGGTCTTTGCGAACGAAGCCTTCGTTTCGGCCGCGCCGCCGATTATCATATTTCCGGTGAGCTGCGCCAGGCCGCTTTTATAAGCCAGCCGCGTCAAATTTTCGATATCTTCGAGAACCGCCTGCTTGTTATACATGCTTATGATCCCCGCATCGCCGGATTCCATGCCGATCTGCATTCTGACAAGCCCCGCCTCTATCATCATGGAAAGCGTATCGGGCCACTTGAGCATCGCGCGCGGGTGGCACTCGCAGAACCACACGAAGTCGTGCTCTTTTCTGATCTCCGACAGGCCTTTACTGAAAGCCTCCATGCGGGCGGGGCTCAGCGTAAAAGTATCGTCGGCGAACCATATATATTTTATTCCCGGATTAAATTCGAGCGCCTGCCTGATCTCGCGCAGTGAATTGTCGACGCCGCGCAGGCGCACTCCGCCCGAAACGCTTCCTTCGTAACAGAAGGCGCATGAAAATGGGCACCCTCTTCCGGTGAGTATCGAATAATTCCTGACGGCTTTACGGGCCGTGCCGTCGATGCCGCTTCTGCGCAGAGGCAGGAGATCGAGTTTGCCTATAGGCGGGCGGGGCGGTATTTTAATAAAATTGCCGGCGGAGTCAATATAACTTACCCCGGCGATATCTTGCATTCTGCCGGCGCCGCGCATAAAAAATTCGAGAAGTTCGTAAAGCGGATATTCGCCTTCACCGCATACCACGGCGTCGCTTCGCGATCTTTTCAGAAATTCCTCACCGAGCGCCACGGCCTGAGGGCCGCCGACGAATACCTTCGCCGAAGTGTTTTCTTTTAAAAAGCGCGAAAAACTTTCGACGGCCGAGAGCGTTTCGAAATCGCAGTAAAGCCCGACCACCGCGGGCGTTTTTTCAGGCGCGCCGATACCCGCCAGCTTCACGGCTTCGTGGACCGAGCCGGAATAAACGTAAGAAGAATAACCTTTTTCTTCGATGAACGCCGCCAGCGCCTTTAAGCCGAGCGGTTCGGTGTTCTGATAAAGGTTTCCGGTTCCGAGACGATTTATATATAGCAGCAGGATGCGGCCGTCAGAAGATTTTGTTTTTTTCAAATCATCAGTTTCCTTTTTATATTGCGCGATTAATCCTGTTCATCATTAACCGCGTCTTTCGACAAATTCATATTTTATCATATTTTCAGTTTTTTATCATTAATAAACGAAATAAATATAACAATTTTTAAATATTAAATCGCTGTTTATTTTGCATATAATTAAATAGAAAATTTAACTGATATGTGTTATAATATTTTGCTGAATTATTAATAAAACTGTCAAAATAAGCGAATTCAATATTAACATCACACGGGTCAATTTATTGTTTTGAAAAACAAGTTAAAAATATAAAAGTTCGGGGAGGATCATGATAAAAATCAAAAACAAAACCGGCGTTAAATTCTTTGCAGCGGCGGCGCCGGCGGTATCCGCGCTTATATTATTCTTTTTATGCGCGGGCGCGGCCCACTCGATGAGCGTGACCATGAAGGACGGCGCCGTATATAAGGCGCGGATGGCCGAAGGCATGGAAAATTACCTGTCAGTGAAAAAAGGCGCCACCGAAGAAGTAATTTCAATATCAGAGGTCAAAACCATAGATTTTTCTGATGAAGCGCAAAAAAGCCCGGCGGACGCCGAAATCGGAACGGCCGCCGTCGAGATACCCGCGGATATAAAGTCGATACTTGAACAGGTCCCCGATAAAGGCAAATTTCCGAACGCGGGCGGATATATCATAAAAGACGAAGAGGTTTACACGCTCAACGCCGACGGAACCTATAAAGTGCGCTCTCACTATATTTTCAAAATATTCGAAGACCGCGCCGTCGACAGCAATATAATTTTAGGATACGCTTTCGAGCGTGAATCGGCTAAAATAATCATGGGCAGGACCATACAGCCGGACGGAAAAGTCTCTAATTTAAATCCCGCCGATATCAAAGAAGGCGATATGTTCCGCGGCGCGCAATATTACTCGAACACCCACAAGATATTATCTGCCACGCTGCCCGACGTTAAAAAAGGCTCTATCATAGAGTATGTAATTGAAATGAATATATTCAAGCCTATAATAGAAGGCTATTTCTGCCCGGCCGTATACTTCGCCGCCGGCGAGCCCAAACGCCTCTGCCGCGTAGAGATCAGGGCGCCGAAGGGTAAAAAGCTCTACTGGACGGCCAAAAACTTCGACACCATATACGACGCCAATTTCGATATATTAAAGGCAGTCAAAGATCCAAAAATAACCGAAACGGATAAAGAAACCGTTTATTTATTCGAGGTGAACGACATGCCGGAATTCATATCGGAACCGTATATGCCGGCTTACAAAGACGCGCTGCCATATATTCAATTTTCCTCATATGAAAATTGGGATAAAATCTACGAATGGTTCTACAGGAACTTCGACAAGCACGTCGAAGAGGTTTCCGAAGATATGAAGAAAAAAGTCGAAGAAATAACTAAAGACTGCAAAAACACCGAAGAGAAGATCGCCGCAATCTATCATTATATCCAGCAGCAGAACCGATATATTTCGATAAAAGGCGACCTGGTGGCCAGCCTCACCGGGCACGGCGCGAAGCGCACTTTCGATAACAAGTACGGCGACTGCGTCGATAAGGCCATACTTATGACAGCCATGCTCAAAATCGCCGGCGTCGAATCGTACCCGACGCTCATAAACGCCGGCGGACCGCAGTGGGCGATAGAAATGCCGCATCTCGACCTCAACCATTCCATATCGCTGGTAAGATACGATTCGAAGGAAATATTTCTGGACTGCACCTCGCAGGACAGCAGATTTCCGTTCTTCAGAAACGACGACCACGGCCGTTACAACATGGTGCCGCAGCTTAAAAAACTCATAAAAGCCGATATGCCGCTCAGTGTCCAGAAAAACTTCAGGCGCGTCGTCATCAATAAAGACGGCGGTATCAGCGTAACCGGAAAGCGCGAATTCGGCGGCGCGTTCGAACACTTTATCAGAATGATGAATAAAAGCCTTAAGGAGAGCGAGATCAAAGACCGCTACAAACAGCGGCTGAACGTGACGCTGCCGGGCGTCGATCTGAAGAAGATCGAATACACCGACCTTATGGACCTTAGCAAACAGGTCGTCGAAACGGTCGAATACGACGCGCCGGACGCGGTCATCGTCGCGGACGACCTGATACTCTTCGCCGTTCCCGGCTACGGCTTCGATTTCAACGAGGTCAGCCTTAAAGACCGCAAATATCCCATCGACTACCAGTACCTGACCAGGACTGAAAACACCTTCGAATTCAAGATCCCCGAAGGCTATATGGTCAAATACACGCCGAAGAAATTCGAAGTGGATAATAAATATATCAAATTCAGCGCCGCTTACGAAACCAAAGACGACGGCACGATAGTTTTCAGCGATCATTTCGAGCGCAGGGAGCGCGTCGTCGATATCAAAGACTATGCGTCATACAAGAGCGGCCTCGAAAGCATAGCAAGATACGCCGGCGAGAAACTGGTAATAGAAAAAATAAAGTAATACAAAGAATATAAAGAGTTATGAATAATATAAAGAGTTATGAATAATATAAATTTTAATAATATACCGGAGGAATTTGAATGAAAAAACACCGCGCCACAAAAAATTACGGCAAATATTTCAGGATCGTGATATTACTTTTTGCCCTGACCGCGGCGGTCTTAACGATAGGCGGTTTCGCCGCCGCCGACGTTATCCACCTTAAAAACGGCGACAAAATAAGCGGAAACGTCACTCTGAAAGACGGAATGGTAACGGTAAAGCCGCCCTACACCGAAAAACTTCTGATAGGATTCAAGGAGATCGATAAGATAGACGTTACCCAGACGAAAGACACCGAAGAACTTTCCGCCGTAAAAGACGACGTTCTCATAAAAGCGTGCGCCGATAAGATAGACGAATCGCAATATCCGAACGCCGGCCACGTATATTTATTATCGGAAGAAAACGATATAATTAACGAAGACGGCACCGTGGTCACGCGGTCGCGCTCCATCGTGAAAGTGCTCAAAGAAAGAAGCCTCGACGCGTCAAATTTCGTCAGATCGTTCAAAAAAGACGAAGAGAGCATCGAAATAGTTCATGCCCGCTCGGTTTCACCCGACGGAATAGTTTCGAATCTCAGAAGCGACGCGGTAAAATATACCGACAAATACCTTTCGCTTCCGATGTACGACAAGGTGAAGATCCTCCAGTTTTCGGTCCCTGAAGTGAAGATAGGAAGCGTCATCGACGTCGAACTCGTCACCAGATCTTACAAGGCCGACTGCCTCAATCCGCTCACCTACAGAAAATATTTCATGTCGTACGAGCCGGTCAGGCATTCGAAATTCACTCTGACGCATCACAAAAATATCAAAAATATCGAATATAAGAAATATTTCATAAAAGAGGGAAAAGATACCGACGATGTCGTCATAAACCGTGAAACGACGGGCGAAGTAGTGGTATATTCCTTCGAAAAAAGAGATATTCCCGACTACATCGACGAACCGGTTATGCCGCCTTTCTCTTATTTCGTGCCGAACGTAAAATTCGTTCAGAAGTTCAAATTAAGCGATATCGCCGCCGAACTTAAAAACAGAATCGCGCCGAAAGCTGTTCTGGACGATAAAATGAAAAGCGACCTGGCCATGATAATAAAAGACCGCAAAACCGCAAAAGACAAGGCGAAGGCTATTTACGGGTATCTGGCCACCAATATCAAGCACGCCGGCATCGAGGCCACTATCGACGACTACCGCCCGAACGACGCCGCGAAGATATACAGCGAAAAATACGCTTCGCTTTTCGACCGCTCCGTCCTTCTGTACACATTTCTGAAGGAAGCCGGTCTCTCATGCGACATCTGCTTCGGCACCGACCGGAATTCATATAAATTCGACGAAGAGATGCTGAGCGTGTACGATTTCGACAACATTCTCGTCGAATGCGAAAACGAATACCTGTACGCCAGCTCCGAATATTACCCGTACGGCGTCATCCCCGAAAGTTACAAGGACAACGGATATTTCAAAATATTCAAATTCAATAATAAACTGACGGAGCTCTCCCACGATAAATTCGAAAGAAGTTTCACCGACGATATGCTTACGCTCGATATCGCCCCCGACGCGAAGACTGTCTTTAATCTTCAAGAGCTCGCGCACGGCAGCAGCGATCCGTCGTTCCGCGCCGGATACAAGAATTTAAAACCCATCAAAAGGAAACAGTCTTTCGAGCAGGTCGCATCCAGCATAGCCAACGGCGGAAAGCTCATCAACTACACGCTGACCGACGTCGAGAATCACGAAGAAAAACAGGGCTGCACGATTGATTTCGAATCGGATAACTACGTTTCGAAGCTCGGCGATATGTACATGCTCGTGCCGCTTCCGCTTTCATCCGTCTACACCGGGTTCGTCTCAAAGGAAGACCGCAGGTTCGACATGTTCTTCGACAACTATAACCTCGATTCAGTAAGCGTTTCGATAAAGCTGCCCGCGGGCTATAAGGTCAAATACCTTCCGAAATCGATCGAAAAGGCCAACGATTATTTCAAAATATCGATGAAATTGAAATACGACGAAAAAAAGAACGAGGTCGTTTTCACCAAAAATTCAGAAACGCTTAAAAAGATAGTGCCGGTTGTCGATTTCAAAAAAATGAAAGAGCTCTTCGAAGCGGCGGCGACGCTGAAAAAAGAGCGCATGATCCTCGAAAAAGCCGTAAATTAATAGATGGAAAATAACTCGTCTATCGTAAAAAAAATAATAATCGGCTCGCTCCTCGGCGCGGCGGTCTTCATAATAATCGCTTTTATGGCCGATTATAAGAAGGTTGCCTCAGCGCTCATGGATTTTCCCCTGAGGCTGTGGCCGTTCATACTTTTTCTCTCGCTGATGAATTACGCTTTCAGAGTGGTAAAGTGGGATTTCTACCTGGACCGGCTTTACATAAAGATCCCGCGCGTGTCGAGCGTGCTCATTTTCTTTTCGGGGTTCATAATGGCGATAACGCCCGGTAAAATGGGCGAGGTCCTCAAATCGCTTCTGCTTTACGAACGCTACGGAGTACCCGTGACAAGAAGCGCGCCCGTCGTCTTTATGGAACGCCTTACGGACGTTCTCGCGCTGCTTTTCATATGCGCCTCCGGCGTCGCGTTCGCCCTGATGGGCGGCGGGCAGCCTTCCTCGCTGCAGGCCGTTACACCGTCAGCTTCGCCGGCGGGGGCGGCGGCCGGGATCGATCCTGGCCAGCTCATATCGCTCGGCGCGGTGGCCGCACTTACGATAATTCTAATAGCGGTTATATCTAACCAGAAACTGATAATGGCTATTTTAAAATTCATGGAGCGCTTCGCGTTCATTAAAAAACATATCGTTCATATCGAATCGCTTTTTGAGTCGGCGCGCGTCATACTAAAGCCGTGGCCGCTGTTTTACGCGACGTTTCTTTCGATACTCGCCTGGGCGCTCGAATGCTATTCACTGTATTATATAATCACCATAATATCGCCAGGCACGATCGAACCGCTTCCGCTTCTGATCTACTGCTCTTTCGCCTACGCCTTTTCGACTATAATCGGGGCGCTGGCGATGCTTCCGGGCGGGCTGTTCGTCACCGAGGGCGGTATGGCTTTTCTGCTCGTAAAACTGACCAAAGTGAGCATGTCGAAGGCGGTCGCGGCGACCTTCATGGTGCGCGCGGCGACGCTTTGGTTCGCGCTTCTGATCGGAATGGCGGCGCTTCCGGCGTTCAAAGCTTACTGCGCCCGAGTTAAAAATGAACCCGAACCCAGTGAGCGGGCGGGAGTTAATACTTAGAATCGTATGTTTTCCGGCAGATTTCAGGCAAATTTTGGTCATAATTGACTTTAAAGCCGTTTTGTTGTATAATACGCTATCATTTTGTTCCATTTCAATTAAATAAAAAAAGTAAACAGGAGAGTAAAAGTATCATGAAAAAAGGTATATTGAGATCAATAGTTTCCATAGGCGTTATTTTCGCTATATTATTGACGGTTTCGGCCGCGTTCGCGCAGGACGACATGCAGGAAGCAAAAGCATCTTTCATGGGCGCCGGCGTTAAATTCAAAATGGACAAGCCTTCGATGAAAGCCAGAAACCTCGAAAGCGCCAATACCGCTCAAGTAAAAGAAGCCCGCGAATTCAGGAATATGGACAAAGGCCTGCTCAGCGGCATGTTCAACGGCGGCGACGGCGACGGCGTCAGAAGCCGTCCGATCAAAGATACGAAGATCATATGCGAGGTCTGCAAGGCGAAAGCGGTTGTCAACGCCAGCGAAAACTGTGAATTCTGCAAGGGCAAAGCATACGCCGACCTCTGCGACAAATGCATCGCATGGTCGATATTGAACGCCTGCGACGAATGCAAGGCCAAGATACGCGGCAAGGTCGGCAAAAAAGAAGAAGCTGTTAACGATGAAAAAGCTGCTGAAGAGAATGCTGCTGAAGAAAGCGTAAAAGCGCCTGCGGCCGAACCAGCCGACGAAATAATCGCCGACGAAACGGCCTCCGAAAAAGAGATCGAAAAACCGAAATCGAAAACTAAAAAGAAAGTTTCTAAAAAAAGCAAAGCGAAAGCCGCTAAAAAAATTGAAAAAGCAGAAGAAGTTATAGAATAGTAATATCAGAAATATCGAATATATTATATAAGTAATATACAATATATTTCAAATGATATAATCGATAAAACCCTTCGAGGCATTACGCCACGAAGGGTTTTATTGTTTTTGACCGAAGGCGCGCCGAGTGAGAGCACTCGCGAACGCTTATCTGACTTCTATCTCCATTTCGGAATCGTATCCGCAATTTTCGCAAACGCCCCGGACGATGTATCTACGCGAACCATCGCGGGCGGTCCCGCCGAATTTTATGCCGCCGGGATCGGCGAAGAAAACCGGCTCGCAGCACACTTCGCACATGTGGGCGTTAATGGTTATCCATTCGATATCTTTTTTGTTAATATCCGTGTTCAAAAATACTTCCCGTTCCGCTAAAATTAAAAGTTATAATCGCTGCCGCCGCCGCCGGTGTAAGGATCGCCCGACGAATAATCATCAGGAGAAGATGAGGATGATGACGAAGACGAGCCGCTTGAACCGCAGCCGCTGTCAGATGAAGAACCGCACCCATTATCATAATCAGCGGGATAGCCGGTCGAAGGATAGGGGATCGTGCCGTTCTGGGTATGGTCATAATCGCCCGGGCACGATGAAGACGAAGATGAGGATGAGCTGGAAGACGACGAATAGCCGTCGCTGTCCGATTCGGTCGGATAGCCGGTGGTCGGGAAAGGAACGGTGCCGTTCTGGCTGTGATCGTAATTAGACGAAGACGAGTTGCCGTTCGAAGAGCCGTTATGGTTCGAAGCGCCTTCGGATGAAGGGCAGGGAACCTGGCCGCAGAAATCTCCGTCGCCGGGGATAATCGGTTCTTCTTTAGTCGTTTTCTGAGTTTTTACGGTTTTTTTAGCGGTCGAATGTTTTTTCGCCGTTTTTTTCTTCGCGCCGTCTTTTGCCGCCGCTGCTTCAGCGATCACGGGCATCGCGATAGAGATTAAGAATAAAACCGCCAGGATAAGAATAGATTTTTTCATTGAGAGCCTCCGTATAGGTAATATTTTACCGCATACTGTATACTCGACTTCTCATGGATAAAGAATTGTTAGTATAACACCATACAACATTAAATGTCAATAAATTTTTAATTGATGAATTGCATCGCCGGGTAATTGCCTTAAATATATATCCTGACAAATTGATTCACACGCACTCCGCTCGTTACAGCTTTATAGCGCGCGGTTTTAAATAAAATTAATATTTTGACTTTATATTAAGTCTTGTATTATACTTAATAAAACTAGCAATTAAAATTATTTACTTAATTTGAATGAATGAGTTGAATATGATTAAAAAATTATCTTTAACGATCCTTTTAATGGCTGCTTTTACGATACCCGCCTTCGCGGATGGCACCGGCGAGAATCTGCTGGTCGACCTGGGCGGCGGCGTCATGCTGGAAATGATCAAGATACCCGCTGGGACTTTCAATATGGGCGGACCCGACAGAGATCCCGATAAAGATCCGAACAGTTTTGATGATAACAGGGCTTCATTCGGCTCAGTCCATGCCGTAAGCATATCAAAAGATTTTTATATAGGTAAATATGAGCTGACCCAGGGACAGTGGGCAAAGGTAATGGGAAACAATCCGAGTCATTTTAAAAACGGCGATAACTGCCCGGTTGAAAATGTATCTTGGAATGATATATGTAACAGCGGGGGTTTTCTTGAAAAAATAAATACTTTAACGAAAAAAAAATTCCGGCTTCCTACCGAGGCTGAATGGGAATATGCCTGCCGCGCGCGAACGCAGACCAATTTTTATTTTGGCGGCGATTCATCAATAAAATCG
>MGFH01000188.1 GCA_001791795.1 Candidatus Wallbacteria bacterium GWC2_49_35
GCTTCACCCTAGACGCCATGCCAGGAAAACAGATGAGCATCGACGCCGACCTCAACGCCGGAATAATCAACGACGAAGACGCCCGCAGAAGGCGGCGCGACCTTCAGCGTGAAGCCGATTTTTACGGCGCGATGGACGGCGCCTCGAAATTCGTCCAGGGCGACGCGATCGCCGGTATAATCGTTACTATAATCAACATCACGGGCGGTTTCGTGATAGGCGTTTTCCAGCACGATCTTTCTATGGTCGATTCGGCCGCCGTATACACGCTGCTGACCGTCGGCGACGGCCTCGTGAGCCAGGTGCCGGCGCTTTTGATATCTTCTGCCACCGGTATCATCGTAACGCGCTCGGCGTCGGAATCGAACCTCGGCGAAAATATCGCAACCCAGATGTTCCACGATCCGCAGATTCTGGCCATCACAGCCGGTTCAATGGCGGTGCTCGGCCTGATGCCGGGACTGCCCAAACTCTCTTTTTTCACCATCGCGGCGGCGCTGGGAACAATGGCTTACTTCATGAACCTGAACCGCACGCAGACAAAGGTCGACGAGCAGGAAAAGCAGAAAGAGGAAGATGCGGAAAAGCAGCGCAAACCAGAGAATGTGGCGTCGCTTTTAATTTCCGATCCGATAGAACTCGAAATAGGCTACGGGCTCATCTCCCTGGTTTCCAAAAGCGAAGGCGGCCTCCTGGAACGCATCCACCTGACGCGCAAGCAGATCGCCCTGGAAATGGGCCTTATAGTTCCGCCCATTAGGATACGCGACAACATACAGCTGCAGCCCAACGCCTACCTTCTCAAAATAAAAGGCAACGAGGCCGGAAGCTACGAATTGATGCTCGACCACTATCTCGCCATGGGCGGCGGCCAGGGCGTCGAGATACCCGGCATCCAGACAATGGAACCGGCGTTCGGACTCCCCGCC
Source organism: Candidatus Wallbacteria bacterium GWC2_49_35 (assembly GCA_001791795.1). GTDB lineage: Bacteria > Muiribacteriota > UBA9980 > UBA9980 > UBA9980 > UBA9980. Next base: position 930 of record MGFH01000188.1, read on the forward strand.
ACATGGATAACCGAATCGCAGCGCGAGCAGGCGGAGCAGGCCGGATACACCGTCGCGGACGTTCCGTCGGTGCTCATAACCCACATCCAGGAACTCATCAGAAAACGCGCGCCGGAACTTCTCGGCCGCCAGGAAGTGCAGACCATAATAACGACGGTGCGGGAAGCCAACGCGGAACTGGTCAACGAGGTCATCGGGCCGAACGCCATAACGGCGGCGGCGTTCCAGAAGATATTACAGGGGCTGCTCTCGGAGAGCGTTTCGATACGCAACATTCTGCTGGTGCTCGAGGCCCTTGCCGAATGCGTTCCGGAGTATATAAAAGACGTCGACTTCATGACCGAGCATGTGAGAACGGCTCTTAAACACCAGATCTCGAAGCAGTATCTCGGCATGGACAATTACATTCCGTCCATCACGCTCGACCCCGAGCTCGAAGAGCTTCTGATCAATTCGCTTCAGCGCACCGAACGAGGCGCCAACTTCGCCATCGACCCGCAGGTCGCCCAGAGTATACTTCAACACACTATCGACCAGATCAAGATCGCGCAGTCGAGCGCGGCGAACCCCGTGATACTCGTGACACCTGGAATAAGACCGTTTTTCAAGCGATTTATTGAAAAATACGCGGCCGGGATACCCGTGCTTTCGTATAACGAAATCGTTGTCGAAGTCAGAGCCGTCGGCATGATTTCCGCATAAGGCGCAGCATAAAAATTTAATGAATATTTGTTCACAACTCCTTTACAAATAAGAAAAAACCGTTTATAATAATAGTGCTATGATTAACCGCGACCAGATATCCAATTTAAGAAAATTATTCATTGAAAACTATCAGGCCGGCCTGAAAAAAGAAGCCGGCATCAAACCTTCCGAGGCGCCGGAACAGAAGGTTCCCGGCCAGATACGCGGTTTGCAGCAGAAGGTCAGCCTGGCCAGAGGCGAGCTCAAGGCAAAGCCGCCTTTACATAAATCCACGGCCACGGCCCGTTCCATAGCGGTAACTTCAGGCAAGGGCGGCGCCGGCAAAACGAATTTCGTGGCGAATCTCGCCATAGCGTTATCTAAACTTGGTAAAAAGGTCCTGGTGCTCGACGCGGATCTCGGCCTCGCCAACATAGACGTCATCTACGGATTAAGGCCCAGAAACAACCTTTTTCACGTGATAACCGGCCAGAAAAAATTGTCGGAGATAATTATCGAGGGACCCGCGGGCGTCATGCTCGCTCCCGGCGGGTCGGGCATAGTCGAACTCGCCAATATTAACGAAGGCGAGCGAAAACACTTCATCGCTGAAATGAGCGAGCTCGAAAATAAAGTAGATTTCATACTGGTCGACACTTCGGCCGGCATAAATAAAAACGTTCTGTGTTTTTTGAAGGCGTGCTCCGAAATAATATTCATTACGCTGCCCGAACCGACCGCCATAGCGGACGCTTACGGCATCATCAAGGCGGCGGCGGCCGAAGACCCCGGCCTGGAGCAGAAATTGTATTTGATCGTGAACAGGGTCTCCAGCGAGATCGAGGCGCGTGACGTATACGACCGGCTGGCTATGGTTTCAAGGCGTTTTTTAAATATCAGCATCGAAAATATGGGCTATATATTCGAAGACCGCGTGGTCCCCATGGCCGTAAAAGCCCAGAGCCCCTATATTCTTGCGAGCCCCGGTTCGAGCGCGGCCGAATGCGTCGAGGCAATTGCCCGCAAAATGCTGAATATCGATACAGATAAAACCGGGGCGAACTCGGCCGTCGATAAAATAAAAGGCGGCGTCAGGTCTTTTTTTTACAGGATCGGTGAACTTTTTAATTGATAGGTGATGGTTAATGTCGTTATCCAGGTTTTATATCGCCCCAAATTACTTCGAGGCGATGAAAGCAGCCAAGGCCGAGCTGGGCGAAGATCTTCTGCTCATCAACCAGCGTAAGGTTAAAGTGGACGCTTTTTTCGGATTTTTCGGCGGAAAAACTATGGTGGAAGTCGAAGTGCAGGTAGACTCCGAACAGGCCGCCCCGCGCAGGAACGCGAAACAGAAAAACTCGCCGGCCGCCGCCCCGCAGAAGCAGACCGACGAATTCATAGACCCGCGCTCGGTGTACGCTACCGCAAAACAGCCACAGCAGCAACAGACCATCGAAACGATAAAGCGCAACGGTTATTCGCAGGCCGTAGAAACCGCCGCCGCGCAGCAGTCATTCCAGCCCCGGCCGTCGCCGGTCCGCGACGACGTCGCCACCGACAAACTTATGGACATGATGCGGCTCATGCAGCAGCAGCTCGACACGCTCAGCAACAAAATCTCAAAACATCCTCAGCAGCAGGTCATCATCTCGCCCCCGCCCGCCGAAATGGCCGGCGCTTCGAGGGCGCCGATCTACCCGCCCAATCTCCAGCGCGTTTATGAACTTCTTTACCGCGCCGAATTCAGCGAGCCGCTTTTAAACAAGGTAATGATCGACCTGCAGACCATTCCTGAAGCCAGCAAGGACGACTGGGAAAAACTCAAGGAGCATTTAAGGAAAAGGCTCGTCGGCCTCTGCAAAACCGCACCGCAGATAACGCTCAACGACGCCGCGCCCGAAATCGAAGGCGAGGCCGCCCCTAAAATGCCCAAACTCGTCGCTTTCGTCGGCACCACAGGCGTCGGCAAAACCACCACCCTGGCCAAGATCGCAACCAACCTCGTGTTGAAGGCCAAGAAAAAAGCCATGCTTTTAACTATCGACACATACAGGGTAGCCGCCACCCATCAAATTTCCACATACGCCGACATCATCGGCGTGCCGTACGAGATCATCTACAAGGAATCCGACTTCCTGCCCTGCATAATGAGGCATCAGGACGTCGACGTCATTCTCATCGACACCGCCGGCAGAAGCCAGAAAAACAACCTCGAGGTCCTCGAGCTGCGCAAGTTCCTCTATCCCGGCAATAATATCGAGATCGAAATATTCCTTGTCATCAGCTCGACCATAAAATACCGCGACATGCAGGATATAATCAAAAATTTCGGCAAGGTGAATTTCAATAAGCTCATCTTCACTAAAACTGACGAAACCACGACGTGGGGCCCGCTGCTATGCCTGGCCGCCGAAGCGGAAAAGCCCATCATCTACATAAGCAACGGCCAGAACGTTCCGGACGACATTATGCCGGCCGAAGCGAACTACGTCGTCAAAAAAATAATCGATAACGAGGAAAACGCGTAATAAATGATTTTCAAAGGCAACAGGAAATTTTCTCCCGACAAGTTTAAAAACGGAACAAAAACATCAATATATTATTATATTGTTATATACTTCACCGCCGCGTCTTTAATATTGGCAGCGGCCGCGCCGGCATTCGCCCGAATGCTGCCGGTGCTTGGCGAGATCAAAGACCTTTCCGGAAGGCCCGTCGAAAACGCCCGCGTCTCCCTTATCAACGAAGGCGACGAAACCGGCGGCTCGTCCGATATCACCTATACCGACGAAAAAGGCGTGTTCCACTTTATAAACAAATCCGAAGGCATATACTCGGTAGCGGTCCAGAAAGAAGGATATCTGCCGTATCAGGACACTTTCCAATCGACCGCCCGCGACAGGCGCGTATTTAAAATCTGCCTCACCAAAAGCGATTCGTTCGAGCCCGAAGTGATCTATCTCGCAAAAAACACCGGCAATCTCTACGGAAGCGTCATCTGCGACGAATCCGACGAGCCCGTTGCCGACGCCGTCGTCTCCATCGGCGATAAATTCGTGCAGACAGGCGAACAGGGCGGCTTTAAACTCGAAAATATCGGGGTCGGCCCGAAGATCATAAAAATTCAGAAAAACGGATACGAAAAGCTCGAAAAAGAAATAATCGTAAGCATCAAAACGCAAAACGTCGTCGTACGGCTCAACAAGATCGTAAAATACGCCGCCATAGCGGGGCGCGTTAAAATACGCGGAAAAAAGGACGGCGAATGCCCGCCTATCAAAGTGTATCTCGCCGGCAAAACTTCCGTCACCGATTACAGAGGCACATTCCGGTTCGAAAATATCGCATCCGGCAATTATCCGATCATTTTGATCTATAACAAAAAAGAGGTTTATAACGACATCATCAAGGTGGAAAAAGGAATATCGGCGTTCGAAATACTGCTCGAAAAATTATAGAAAGCATCGCGAAAGAACTGACCGAAATATGAAAGAAGGTATGAAATGAAGACTTTTGTATTGGACACGAACGTGCTGGTGCATGATCCGCGCTCTATCTTTAAATTCAGGGACAACGAGGTCGTAATTCCCATAATGGTCTTAGAGGAACTCGACTCGCTGAAAACAAGACAGGACGGCGCCGGCCAGGACGCGCGCATAGCCATGCGCTTTCTCGACGAGATCAAAAATAAAGGCGAAATATTCGACGGCGTCGTAGTCAACGACGAGGGCGGAAAAATTCGCATCGAACTCAAATACCACGACTGTAAGACCATGCCCGCGGCCTTCGACCCTACCAAGGCCGATAACAAGATCCTGTCGGTCGCCTCGGGGCTTAAACAATCCAAAGGGACTGACGGGCCCGTTATAATGGTCAGCAAAGATATCAACGTCAGAGTCAAAGCCGAATCGCTCGGCATCAAAGCGGAAGACTACGAATCAGACAAGGTCGACGTGCACGAACTGTTCAGAGGCTTCGAAGTGGTCTACGTATCCAAAGAAACTATCGAAACATTCTACCGCGAAGGCCATCTTAAACTGCCCGAAAAAAAATTCTATCCGAACCAGTGCATACTGCTGAAGGTCGAAAGCACCGGCCAGTCGGCGTTATGCAAATTCTACCAGCAGCAGGAACAGCTCATACCGCTCTACCATATCGGCGCGAAACCCTGGGGCCTTAGCGCGCGCAACCTCGAACAGCGCTTCGCTCTGGAACTTCTGCTTTCGGACGAAATCAAACTCGTCTCGCTCGTCGGCAAAGCCGGCACGGGCAAAACTCTCCTCGCACTCGCGGCAGGCCTGCAAAAGGTAGTCGAAGAGCGCATCTACTCCAAACTCCTCGTGGCGCGGCCTATCGTGCCCATGGGCAAAGATATCGGCTTTCTGCCCGGCGGCAAAATTGACAAGCTCGAGAACTGGATGCACCCCATCACCGATAATCTCGATTTCCTCTCCGCTGCAGGCGGCAAGGACAACTATAAATACTTCATCGACCAGGGCCTGATCGAGGTCGAAGCGCTCACATTCATAAGGGGACGCTCGATGCCGAATATATATTTCATCATCGACGAAGCGCAGAATCTCACCCAGCACGAAGTTAAAACGATAATAACGCGCGCCGGCGAAGGCTCGAAGATCATTTTGACGGGCGATCCGTACCAGATCGATAACCACTACCTCGACGAATCGTCGAACGGACTTTCGATCGTATCCGAAAAATTCAAAAAAGAAAATATCGCCGGCCATATCACTCTGACCAAGGGTGAACGCAGCATGCTCGCTACGCGCGCGGCTGAACTTCTGTAATATGTTAATTATGTAAATTGCGAAAGATAGATAAGGGGGAAGAAAGGACTTAAAGCCCTTTCTTCCCCCTTATAAACCCCCATCTATCCCTGAATTGCCTGACGCTTGAATTTTGTTAATTGCCTCTTTTCATTTCCTTTCCGCATACGCTTCGCGTCTGCGAAAAGAAGGCATAATGGCATTACCGTAAATCAACACTTCAGCTCACGGTAAAGTTGTAAAACTTCAAAATGCTCCATACCGACGAATAAATAGTTTAACTTATGAAAAAAATAATATATTTAACACTGATACTTTCAATAATTTTCCTTTCGCAGATAATGCCCGTCGGCATTTTCACCGCTAGCGCCGCGAATGAAGAACAGAAATACGATTCAATGCAATGGTATTTCAAGGCGCGTTACCTTTACGAGCAGCGCAAAGACTCCGCGGCGGCGAAAAAGGCCATAATGAAGGCGTGCGAGCTGGATTTCGACAACGCCGAAGCGTTCGCGTATATGTACATTTTAGCCGCCAGGCTCAAGTTCGAAGTCCCCGAAAACTTCATTTTAAAAATCCCTGAATATATGGGCAGCTCCGGCAGCGCCCGCCGCTGGCATATCAACGGCGTTGAAGCGTTCGGCCGCCGCGATTTCGCGGGCGCGCTCTTTTGTTTCGAGCAGGCCGCTAAGAACGACGTTACCAACGATCAGATCTCATATATGATAAACGCTTCGAAACGCGAGATGATGCTCGCCAAATTAAGAGAAAAAATAGAAGCCCGGTTCGGTATTACCGTCAAACCGCCCAATAAATATGACCTGAGCGAAAGCGAAGCCCCCGCCGAAACGGTAGAAAAACCGCCGGCAGAGCAGGCCGCAAAAGATAAGAGCTCGGAAGTGGAAATCGCCGAAACCGGATCAGACATCGGCGGAAACTCGGAAGACGATATTTTCAGGGACCGTTATCTGTCGATAAAAACGGCGAAACTGCTTCTGAAAAACAGTATCAAAATATACGATCCTAAAAAATTCAGCGAGTGGCTCGGCTTCGCCAGATACGTTTACAACGTTAATAAAGACAATAAAAACGCGCTTATAGCCGTCGAAACAGCCCTTTTGTTCTACGATTCCAACGAAACGGCGCTTAAAATGAAATCTGAAATAGCGGCAAAAGTAAAGGCGGACGACGACGCTGAAAAAGACCGGGAACGCCGGGAAAAAGAGGCGATGGAAAAAGCCCGCCTTCAGAGGATCGAAGACGAAAAGAACAAACGCTCGATAGCGGTATCGGAGATAGTTATAGCCGATAATACGAAGCCCGAAGCCGAAAAGGAAGCAAGGGTGACCGGCGATTTCACGGATGAAGATTTCATCATAGACACTGTTGAAAGCAAGGTCGGCGAAGAAGACGTGGTCGCGCCTTCGAACAAGCCGGTCGCCATGCCGGTCGGCGAAATAATGCTGGCAAACGACGAAAAACCTTCCGTCGAACGCAAAAAAATGATAGAAGAGACCAAAAGCTACGTGGTCCGTCACTCGAAACTCGCAGGCACGAAGTATGCAGGAGGCAAACTTCACGAGGCGCTTCTTGAATATGAAAAAATATACGAAAAGATACTTCAGATCGATTCCAACGACGTCAAATCGCTTTACAGCCTGGTTCTTCTCTATAAAAAGATGGGCGAGCAGCGCAGCGCCCAGCAGACCTTCATACGGCTCGTAAACGCCATCAACCTGACATCGGCCAAGTATTCCGGCTCGAAAAATATTCAGAAAATTTACCACTTCGTTGACTGCACGGTGAAGGCGTCGATCGTAAACGCAGCGGTTCTGGCGTATAATCAAAAAAGTTATTATCCGATGAACCGTTCGAACTTCGACCTCAATAAACTTAAAGAAAAGAAATATCTGGTGATCGACGAGGGCGAGGACCGCGAAGTGATGTTGTCTCTGGTCGAAAGCGGCTATTCAAATCAACTTTACAAGACTTATAAATTCGTCGTGACCGGCTACGACTGCAAATCAGGCGGCAAATACTCGCTCGGCCCCAACGGCGTTGTGACCTGCGGCGTCCACGGCGACAGCGTGATCATATTAAGCGGCCAGGAAGTCGACAAGATCGGCAACGTCAGGTAATTCACAATTCGCATCCGCTGCTGGTTCGGCAAAATTTAATTAACCGTCGCCTCTATTTTTTTGATGAGCGTTTTTGCCTTCTGCGCCCACTCGCTGCGCGGATCTTTTTCAATACATTTCCTGAAGAAGCGTTCCGAATTCTTCATATCTTTCAGCTCGAAATATGAAAGGCCGAGGTTGAAGTAGGCTTTCAGATAGTTTTTATCTATCCTGACCGCTTTTTTGAAGAGTTTTACGGCCTCCTCGTGGCGTTTCTGAAGCGAGAGCATTATGGCGTAGTCGGTGAGCGCAATCGGATTCTCAGGCGATATTTCGACTATCTTTTTGAACATTTCGAGCCCCTTTTCGCCGTCGTCCAGCTCGAAATAGAGTTTTCCGAGATAATAATAGGCGTTGACGAAATCAGGACAGTATGAAACCGCCTTTTTCATTACCGCCTCGCAGTCGAGGAACTGCCTGCGCATGTAATAGATCGTTCCGAGGTTATAATAGGCCTTGTAAAAGGACGGATCGACCTTTATTACTTTTTTGAATTCCCCGACGGCCTCGTCATAGCGGGCTTCCTGAACATAGAGGCTTCCGGAATTCATGAGCGCTTCCGCCGACCTCGGATTGATCTTGAGCGCGCTTTCGAAGTAATAGCGGGCGTTCGTCTTGTTTCCGACGTTAAGATAGGCTACACCCAGATTAAAATGCGTGCTGTAATCGCCCGAGTCAACGTTCAATAATTTCTTCCAGGTGCTGATCGAATCGTAAAATTTTCCGGTCAGACCATATATCAGACCGAGGTTATTCAGCGCCTTTTTATTTTCGGGCTCGATGTCCAGCGTTTTCAGATAAGAGTCGATGGCCTTGTTGTAGTTGTTAAGTTTGGCGTACACAAGGCCTATGTTATTGATGACCTCCGTGCATTTGCCGTCCATTTTATATGAGTTAAGATAGCACTCCAAAGCTTTTTTCAGCTCGTTTTTCTTTTCGTAGAGCACGCCCAGATTGTTGTAAAGCTGAGCGGAGCCCTTTCCCGTTTTAACAACCCTCGAGTACATAAAAATGGCGGCGTCGACGAACCCCTTTTCGGAATAGGCGATGCCCAGGTTATAATAGGCGTCGAGCTCGAACGGCTTGATTTTGATGACCTCGTTCCAACATTTGATCGCGTCCTCGAAGTTATTGGTTTTGGCGTGTAAAACGCCGAGATTATTGAGTATATTGGTGTTCTTCGGCTCGATAACCTTCGCCTTGCACAGATAATCGATGGCCAACGCCGTTTTATCCAATGAAGCGTAAATATTCGAAACTGAAATGAGAACGGAAACGAGTTTAGGATTGATCGTAAGCGCCGTAAGATACATTTTAAGCGAGTAATCGACGTTATTGAGCTTGAGGTAGGCGACGCCCAGTCCGGCGTACGCGTCGACGCTGTATGCGTCTATCTCGATCGATTTTTTGAAACAGTCGACGGCCGATTCGAAAAAACCGTATTCGATATACAGCATGCCCATGCCGTGATAGTAAGAGGGCTTACCCTGTATAAGCCTGTTCTTTTCGCGGTACGCGGAGATGGCCTCCTCGCAGCTCATTTCAGGCTGCGCGCCTTTCTGGCGGCCCGCCACGAATTTAGAGAAGCTTTTAACGGGGCGCATGCCCTTGCCGGCGGCGTTGGCCGGGACCCTGAGCTGAATGACCTCGCCGCCTCCCGTTTTCAGATCAGGCATCGGCTTGCTCTCGTCTTTTATGAAGTTCTGCTGAAACGATACCTGAATAACATTATCGTTATTCATAAATCTTTCCTTCCCGACCGCGAAACCGCGTATTTATTCAATTGCCGATCATTAATAATCTTCTTTTTCGATCTTATACTTTTCGATCTTCAGATACAGGGTTTTGCGGTCGATCTGAAGCGCCCTGGCTGTTTTCGACAGGTTCCAGTCCAGTTTTTTCAGCGCCCTGGCGATATGGGCCTTCTCGACGTCTTCGAGAGGCGCGAGAGGCGCTATGGTCAGCGCGTTCAGATCTCCTTCCGCGGCCGGCGGCGGCGCCGCCGCTTCCCTGACACCCGTGTCCGCCCCGCCGAAAGCTTCGGCGCTCCCTTTTCCGGCACCGCCGGACCTGGACGAAACGGTTGTCCACGAACTTGTTTTATCTCCGCCGGCGGCCGTCGCCGAGTTAAACTCGGCCATCAGATCGGCTGTTATCATATCGCCGCTGATAGTCTCGGCGTCGTTTAAAACGATTATTCTTTCGATAGTATTTTCAAGTTGTCTTATATTGCCGGGCCAGTTATAGTTAAAAAATAATTTCAGGACCTCGTCCGACACTTTTTTGAACTTTTTATTATTCTCTGCATTAAATTTAGCAATAAAATGGCTTACAAGCAAGGGGATATCTTCTTTTCTTTCACGCAGCGCCGGAATATAAATTGGAATGACGTTGAGCCTGTAGTAAAGGTCTTCACGGAATTTGCCCGATTTCACCTTTTCGAGCAGGTTGGCGTTGGTAGCGCAGATAATTCTTACATCGACCCGGATCGGCGTCACACCGCCGACGCGCATAAATTCTTTTTCCTGAAGCACTCTCAATAATTTAACCTGGATCTCGGGCACTATGTCGCCGATCTCGTCGAGAAAAATAGTGCCGCCTTCGGCGCTTTCGAATTTGCCCGCCCTTTTAGTGAGCGCACCCGTGAAGGCGCCCTTTTCATAACCGAACAATTCCGACTCCAGCAGCGTTTCAGGAAGCGCGGCGCAGTTGAGTTTGATATAGGGCTTATTCGCGCGCTGGCCGCTGTAATGGATGGCGCTGGCCGTGAGTTCCTTGCCCGTACCCGACTCGCCGTATATAATGACCGTAGCCGACGACGACGAGACCTTTTCGACGAGTTCGTACATCTGCTGCATTTTGCTCGACTTGCCGATGATGTTATCCAGCCTGTATTTGCCTTTCAGCTCGGTCCTGAGTTTTTCGTTCTCCATCACCAGATCGAGTTTTTCGCTCATTTTTTCGATGAGGACCTGGACCTCGTCGAAGGAAAACGGCTTGGTGATATAGTCGAAGGCGCCTTTTTTCATGGCGTCCACGGCGGTTTCGACGCTTCCGTAGGCCGTCATCACAAGCACTGCGGTCTGCGGCCTTTTTTCAAGAACGCGCGTCAGCAGCTGCATTCCCGACATGCCCGGCAGGCGGAGGTCGGTTATTATAATGTGGGCCTTTTTTTCTTCGAGGTATTTCAGGGCGGCCTCGGCGCTCGAGACGCCGTAAACGTCGAAACCGGAAGCCGCGAGAGGCTCGCACAGCCCGTTGCGCATTATATCTTCGTCGTCGACGACCAATATGGAATAATTATTAGATCTGACAGCCATTATAACTTACCCCTGCAACGATATCTTACATCAGTATAGCATTTTCCGATTTAATCCGGTAAGCGGAGCTCGAAGATGGCTCCGTATTTTTTGCCGCGCGCCGTGAAATGATTTGATTTGACGAGCTTTATGCCGCCCGAATGCGCCTCCATTATTTTCTGCGTGATAGCGAGCCCCAGGCCGGTGCCTTTCGACCTGCTTGTAAAGAAAGGGCGGAATATTTTATCGGCGATATCAGCGGGGATTCCGGGGCCGTTATCGCAAAAGTAGATAAGCGTTTCCGAAACATTTTCGCCGCGCGAAAATATGATATCGATCTCGCAGCCCGCCGCGGCTTTTTCATCGCCGGCTGAAGAGATAACGGCGTTCAATGAGTTATGCGCAAGATTCGAAAATACCTGTTTTATTTTTTCGCCGTCGCAGTTAATCGCGATCTTTTCAGAGCCGCCAATGGGAATAAGCGCTCCGTTCTCGCCGGCGGGCGCCCTGAAAAACGAGCATTTAATATCGGCGCCGGGAGGCGGCGCGGAGTTCCTGACCGAAGAGACCGAATCGTTTATCAGGTATAACGCGTTCTGCACGGATTTCGAGATTATTTCCTCGCGCGAAAAATCAAGAAGGTTCGCTACTATCTTGCCTATGCGGCCGACCGCGTCGATGATCTGGTTCAGCCATTTTCTGCGGCTGTCGTCCGCGTCGAACCCTGAAGCGAGCGATGTGGCGAAAAGCGATATCCCGCCCAGCGGGTTTCTTATCTCGTGCGCGACGCCGGCGGCGACTTCGCCGATGGAGGCGAGCCGCTCCATGCGGGCCGCTACCTTTTCAAGTTCGTTGAGCCTGAGGTAATTTTTTCGTGCCTTTATCATCGATATCAATATGTTCGAGGCGGCCGCCATGAATTCGCTGGTTTCGGGGCCGCTTTCATCAAGTATGAAGCCGCATCCGGATTCTTTGCCGCAGCATGCGTCCATGAATATAAGGTAGCCGCAGAGCCGGCCGTGAAAGCTGACCGGCCTGAGACTCACATCGAAATCGCCGCCGGGAAGGGGCCCCGCGACAGCGTTGAATTCCGCCTTGAACTCGTCGAGCGCCGCTTTGAATATATTCACCTCTGATAATTTTATAACGCCGTCACCGACGCCGGATTCGCCATACGCGCCGCCGGCTTTCACGGGCGACGACCAGAAATCCATTTTAACGGCCGCAAACAGGCTCTCCGCCGGTTTCGAAATATCCGTTTCCAGCGAAGAATATGTTTTAAGCGTCTTATCGTCGGGATCGTAATAGATGAGCGCGCAGGAATGGATCTTGAGATACCGCGCGATCTCTTCGAGCGTCTTTTGGACCGAACGCCCGAAACCGGCCGTTTCAAAAAGGTTGTTGCCTGCGCCGGCGACGCTGTATATTATAGAAAGACTCCTGATCTTGTTTTCGAGGCTCGCGGTATCGACGAAATTATTATAGAAATCGCCCAGATAGTTCGTCAGAATAAGCGCCGTCATCTGGTCGTTATAACTGAATTCGGCGGTTTCACCCGCGTCTTTCGATATTTTATTGATAAGCGCGAGGCCGCCGGAACTCTGTTTGAAATTCATCACTGGCGCCGCCAGGCAGCCTCCGAACGATCCGGCGCCGGCGCCGGCTTCAGATTTCTCCCCCGGCGCCGGCGTTATGACGCCCATGCCGCCGACGGCACGCTCGACCAGCTTGACCGACTTATCGCGGTACCTGGCGAGTATTTTTTCTCCGCCGCTCTGATATATGGTCTTTTCAGCCACTATTCTGTAATTCACATTTTTTTTATCGAACCAGAGTATGGAACAGAACTCGCAGGGGCATGAAATGAATAAAAGCTCCGATATTATGCTCACGTAGGAAGCGAAAGTAAGTCTGGTGAGCGCCACTCCGGGTTCGGGAAACCCTTCGCCGCCGCGCGCGTTATCGTTGTAACTGCGTCCGGCGATCTCATAATTGCGCGCTTTGATGAGGCTGTTGATGATCGCAAGGACCGCGCATTTTTCAAAAAGCGATATCAGGCGGAGCGTTTCGGAAGCTTTCTTCTCGTCGAGCCTGTTTTTGTAAAATATTTCGAGAATGCAGATCACCCTGTCCGAAAAAGTGAAAGGGGCTATCAGAACGTGGCTGTAGCCTTCATAACGTTCGTTTTTGAGCGCACCGGCCTTGATCTCGGCGACAAGCGAAGTTTTCTGCTTCATATAAAAGCGCGGAACGCTTATTTTCTTTTCAAAGGCGCCGTTGCTTTTCTGGATATATTTCACTCCGCCCGAACGCTCGTCGAAATGTATGATCGAGGCGAACTCGCCGCCAGCGACCGCGAGTGCCTCATTGAGTATCGTGCGGTTGAGCGCGAAAACGTCCATGGGAATCGAAAAAATTTTAAGCAGCTCAAAAACTATAAGCTGGTGCGACAGGGCCCTGATATCGGCCGCGCCCGGCTTAAGCTGTGGCAGGTTATTGTCGTTATCGGCGGATCGTTCGGCGAACGAGTTGATGTTCGGCATAATATTTTATTTTCTTTTGGTGGATTCGCCCATCGAGCGCGTCAGCGTGACAGGCGGCATGGTATTCGCGCCCGTCTGAAGCACCAGGCGCGGGCCGTAATACATGGGTATGCCTTCGTCGAGCGGCCTGTAGAGCTGGAAAATGAAACCCGAAGTGCGCTTGCAGTTCAGTATTCTCACTTTGATCGTGTCGGTCTCTTTTTTAGAACTGTACTCGAAGCCGGTCCTTTCAGAGCCGCCCAGGCCGGAAATTTCGATCGGAACGGCCTGCAGCGAGGTCACGCTTTCTATTTCGCCCCCCGTCACCTGGAACCTGAAATCGGAGCCGTGCTCGAGAGTGGCGGCCGTGACGAACGATTTATACTGTATTTGAAAATCGATGTTGAAAACCTGGGTTTCGCCGGTGGATGCCGCGCTCACTGTCATTTTGGCGAACGAATAGGCGGCTTTCGGAAGGCCGCCGATATCGAAAAAATTGTCGGGAGCAAACCCTATGGTGTCTATTGTGATTGCCATCCTTCTCTTGTAGCTGACTTCGAGCGGAATCACGCAGACCACCTCGGTCACCTCGCCGAAATTGATCTGGAACGGGGTGTTCCATGGCGTCATCGGAATTCTGGTGAGGTATTTCGGATACAGATGCCTTATCTCAGTCGGATAAAATCCGTTTTCAGCGTAAAAGCGCCGGCAGGCTTCTTTAATCTGCTCGAGCATGATCTTGGTTTTAGCGACCTTCGTATCTTCGATGGTACCCATATAATACATGAGGGTGAAAATGGTCAGGATGCCTATGATGGCAATGGTTATTACCATCTCGATTATCGAGAAGGCGGCCGCGTGCTTTCTATTATTGAAAAGTGAAGTTGTGTTTGAAATCGCATTCATCTTTATCTCCTATTGCACTATAAATTATATCAAACATAGGAAATAAAGTCAAATTCAATTATTTTGACGCCCCGGTCGAATATGAGAAGGGCTGGCTAAAAAACGGAGACCTCTTCGAAAGCGAGTTTTTCCCGCATCTCGCCGTAAACCTCTGAAATGTTCACTTTCTTTTGTTTTTTGCCCTTTTTGATGATCTGTTTGATGAAATCGTCGGTATAGGAAATTCCGTACGAGTTGAAAATTTCTTCGAGGATATCTGAATAGTCCGGATTTAATTTATAAATATCGCTGTAAAAATAAAAAGTTTCGTCGTGATATTCGACCGGGTTATATTCGATCAATACCTTTGTGCCGGGTTTTACTCGGCTGTAAAGGTCGAGCATATCCTCTATCGACATTCCCACGCAGCCGGAAGAGCACGCATGGCCCAGCGTTTCAGGGTTCGTCGTGGCGTGTATTATCTGCCCGGTGACCTCTCCATTTATCTCGAGCTCGAGGCCCCTGATCTTGTCATAAGGAATTTTTATCCGCTTGACTATCTTTCCGTTATAACTGCTTCTGATATTGGAATACCTTATTACTTCGCCTTGCTGGGGGCCCGATGCATACCTGAAATATGAGGTCTTGAATTTCTTCGTTATGGAGCCGAGGCCGGTTATGGTTTTGCTCGCCATTTTTCCGACCCTGACCTTATATTTTTTTTCGCAGACGCCGTCGGCTATAAGCCTGAGCGTGAACGACGGAATGTTGACATAAATTTCATAGTCTTTCCCTTCGGCTTCCCCGGCTTCAGCGGCCTGCGAGCCGTCTGCGCTGCCTGAAACGCTTTCTCCGTCTGTCTCCGAAGCCTCTTCGAGTATCTCCTCCTCGAGCTGCGTCGCGGCGAAAGTGAACGCTCCGCCGCCCGGCATGCATATAAGTTCAGACAGCATAACTGAAAGTGAAAATAACAAAATGAAAATAACAAAATGGTTTGTATAAATTATATTTTTACGCATAATTATTTTATCGGTAAAAAACTTAATTTATAAATCCAAATAAATTTATTCTTGACTTAATAAATGAATTGGTATATAGTTAAATCACCCATAATTAAAACTTTGAAATAATGGCGATGGAGTTCGCCAATAACCGCATTTTGTGCTGATGACTCCTACTTTTTGTAATTAATAATCGAGGTGAAAGTAGGAATGAACGCTATATTACCGATAAGTCTCGGCGGAGTTTTCGGCGCGCTCTCCCGTTATTATCTTTCTTTTTTCATACAAAAATTCAGCTTATCTTCATTTCCTTTCGGGACATTCATTGTCAATATCAGCGGATGCGCGCTCATCGGATTCGTCATGCGCGCGGCGACGATAAAACCGGGCTTTTCGACGGAACTCAGGCTTTTTCTCGTAACGGGGTTCGCGGGGGCGTACACCACCTTTTCGGCCTTCGAATATGAGACCTGTCAGCTTATGATCGCCGGCGAGTATAAACTAAGCGTTTACAATATAGTTTTAAGCAACTTAACCGGCATAACGGCGGTTTTCATCGGTTCGGCGGCCGCCGGAATGCTTTTTGGCCGTGGAGGTATATATAAATGACGCATCACGCGGAAGCGGAAATTCATTCGATGCTTAAATTATTCGTAAAAGAAGATCAAACCATCGATAATGACCGGATCTTCGAGTCAATTTTAAAATTTTTGAAAAGAGAAGATATCAATTTAAGCGTATATCTTCAAAGGATCAACGCTTCCATAGATGAAAATTTATCGGTCACTACCGATGCTATTGAGGTGTTATCTTACGGCTCTTATATCGTTATAACCGCTGTCGGCGAAGGCCGCGACATCGAAAAAATTTCGAAATGGCTCGCGGATAATTGCGGCGACGGGATAATGACCGTCGAAAAACCGGAGATCATTTTTTTAAATAAAACAAGAAAATTAATGGCCTTAAAAAAATTGACCGCAGAAAAGATAATGACCGCAAACGTTTTTCACATTTTTGAAAACACCAGGCTCTCGGAGATCATCAAGCTGATCTACGATAAAAAGATCAGGTTCCTTCCCGTCCTGAACCAAAAAACAAAAGAAGTGAAGGGAATAATAACCGAAGGCGATCTCATAAAAAATTCCCTGATCCCCATTAAAACCAGATTCTGGGGAATGCGGAATTTAAAGACGGGCGAATTCAATGAATTGATCGACAACATCAGGCAATACGATCATATAATCGCCTACGATATAATGAAGTCGGGCGAAATTTTTTCCGTTGCTCCCGGAGCGAAAATAACGGATATAATATTGAAAATGAATAAAAACAGGTTAAAAAGAATTCTGGTCATCGACGATGAACGCAAATTCACCGGAATAATTTCCCGACTCGATATTTTCAGGGCGTTATCTTCAAAAGCTCTGCCGGAAGGGATTTCAACCGAAGAAAACGGCGGCGATATATCACCAAAAGACGATATTGTCGAACGCGCGGAGGCGGACCATTTAGCCGCCGGCATAAAAAAGTTCATCGATTATAAATTCGAGCCGGTAACGCTGAAAACGAAGATAGTGAAGATCATCGAGATAATCGATCCGGGCGAGTTCACTTTCATTCCGGTCGTCGATGAAAATAAAATATTTAAGGGCGTGATCACCGACAGCCAGCTTTTTTCTTTTAAAACGGCTGCGGCGCCGGGTAAAAATATTTTCCGCAAAATATTTAACATGTTTATAAAAGAAACCGAGTTCGTCAATCTGGAAGTCGACATGAGCCTTACCGCGGAAGACATAATGAAACCCGTCGAAAATAATTATCTGAGCGAAGATTCGCCGCTCGGCGACGCTTTAAATAAAATGATAGGCGAAAATCTTAAAATGATAGCGGTCACGAATGAAATCCTTGAATTTAAAGGAGTGATCTCCAGGCGCAATATCATCAGAAATTTAATAAATTAAGATTAAACAAATTAACAGTAACCCAAAATCCATAAAAGGAGTGAGCATATGATCTATTCAACCGAAGTCGAAAAAATGACGTGCGTTGCGAAAGGCCCGAACCACGGGGCCGCGCCGATACCTCAGGAAGGCAGATGGACGCAGGCGAAGGAGATCAGAGACATTTCAGGCCTGACGCACGGCGTCGGCTGGTGCGCGCCGCAGCAGGGCGCATGCAAACTGACTCTCAACGTCAAGGAAGGCATAATACAGGAAGCGCTCGTCGAAACTCTTGGCTGCTCCGGCATGACGCATTCCGCTGCGATGGCCGCCGAGATACTGCCCGGAAAAACCATACTGGAAACCCTGAATACCGATCTGGTCTGCGACGCCATTAACACGGCAATGCGCGAGCTTTTTTTACAGATAACTTACGGCCGCACACAGACGGCGTTTTCAGAAGGCGGACTTCCGATAGGCGCCGGGCTCGAAGACCTCGGAAAAGGCATGAGAAGCCAGGTCGGGACCATGTACGGCACCCTGGCGAAAGGGCCTCGCTATCTTGAAATGGCGGAAGGCTACGTTCGCAATATCGCGCTCGATGAAAACAACGAGATCATCGGTTATGAATTCGTACATCTGGGCAAAATGATGGACATGGTAAAAAAAGGCATGGACGCCAACGAGGCTTTGAAAAAGGCCACCTCCGAGTATGGCAGATATAAGGAAGCCGCGAAGATAATCGACCCCAGACACGAATAATTATTTATCAGGAGGAATAAAAATGGCTTTATTTGAAAGTTACGAAAGAAGAATAGACCAGGTTTTAAAAGCGCTCGCCGGGTACGGAATAAAATCTCTGGAAGAAGCGAAATCGATATGCGATTCGAAGGGCGTCGACGTCGCAGCTATAGTGAAGAGCGTCCAGCCGATATGCTTCGACAACGCCTGCTGGGCCTATACCGCCGGCGCCGCGATGGCTATAAAAAAAGGCTGCAAAAAAGCCGCCGAAGTGGCTGAAATAATCGGCGAAGGCCTTCAGTCTTTCTGCATTCCCGGTTCGGTCGCCGACGACCGCAAGGTCGGAATCGGCCATGGCAACCTCGCCGCGATGCTTTTAAAAGAGGAGACTAAATGTTTCGCTTTTCTGGCCGGGCACGAATCGTTCGCGGCCGCCGAAGGCGCTATCGGACTCGCCAGATCCGCCAACAAGGTCAGGAAAAACCCTCTGAGGGTCATCCTGAACGGCCTCGGCAAGGACGCGGCGTACATCATATCAAGAATAAACGGTTTTACATACGTACAGACAAAATTCGACTATTTCACCGGAAAACTCGAAATCGTCAAACAGACGGCTTATTCGAAGGGCGAAAAAGCCCTCGTAAAATGCTACGGAACCGACGACGTGCGCGAAGGCGTAGCGATAATGCACCACGAGGGAGTCGACGTATCCATCACCGGCAATTCGACCAACCCGACGCGTTTTCAGCACCCCTGCGCGGGCACTTACAAAAAAGAGTGCGTCGAAGCCGGCAAAAAATACTTTTCGGTCGCATCCGGCGGCGGCACGGGACGCACGCTCCATCCGGACAACATGGCTGCCGGGCCCGCGTCTTATGGAATGACCGACACCATGGGAAGAATGCACTCCGACGCGCAGTTCGCCGGGTCGTCCTCCGTTCCGGCGCACGTTGAAATGATGGGCCTTATCGGCATGGGAAATAATCCCATGGTGGGCGCATCGGTCGCGGTGGCGGTAGCTGTGGAACAGGCCATGAATAAATAAAGGGAACCAGGGAACTAAAGACAATTACCCGATAGATCAAGGTCCGCGGGCGGAATGATGATATTCAGAGCGGTTGAGTGAAATTAATCGTTTTCGAGCGTCAGCATGAGCTCGCGGACCTTCTTGTATACTTCAGAATCGCGAGAGACCATCCGCGATACTTTCTGGAAGTTAAGATAGGCGGACTTGCGGTTGTTCTTTTTCAGGTCGATGAGTCCGAGCTGGTAGTAATAAGACGGATCGGCCGCGTTGAGCTCGACCGCGCGGTTTATATATTCGCGGGCCTTCTCGTGGTCGCCGTTCTTGTTGTAGAGCATGCCGATGTTGTAATGGATGCCGGCTTCGAACGGATTGAGTTTCGAGGCCGCCAGATATAATTTGAGCGCCTCGGCGTCGTTGCCGCGCTGCGAATAGACGGCGGCGAGATTGTTGTACGCTTCGACGTAGGAGCGGTCGTAGGAAATAGCTTTTTTAAAGTACTTTACCGCTTCGTCGAAATGGCCGGCGGCCTTGAGCATGACGCCCTTATTGTTGTTGGCGACGGGCGATTCGGGCGAGCGCGCGAGCGCCTCGTTGTAAAATGCGAGGGCGCGGTCGTAAATGCCAATGTAAGCATAGTAGTCGCCCTGCGAGATAAGGTTTTCGATATCGTCGCGTATCTTTTCGACGGCCTTTTGCGTGAGGGCGGGGATCTCGATCTTCGGACGTCTCCTGAAACTCTGTTTGGTGGCGGCTACGCGCCCGGAAAGGTCCACGGAAAAATTGTCGGCCGGAGTGCTGAAGTTTTTCGGTATGGCGCCGGACTGCTTGAGCTTGGCGATGTCGGGCACGGCGAGGATCTTTTTATCGACGAGGATATCCGACGTGTCGGAAATCGAGGATATCGCTTTCCAGTCGTAATTGCCTTTTATCTCGTTGCGGACGTCTATGTCGAGATTATGCCGGTACAGGCCCTTCTGAAGTATGGCCTCGTCCTGATACAGGGCGCACTGGCGCTTTATCGTCGCAAGAAGCTCTGGATCGACGGCGTCTTTGCGGTCGGCGCCGATCTTTTCGCGGAGTTTTCTCAGATAATAAAGGGCGCCGGTTTCGTTGCCGTTGTCTTTTTCATATTTGAATATATAAAACCACGATTCGATGCGGTCGGGGTTTTCGACTATATCGCTTTTGAAAAGTTTTTTAGCCTCTTCGAATTTTCCTTCGGTGAGCCTCGTCAATCCTTTGTAATAGTTGAGATTATTTATCAGGCCGTCTTCCGCCGTTTCGGGCTCCGCTGCCGTGTCGGAAGGCGGGCCGGTTTCGACCTCGCCTGTCCCCTTCGGTCCTTTTTCTTCCGTTAGTTTTTTCGCGCGGAGCTCCTTCTGCCTTTTTATCTCGGCGAGCTGGCTCAACCTGTAGGTGAGCCATTCTTTCAATTCGCGGGCGTGCATATTGTCGGGATTCAGTTTCAGGGCTTTTTCACAGTGCTGCAGGGCTTTTTCGTAATCTTTACGGTTGACCGACAGATATTTGGCTTCCTGATACCAGTAGAACGAATCCTGCTGGTCGACGAGCGAAACCTCCGCGAAGGCCGCGCCGGCCGAAAATAAAATAGGAGCCAGACCGCACAAGAACGGCGGGGCAAAAACGGCCGCGGCCAGGATCGCCGAAAGCATTGACAGCAAAGTATATTTTATTTTGGTGATATTGTCGGTTCTCATAGCAACACCGCCGCAAACGGCTATTTATAAAAGACCGCCGGTTTATTTTCTCTTCTTTTTGCCCCGGCTCATGTTAAGTTTATAATACTTCTGCCTTAAAACTCGCGCCCTTTTAAGGACCGCGTTTTCTCTGGCAACCTTGTCGATTTTAGTGAGAACGTTCATCGCCTCTTTATATTCGCCTTTCAGCCCGCCAAGCGTCTCGCCGAGTTTAAGGTAGGCGTCGGCGAAGCCGGGATCCTTTTCTATGGCCGATCTTAAAAGACTTATGCCCTTGTCGATATTCGAAGGGCATTTGATCATTTCCTCGTCGAGATAGACCACGGCCGAATCGTAAAGGAATTTCGCGTCCGAGGACTTCGAGTCTTCTTTGATCACGCCGCCGCCCGATTCTTTCTCCGGCGCGTTTTTCTTCATGACGGCCGCGTATTTATTGGCGCTTTCAAGAAGTTTCTTATAGTAGCCGGTTTCCACCTTTTCTTCGGGCGGTATCATCGAAACGCCCTTCGTTATTTCCATTATAGCTCCGTCGAAATCGGCAGCGTAAAAAAGCGCCCTGCCCTTCAGAAGCCTCGCCTGAAAGCGCAAAGGATTGTTCTTGACGAGCCCTTCGAGCACGCCGGATTTGCCGTCGAACGAACCGGAGTTCATTTCGGAATCGATAAGTTCGCACGAAGCTGAATAGTTCGACGGATCGATCTCGAGTATCTTTTTATACTTTTCGGTTATCTTCGCGTCGATCTCCCTCGCTGCGCCGGCGTCTGAAAAATAGGCTTCCTTGCGAATCTGCAAGCCCCTGATTATCCATTCAAGCGCGTCGACCGACGCTCCGTTCTTTAGTATCTCGGCCTCGTAGCCGGAAATCATTTTATTGGCTTCCTCCATCACGCGGGGGTTGAAACCCTCGTTGACGGCGGGCGCCGCGCCCGGAAGCGACAGCACGGCCATGAAGGCCGCGAAAAGAAATATCAGTTTTTGGAAATATTTATGCAAAACGTTCACCTCTGAGTGTTTATTTATCTTTGCCGCAGCACTTCTTGTACTTCTGACCTGAGCCGCAGGGACACGGGTCGTTGCGGCCGACCTTGGCGGAATCGCGCTTGATCGTCTTCTGCGCTATGCTGTCGTCGCGGTTAGTGTATATCACCTGTTTTTTAGGCTTGAGTTCCTCCGCGTCCTCCCTTTCGACGGGCCGGAGCTTGAAGAGCATGCCTATGACGCTTTCTTTGATGCCGTTTATCATTTCCTCGAACATCTGGGTGCCCTCGATCTTGTATTCGACGAGCGGGTCTTTCTGGCCGTAGGCGCGCAGACCTATGCCTTCTTCGAGGTCGTCCATGGCCGTCAGGTGCTCTTTCCATGCATCGTCAATCATTTTAAGCATTATGTACTGCTGCAGGTTGGCGAACACTTCTTCGCCGATGGCGGCGCGTTTGGCGTCGTAAGCCTTTTTTGCCTCTTCGAGGAGCTTTTCAAAAAGCTCAACCTGGCCGAGTTCGTTTATCGAATTAATGTCGAGTTTCACTTCAAAAACGGCGTGGAACTGATCGATGAGTTTCAGGTAATCGCGCTCTTCCTCGTAGTGCTCGAAGTTGATATGCGCGGTTATCATCACTTCGATGACCTCTTCGAACATTTCAATCATTATATCGGTTACGTCTTTTGTTTCGAGTATCTCCTGGCGCTGCTTGAAAATAGCCACACGCTGGCCGTTCATTACGTCGTCATATTTCAATACGTGCTTTCTTATGTCGAAGTTTCTGCCTTCGACGCGTTTCTGGGCGCTTTCGATCGCGCCTGAAACGAGCCTGGACTCGATGGGAACGTCTTCTTCCATACCGAAGGTTTCCATCAACCCCGATATGCGGTCGGAGCCGAAGAGCCTCAGCAGGTCGTCTTCGAGCGAGAGAAAAAAGCGGGTTAGTCCGGGGTCGCCCTGGCGGCCCGCGCGGCCGCGAAGCTGATTGTCTATGCGCCGGCTTTCATGTCGTTCGGTGCCTATAATGTAAAGGCCTCCCGCTTTTAAAACTTCTTCTTTTTCCGCGGCGCAGGCGGCCCTGTATTTTTCGAGCATTTTCTTCTTTTCGCCTTCGTCTTCGATATTGTTGGACTCGGCTTTTACAAGCATGTCGGGATTTCCGCCGAGGACTATATCGGTTCCGCGGCCGGCCATATTAGTCGCTATGGTGATGGCGCCTTTTCTGCCGGCCTGGGACACTATTTCAGCTTCTTTTTCATGGTATTTCGCGTTCAATATATTGCAGGCGATGCCTCGTTTTTTAAGCATATCGCCGAGCATTTCAGAATTTTCGATCGAGATGGTGCCGACGAGCATCGGCTGCTTGCGTTCTTTGTGGACGCTTTCTATTTCGTCAACCACGGCTTTATATTTGGCTTTTTCATTTTTATATATGACGTCGGCGGCGTCCTGCCTTATTAAATCGCTGTTAGTTGGTATTACGACCGTCGGCAGCTTATATATTTCTCCGAATTCGCGCGCTTCGGTTTCGGCGGTGCCGGTCATGCCGGCCAGTTTTTTATACATCCTGAAATAATTTTGAAGCGTGATGGTGGCCAGCGTCTGGTTCTCGCGGAGTATTTTAACGCCTTCCTTCGCTTCTATGGCCTGGTGAAGGCCTTCAGAGTAACGCCGGCCTATCATGAGACGGCCGGTGAACTCGTCGACGATAATGACCTCGCCGTCTTTTACGACGTAGTCACGGTCGAGCCTGAATAAATTATACGCTTTTAACGCCTGGTTGAGAAGATGCACGTTTTTGATATTGGAAGATTCGTACCAGTTGGGGATATTGCACAGCTTTTCGACGCGCGCGACGCCGTCTTCAGTAATGGCTACGGTGCGGGCTTTTTCGTCTACCTGGTAATCGATCTCTCGCCTGAGCTGCTTTGCGATGGTCGAAATCTCGTAATATTTCGAGGTCGCGTTCTCCGCGGGGCCGGATATTATAAGCGGCGTTCTGGCCTCGTCTATGAGGATGGAGTCGACTTCGTCTACTATCGCGTAATTAAATGAGCGCTGGACCTGTTCGTCGAGGCCGACCGCCATGTTGTCGCGCAGATAATCGAAGCCGAATTCGTTGTTGGTGCCGTATGTGATGTCGGAACCATACGAAGCGCGGCGTTCGTGAGGTTCCATCTGATTTATTACGATCCCCACGGAAAGGCCGAGAAATTTATAAATTTTACCCATCCATTCAGAGTCGCGGCGCACGAGGTAATCGTTTACCGTGACCAGATGGGCCCCGCGCCCTTCGAGCGCGTTTAAATAAAGCGGAAGCGTGGCTACGAGCGTTTTGCCTTCGCCCGTCTTCATTTCTGAAATTTTTCCTTCATGCAGGACCATTCCGCCTATAAGCTGGACGTCGAAATGCCTCATATTCAAAACGCGACGTGAAACTTCACGCACCGTGGCGAACGCCTCTACTAAAATATCGTCGCAGGTGGCGCCCCGTTCAAGCTGCGCCTTAAAATAAGGGGTTTTAGCGCGAAGTTCGTCATCGCTCAATTTTTGGAACGCCGGTTCGAGCTCGTTGATTCGAACGGCTACGGCCCGGCAGCGGCGGACTTCACGGTCGCTGTAGTTGAAAAAATATCTCATTAATTTTACGATGGGGGTGAACATAAAAATCTTCCTTTAATTATTAAAAAGCACCAGCGTAAACCATTTTCCGGTCGCCTCTGATGCTTTTTATTTGATTTCATTCATGTTTAAATGGCGTAACACGAATCGCGCTCTGTACTTTTCGGTAGTGCGGGGGCGTTGAATTCGGGCGCCTTTCCAGTTTATTGCTCTGCCTGATCGGCTTTCGAAAGTATTTCGAGGACTTCCGTCTTCGTTTTCGCGCTGATAAGGCTTTCGCGGAAATCCTGCTGCCTGAGAAGTCTCGACAGCTGAGCGAGCGCCTTTAAATACACGCCGCCTACGTTTTTAGGCGCGGCAAGCAGGAAAGCGAGATTGACGGGACGGTCGTCGAGCGAGTCGAAATCGATGCCGGCGTTGGAGCGGCCGAACGCGACGGCGACCTCGGTTATAACGTCGGATTTGCCGTGCGGTATGGCTATTCCCTTGCCGATACCGGTTGAACCGAGGTTTTCACGTTCGATGACCGTTTTGAAATATATCTCTTTATCGGTGACCTTGCGGGCTTTTTCAAGCAGGCCGACCATTTCTAATATCACGTCTTCTTTTTTTGTCGCCTTTAAATCAAGTTCGATCAGATCTTCATTTATTAAGCTCGTGAGTCTCATATCCATAAACAAATACCACCTTTAATGCCGGATAAAAAGCT
>MGFH01000189.1:0-2458 GCA_001791795.1 Candidatus Wallbacteria bacterium GWC2_49_35
CCTGAAAGGGTTGTTCTGGTCTTTAACGGCGGATGAAAGTATGATCCACTTGAAATGCTTTATAGCAGGCCTAATTTGCTTTTCACCGCGGTCTGAAGCAGTTGGGAAAAATTGAGCTTTCTTTCTAACGCTATGTCGTTCAGCCATTTTGGAATGGTCAGCGTTTTTTTGACATATTCATTCCGCATCTCGTTTCTGATCGGCGGCATCCAGACTTCAATAAGGCTGGTAAATGAATGCTTCGGCAGCTTGATGTTTTCTGGCTTGCCTGGCGCAGGTATTTTTTCTTTATCGTCTTCCATGTTATATATATGCAGCTCCATGGCTTCTTTTGCCATTTTTAACGCTTCTTCGACGTCTTTGCCTTCGGTTATGCAGCCTGGCAGATCGGGAAACGTAACCGTGTAACTTCCTTCGCAATATTCGAATATCGCCGGAAAAACATATCTGTCTTTAAGTTTAGTTTTGTTCATGCTTATCACTCCTGCCATGCTTTTTTATTTTAACCCGGCCTGTTTTAATATACTACGATAAGTGTTCTATAGTAAGCGAAATTAGTTGGTTTACATCAGGAGGGCCGGCAATAATTTTTCGGAGCGAAGCCTCCGCAGGCACCGTAGGTGCCGAGGACCAGCGAGCGGAGAAAAGATTATTGCCGGCCATCAAAATTAATTTATGTCTTTTACAATAGTTCATTTCTTTCCGCGGGTGCGGAACCGTTACTTTACCTTTTTTATGGCCGTGAACAATTTGAATCGTGTTCCTTTAGTTGATCTGCTTTTATTATAACACGTATTAATAGGAAGTGTCAAACTT
Source organism: Candidatus Wallbacteria bacterium GWC2_49_35 (assembly GCA_001791795.1). Classification (GTDB taxonomy): domain Bacteria; phylum Muiribacteriota; class UBA9980; order UBA9980; family UBA9980; genus UBA9980. The sequence goes on from MGFH01000189.1 coordinate 817, forward strand.
TTTTCATGGGCCGTATTGCCTGTTTTTTAATTGGACATTTTCAGGTGAACTGGCGGACCTGAAAAGTATATTAAAAAAGTTCGATAAACTGTTGAGTAATTGATTAAAATGTGATAACATATTTACTTTAACGCAATTATCCAATATCCAAACATTTGAAGAATTTGAGAATTTTACAGGATTGCCGGATTTTTAGAGTTAAATTTTTAGAAAATTTAGTTAGAATGTAAGTATAAAAATATAAAACTTAACTTAAAAAAATTAAAAGTAAATATTGAAAGGGGTAAGGCATGTCTTTAAATATCACCAGAGAACAGATTTTAAAACTTCCCAAAACCGATCTGCACATGCATCTCGACGGCTCGGTCCGCGCTAAAACCATAGTCGAGCTCGCTAAAGAGCAGAAGGTCAACCTGGTCGAAGAAGCGAAAGCGCTCGGCATTCCCGGAGTCGTTTCGGGCACCGCCGAAGAGCTCGAAGAAAAAGTTTTTAAACAAGAATATAACAGCCTCATGGAATATCTCGTTCCGTTCGAACTGGTCAACTGCGTTCTGCGCAACACCGAAAGCCTCGAAGAAGTCTCCTACCGCATCGCCTGCGACGAATTCAACGAAGGCGTCAGATATTTCGAAATGCGCTTCGCCCCCCAGAAACACTGGAGCAAAACGCTCGGCTGGGAAGATATAGTTAAAGCCATCGATAAAGGCCTTCGCCGCGCCATGGATGAATTCAACTCGAAAGACGACGTCAAACTTCACGGCGGCCTTCCCTACCGCTGCGGCATGATACTGTGCGCTATGCGCATGATAATGCCGGGTATGGGCGATTACTACAAAACTTTATACGAACTTCACACCGGCGATGACCTCCAGAATCTGGCGATCATGGCGTCCGAAGAAATAGCGAAACTCGCCGTCAGCTCCATGAAAAAAGGCTACCTCGTCGTAGGTTTCGACCTGGCCGGCCGCGAAGACGGCTTCCCCGCTAACGTGCATAAAAATGCGTTCGAATACTGCTATAACAGCGGCGTGCACACGACCTGCCACGCCGGCGAAGCCTACGGCCCCGAAAGCATCATGGGCGCCATCAAATACTGCCACGTGCGCAGAATCGGCCATGGCACGCAGCTTTTCCAATGGGAAAAGATGCAGCGCAAAAACCCCGACGGCACCGAAATGACCAACGATCAGAAGATCGAATACATGAACCAGACCGCCGAACGCATGGCGCGCGAAAGAACGACCGTCGAGGTCTGCCTCAAATCCAACTCGCAAACGCTCCCCTCGCTTCGCAACCTCGCCCAGCACCCCGTCAAAGACTTTTTGAAATACGGTCTGCGCGTCGCCATATCGACCGATAACCGCGTTATTTCAAGGGTCACCGTCACCGACGAATATATGTCGCTTATGAAGATCTGCGATATCGATGCTAAAGGCCTTCGCAATATATGCCTCGCCGGATTCAAAGGCGCTTTCTTCCCCGGCACCTACGCCCAGCACCGCGAATATATGCGCCGCTCGATCGATTTCTACGATGAGACCTATAAAAAACACGTCCTCGGACAGTAATCCGTGATTGATAAGATCAAAAACCAGTCTTAAATTAATAAAAATCAGGGCGGTCAAAAGCCGCCCTAATTTTT
>MGFH01000189.1:2469-5763 GCA_001791795.1 Candidatus Wallbacteria bacterium GWC2_49_35
TATTCTCTTAAATATATTATAGACCAAAAAACAATCTGAAATGATCCGTAATAATCAGGTTAAGTTTTCAAAGTTCGAAGGGAGTTCGTATGCTAGACCCCAAATTGATCCGTTCCGATATGGCGAAGGTGAAGCGCGGCCTTATAGCCCGTTCCATGTTCGATCTCGACGAGAATATAGTTAAATTATATAAGAGCAAGCTCGGCGAAAAAAGCGTCGAGGAGATCCATCAGTTCTATAAAACGCTCGAAGGCATCAAGTTTTTGATGGAGAACCAGACCGATGTCAATATCAGCCACCTGAGCGGCTTTATCAAACTCGACGAAGAGCGCCGCGAGGTCATCAAAGAAGTCGAAGAGCTCAAATGCCAGCAGAATAGGGCAAATGCTGAAATTTCGGCCGCGAAGAAGACGGGCGCCGACATCAAGGCGAAGCTCGAAGAGATGAAGGCTATTTCCGAAAAGGTAAAGACCCTCGACGCGAAGCAGTCCGAAATTGAAAAAAAAATAGAGGAAGTCGTATTATACCTTCCGAATATATGCCATGAAACGACGCCCGTAGGCGCGAGCGGCGACGACAACGTCGAGATCAGAAAATGGGGAACGCCCAGGCAATTTTCTTTCGAGCCGCTATCGCACGCCGATATAGGCGTTAAGCTTGATATTCTTGATTTCGATCGGGCCGCGAAGATAACCGGCGCCCGTTTTACGGTGCTTAAAGGCGACGCCGCCAGGCTCGAGCGCGCGCTGATCAGCTTCATGATCGACGTTCACACCGGCGAAAACGGCTACCACGAAGTACTTCCGCCGTACGCTGTCAACCGCGACTCCATGCGCGGCACAGGCCAGCTTCCTAAATTCGAAGAAGATCTGTTCAAGGTCACGCCTTCCGGATATTACCTGATACCGACAGCAGAAGTGCCGGTGACTAATTTGCACCGCGACGAAATGCTCAATTTCGAATCGCTTCCGATAAAATACGTTTCCTTCACTCCGTGCTTCCGCGCCGAGGCCGGCTCTTACGGCAAGGACATGAAGGGCCTCATAAGGCAGCATCAGTTCCATAAGGTCGAGCTCGTCAAATTCACGGCGCCCGAAAAAAGCTATGAAGAGCATGAAAAACTCGTCGCCGACGCCGAAAAGATACTGCAGAAACTCGGCCTGCCCTACCGCGTGATGGCGCTTTCCACGGGCGATATCGGCTTTTCGGCCGCTAAATGCTACGACCTCGAAGTGTGGCTGCCGTCGCAGAACGTCTATCGCGAAATTTCGTCCTGCTCGAATTTCGAAGACTTCCAGTCCAGGCGCGCCCAGATAAGATTCAAGCGCGACGCCAAATCCAAACCCGAATTCGCCCACACCATCAACGGCTCGGGACTTGCCATAGGCCGCACTCTGATAGCCATCATCGAAAACTATCAGAATGAGGACGGCACTATCGACGTTCCGCAGGCGCTTCTGCCGTACATGGGCGGCGTCACGAAGATCGGCGCGTTCAAAGGCTACAGCGTTCAGAATCAGCCGCAGGCGCAGGCGAAGCAGCAGGTAAAATAAGCGCAGGCAAAGCTGCAAATTTATAACGAATTCAAAATAATAATTTTGATAAAATAAAAAAATAAAGAAAAAAAGTAAGTAAAGGCGATGACTTTAAGATGAAAATAGTTAAAGATGGGTATCCGTTTATTATTTTTTCTGTTTTGGCCGGCTTTGTCACCCGCAGGTTCAGCCGTCTTCTGTCTAATTTATTCTATATATTCGCCGGGTTCTGCGCGTTTTTCTTTCGCGACCCCGCCCGCGAATACTGCGAAGACGACAACAAGATATACTCGCCCGCCGACGGCTCGCTCGTCGCCGTGGAAGAGTGCGAAGAAACCGAATATATAAAAGGCCCTGCCTATAAGATAGCCATCTTCATGTCGATATTCAACGTGCATATCAACCGCGCCCCGATATCGGGCACCGTGGATATGGTCAGCTACCGTCCGGGCAGCTTTGACGCCGCTTTCAATCCGCGCGCCTCGTTCGATAACGAAATGAACGTTATCGGCATCCAGAATTCAAAAATAAAAGTAATGGTAAAACAGATCGCCGGATTCGTCGCGCGCCGTATCGTATGCGACGTCGCCGAAGGCGATATGCTCACCCAGACAGACCGCTTTGGCATGATCAAATTCAGCTCGCGCGTCGAAATTTTCATTCCAAAAAGAGACGACATAAAAATAAACGTGACGCTCGCTGAGCCCGTCCGCGGCGGCCAGACGGTGATCGCCGAATTTATTAAATAACCTAAAATAACCGACCGATATTAATTTTCGAGGAGAATTCAGTATGAAAAAAATATACGCATGCGCAATACCGTGTCTGTTCACGGCGGCCAATCTGTTCTGCGGATTCGCGGCCATCCAGTTCATAATTTCCAAAGACTATGTCTGGGCGGCCTGGTATATATTTTTCTCGATGATATTCGACATAATGGACGGGCGCATAGCGCGCATGACGGCCGGCACGTCGACCTTCGGCGCCGAATTCGACTCGCTCGCCGACCTGGTTTCGTTCGGCGTGGCGCCCGCGCTTCTGGTCTATTACCGCTACATGGACTCGGCCGGTGTCGTCGGAATAGCCGTAGCCTTCGCTTTTGTCCTCTGCGGCGCGCTCAGGCTCGCCCGCTTTAACATCATGCCGCATACCCCTTACTTTCAGGGACTGCCCATACCCGGCGCGGCGGCTTTCGCGGCTTCGCTGGTTCTTTTCGGAACGATATATAACATCGAACACCACACGAACGCCATAACCGCCTCGATGTTTTTAGTAGCCGCCCTTATGGTTTCGACGATCCCGTATCCGGCGCTTAAAAAAGCGAGTAAGAACAAGCCCAAACTTTTCAGGCGCGTGCTTACCCAGATAGGTTTCTGGCTTATAATACTCGCCGCCTATATCATCACGATCGAAAAGGCCATATTCTTCGCAGTTATTTCATACCTGATATCCGGCCTTTTTTACGCGGCATTCAAAACGCTTGAAAATAAGGGCTATATCGAGTTGGTGCTGGCTAAAATCCGTAAAAAATAAGGAATTTTCGTAAAAAAATAAAAATAATTAAACTAATCTCTTGATTTTTTACATGAATATATGTTAAAATATAAAGAATTTTTTCAGAGATATTGAGTACGTTGTTTATATATCTTTGATTTATTTTATTTTTGTATTAGATAAGTCATTAATTAAACTAATAAATTACTCAGGAGGAATTACAAATGCAAGAAAAAATCCACCCCAATTTCAATGAAAACGCGAC
>MGFH01000190.1 GCA_001791795.1 Candidatus Wallbacteria bacterium GWC2_49_35
ACATGGATGAATTCAGAAAAAATATATACGGCGGGGAATCGTACGAAAGCTCGGTGGTAAAAACGCTTCGCGCGAAAGGGAGCTCGATGATCTTCACCTCGGTCGTCACTGCCTGCGCCTTCAGCGCGCTGATGATGTCAGAATTCATTCCCACTCAGCATTTCGGAATATTGATATCGTTCAATATTTTTATGGCGATCGTCTTCGACCTGTTTTTAACTCCCGCGCTGATGCTTATTTTAAGACCTTTTTAAATATCTCGACGGTTTCGTGGAAATTATCCGTTGTAAAGGTCAGCGGCGGCTGTACCCTGATGACGTTTTTCTTCCGGCCGCCTATTCCGACCAGCAGGCCTTCACTTCGGGCGGCGTTCAAAGCGGCGGCGGCCTCATCATCGGTCTCGAAATCTATTCCGACGGAATAACCGGCGCCCCTGATGCGTTTTACGGCCGTATGCTCCTCGAAAAAAAGCCTCATGTCGCGCAGAAAGACGCGGCCGTTTTCTTCGACCACATTCAATATGTCCATTTCATCGATGAGTTTGATGACCTCCAGGGCGGCCGCTATCGAAAGAGGGTTACCGCCGAAAGTGCTGAAGTGAAGCATATCTTTGACCTTTTCGGACGTTTCTTCCTTGAACACCACCGCGCCCAGGGGATAACCGTTCGCTATGGCTTTTCCCATACAGACGATATCAGGCTTCAATCCGAACTTCTGGAAGCCGAAGAACGCCCCGCCGACGCGGCCGAAGCCTGTCTGCACTTCGTCGCATATTAGGAAAACGTTATATTCATCTATAACTTCGGATAGCATTTTGAAATAGTGGAGCGGCGGCGTTATTATGCCGCCGACGCCAAGGACCGGCTCCACTATCATTATCGGGCGGAGCCCTTTCCTGTTAAGCTGCTCGAACTTCTCGCACGCCTTATTCAGGCAGATGCAGCGTGAAGTTTCGCAAGTGCGGTGGCGGCAGGTCACGCATTCAGGAGTGGTGATATAAAAGATTTCAGGCGGGGCTTCGATCTTCGCGTGCCATGTGTCCAGGCCGGTCGAAAATTTAGTCAGAAATGTGCCGCCGTGGTAGCCTTCGGAAAAAGTGAAAATAGACTCGGAAGCCGTGGCGGCGCGGGCTATCATGATGGCCAGGTCTACCGACTCTGAACCGGAGTTCGTGAAAAAAAGCCGGGAGTAATCGCCGCCGCATTTATTGAGCAATACAGAAGCGTATTCCGCCGCCGGTTCGAAGCGGTATATATAGGAAATGTGCCCGAAACGGTCCATCTGCGCTTTTACCGCGTCGTTGATGCGCTTGTTACTATGGCCCATGGACACGGTGGCGACACCGCTATACGCGTCGAGATATTTCTTTCCGTCGATGTCCCAGATGTGAACGCCCTCAGCCTTCGACACTATCAACGGATCGCCGTAATAAGGCCGGACGAAAGGCGCGAACTTCGAATTGAAAATATCGGAAATTTCTTTTGAATTCATGATCTGATTTCCTCTCGAATATGATTCCGCTTCCGCAGACGGTCACGGGCGCGTTTCAGCCTACCCGGAATTAATGAACTATTAAAATTATATCATAACGGCAGGATTAACACAATAAAAAAAAGGCCGTTTTTTCTTAAATTTAAAGCCAGAATTTATTTGAAATTCCTGCCGATTTGTGTTAGTATATTTCAAAAATGAAAAGCTTATCCATACTATAAAATCAATAAAAAAGGTGGTTTATCATGAGCGTTAACATACTCGACCGAGTCGCCGCCGGAAAGGCCGACAAATCCGACGTATTGATCGTCTGCCACAAAAAAGAGGCGGGGCACGGCGTTAAGGTAACCGTTAAAAGCTCCGTCAGGGCTTTTTTCGGAAAACACATCGAATCGCTCGTCGCGCGCAAGATTAACGAGCTTCAGATAACCGACATACTCGTAGAGGTCGACGATAACGGCGCTCTCGATTTCGCGATACTGGCCCGCCTCGAAGCGGCTCTCATCAAAATGGGGCATAATGTCACAAAACCCCTTCTCGACGACGCCTGCTTCGATCATTTCAATCCCGATTTTTCGCGGCTGAGACGCTCTCGCTTATACATTCCCGGCAATAATCCCGACCTCATTATTAACGCGGGCCTTTTCGGCGCGGATTCACTTATACTCGATCTCGAAGACTCCGTCGCGCCCGAGCAGAAATTCGACACGCGCTTCATGATCAGAAATATCCTTACCTGCAAAAACAACTTCCTGGGCGCGTCGGAACGCATCGTGCGCATCAATCCGCTCAGTTGCGAATACGGCCTGGCCGACCTCGAAATGATAGTTCCCGCGAGACCCGACATCATACTGATACCCAAATGCGAAACCGCCGACGATATAATCAAGATCGAAAAAATAGTCGCGAAACTCGAACAGAGCCATGGCATTCCGAAACAGATCCTTTTCATGCCGCTCATCGAGACCGCCAGAGGCGTCATCAACGCTTACAAAATCGCGACCGCCTCGAAACGAAGTGTGGCGTTATGTTTCGGCGCGGAAGACTTCACCCGCGACATCGGCTGCGAACGCACGCGCGACGGCAAAGAGACCTTCAGCGCCCGCTGCTCGATAGTATACGCCGCGAAGGCGGCCGGCATCGAAGCCATCGACACCGTTTTTTCGGATATCGAAGACTCCGAAGGCCTCAGAAAGTCCACCGTCGAAGCCCAATCCATTGGTTTCTGCGGCAAGGGCCTCATCCACCCGGGCCAGATCCGCATCGTGCACGAAGTTTTCGCGCCCACGACGGAACAGATTCAATACGCCAACAGGGTCATGCAGGCCATCGAAGACGCGAAATCGCGCGGCCTCGGAGTGATCGCGCTCGGAAGCAAGATGATAGACGCGCCCGTCGTCGAACGCGCTAGAAAGACTCTCGAACTCGCCGCGAAAATGGGCATCGACACCGCGAAAAAGGAAGTGAGATAATAATATGGAAATGATAAAAAACGCTCTGGGCCGCATGGTCCCATCCGAGATCAACGGAAGACCCGTAAAACCCTACGCGGGCGCATTCGCCGATATGGTCAGCGGAAAAAGAAAAGCCGCGCCGCCCATCCCGCGCTGCTTCCCCGGCAGAGTAAACAAGGTCATAAACGGCCTCGACGCCGCGCTCGACAAACTGCCGCTGCGCGACGGAATGTGCATCTCCTTCCACCACCACCTTAGAAACGGCGACTACCTTGTGAACGCGGTCGTCGAAAAACTCGCGCAGCGCGGCTTCAAAGATATAGTTCTCGCGCCCACCGCGCTTTTTCCCGTACACGATAAACTGATACCTTACATAGAAAGCGGCGTCATATCGCACGTAGAAGGCTCGATGAACGGCGACGTAGGCCTCGCCTGCTCGCTCGGCAAAATGAAAAGAACCGCCACACTCCGCTCCCACGGCGGAAGGGTGCGCGCTATCCAGGACGGCGACCTTCACATCGACATCGCATTCATAGGCGCCTCCGCCGCCGACTGCTACGGCAACGCCAACGGCGTGCTCGGAAAGTCCGCCTGCGGGCCGTTGAGCTACTCGAACGTCGACAGCCTCTACGCGGACTGCTCAGTCGTCATAACCGATAACCTGGTCCCGTTCCCGTGCATTCCCTGGTCGATCCAGGGCGGAAATATCAACTACGTCGTCACGGTCGATTCGATCGGCGATCCCGCACAGATAGTTTCCGGTACTACCAAACTCACCAAAAGCCCCACGCAGCTTCTGATCGCCGAATACGCGGCGCGCTTCGTCGACGAAATAGGCTACATCAGGGAAGGCCTGTCGTTTCAGGCCGGAGCCGGCGGAATATCGCTCGCCTTCAACGTTTACCTTGCCGAAATGATGAAAAAGAAAGGTTTTACGGCCTCGTTCGCCCACGGCGGCGGAAACACAGTTCTCGTCAAAATGCTCGAGGAAGGCGCCCTTAAATATATATGCGAGGGCCAGTGCTTCGACCTCGACGCCGTCAGATCTCTGCGCGAAAACGACAATCACGTCGAATCGACGCTGTCGATCTCGTATAACTATCACGCCAAAGGCTGCATAGCGCACATGCTCGACATAGGCGTGCTCGGCGCGACCGAAATAGATCTCAACTTCAACGTCAACGTCAACACCCATTCCGACGGCCTGCTGCTGCACGGAACGGGCGGCTTCCCCGACGTCGCGGCCGGCTCCGACGTAACCATCATCACCGCGCCGTCGTTCCGCAAACGCATACCCATCATACGCGAAAACGTTACGACCGTTACATGCCCCGGCGAACTCATCGACGTGGTGGTCACCGAGCGCGGAATATGCATCAACCCGAAACGCCAGGACCTCATCGATAAGACGAAAAATTCGAAACTGCCGATCATGTCAATCGATCAGCTCATGGACGAAGTGTACAAAATAACCGGCGTCCCCGAAAAGGTCGAACTCGACGATAAGATCGTCGCCGTCATGGAATGGCGCGACGGCAGCATGCTCGACGTAATCCGTAAAGTAAAAACGTAATCCGTTAATATCGGCCGGAAATAATCAGGCCGGAAAACATAACGCATATATACCGTTATCAGTGATAAAACGCGGAACCGGCCGCGTTTTATCCTTATATGAAGAACCTTAAAAATATCAGGTAATTTGAATATATTTGAAAGATAAATTAGTTTCCGGTTATATTCAATTTCAGGCATATTCGAATAACTTAAACCAACAGCACATGCCGCCAGGCAAAGCAAGGAGAATGAACAATACGATGAAGCGAACGTTAACCGATAAAAAGATAGAACTGACCCCAAACGCCAGGATAGTTCTCGAAAAGAGATATCTCAAGCCCAACGAGACGCCCGAAAAGCTCCTGTGGCGCGTCGCCAAAAACGTCGCGCTCGGAGACGTCATATACGACCGCAATATAGGGCTCAACGCCGTCTATAAAAACGTTTCCAGGGCCGTCGTCGAGCCCGGAGACGAGCGCAGTACCGAACTGACACTTTTATACAATCCCGGATACGAAAACGCCGATAAACTCAAAATGACGCTCGGACAGTTCGCGGCCTCGCTTCCCGAAGAGTCGCTCAATTCGCCCGAAACGAAGAAAACTATCGACGCGTTCCGCGACTTTCTGTCGGCGAACGGAGTTAAAAACTACGACGATAATTTCAGACAGTTCCTCGATAACCTCAACGAACTTTACGATTCGTGCGAGAGCGCCCGGAGATCGGCCGACGAATTCTTCGATGTCATGGCTTCACTCGAATTCCTGCCGAACTCGCCCACGCTGATGAACGCCGGAAACACACTGCAGCAGCTTTCAGCCTGCTTCGTACTGCCTGTCGAGGACGACATCAAGGGAATTTACTCCACGCTGCTCGACGCCGCCATGATACATAAATCCGGCGGCGGCACCGGATTTTCGTTCTCGCGCCTCAGGCCGCGCAACGATAACGTCAAAACCACCAAGGGCATAGCGTCCGGGCCGATATCGTTCATGCGCGTTTATAACGCCTCCACCGAGGAAATAAAACAGGGCGGCACGCGCCGCGGCGCCAATATGGGCATACTGCGCGTCGACCATCCCGATATAATAGATTTCATCACATGTAAAAAAGACGACAAGACCCTCACCAATTTCAACATATCGGTCGCCATCACCGATAAATTCATGCAGGCCGTCGCAGACGGCGCCGACTTCGACCTCGTCAACCCGCACAGCGGCGAGGTCGTCAAAACCGTCATGGCTTCTCAGATATGGAACCTGCTCGTCGAGAACGCCTGGCGTAACGGCGACCCCGGCGTCATTTTCATCGACCGCATCAACGAATACAACCCGACACCGGCGCTCGGCGATATCGAAAGCACAAACCCCTGCGGCGAACAGCCCCTGCTGCCCTACGAATCATGTAACCTCGGCTCGATCAACCTCGGCAGGATGATTAAAAACGGAAAGGTCAACTACGACCGCCTCGCTAAGGTCGTCGCCTGCGCCGTGCACTTCCTCGATAATATCATCGATATGAATAAATATCCGTCCGCCGAGATCGAACGGCTCACCAGGAGCAACCGCAAGATCGGCCTCGGCATTATGGGATTCGCCGATATGCTCGCCCAGCTCGAGATCGCCTATAACTCCGACGCGGCATGCGACCTGGCCGAAAACATAATGAATTTCATACGCACCGAGGCGCGTAAAGCCTCCGCGGCCCTCGCGGCCGTGCGCGGCGTGTTCCCTAACTTCAAAAACTCCATATACGACCTTAACTCGCCCAACTTCAAGGGCGATGACATTAAACTGCGCAACGCCGCATCCACTACGGTCGCGCCCACCGGCACCATCTCCACTATCGCGGGCGCGTGGGGCGGCATCGAGCCGTATTTCGCGCTCTCATACGAAAAAAGAGTCATGGACGGCACCGTGCTGCGCGAGATCAACCCGTTCCTGATCGCAGCTCTTAAAAAACACGGCCTGCTGCGCGACGATATAATCGAAACGATAAAAACCGACGGCACGCTCAAAAATTTAAGCGAGCTGCCCGAAAATCTCAGGGACGTTTTCGTCACCTCGCACGAAATCCCCTACGAATGGCATGTCAAGATCCAGGCAGCGTTCCAGAAGTACTGCGACAACGCGGTCTCGAAAACTATCAACTTCTCCAACTCCGCCACGGCGGCAGATATCGCCCAGGCTTATATGATGGCCTATAAAATGATGCTCAAGGGCATTACCGTTTACCGTGACGGATGCAAGAGCGAACAGGTCTACCACACGGGCTCGGCCGCTAAAACCTCGACGGGCGCCGATAAGAACGCGCCCGCCTCCGCGGCGTGCGAGATACCTAAACTGCCGCAGGCGAAAAAACGCAAGACACCCCAGATAGCCGACGGCACGCGCATACGCAAAGATACCGGCTGCGGCATGCTGTACGTGCACATATACAAAGACCTCGACGGCAAGGAGATCGAGGTCTTCGCCGACCTCGGCAAGGCCGGCGGATGCCCGTCGGCGTTTACCGAAGGACTCGGACGGCTCAGCTCGCTCGCGCTCAAACACGGCGCCACCATGCAGGAAATACGCGACGAACTCATCGAGATCAAATGCACTAAAGAAAAAGGACTCGGGCCTAACTACATCGCCTCATGCCTCGACGGCGTGGGAAAAGCCATCCACGACTATATATCGCTGCGCGAAATGGCGCGGCAGCAAGCCGCCGAAAAAGACGGCCGCGAAAAAACAACCGAACCAAATAACTCTGACGATTCCAATTTCACCGGCGGCGTCGCCCAGGCGCTGTCGATCTCCGGCAGCGCCCTGAACGGCAACTCATACCTCGGCGGCGTCACGGGCCCAAACCACGGCCAGAGCGGCGCCTGCCCCGAATGCGGCGGCACCCTCGATTACGTCGAAGGCTGCCGGGGCGGTAAATGCAGAAATCCAGCCTGCTCATATTACAGTTGCGGTTAAACTATTAAAAATTAAGCAATTAAAATAATTCTTCTTTAATGCTATTCGGGGGAGAGGAAAGGCCGATGGCCCTTCCTCTCCCCCGAACCCCCTCTCTATCCCTGATTTTCCTGACGCTTTATTTTTGCAGGCCGGCATTTTTTCTGTCTCGACTTTAATCTTATTTTTGGTATTTTTTGTCATGGCTATAACTCTTGTCTTGCCATTCTTTCTTTCGCCGGCGGAGGCGCTTTGCGCCTCCGCCGGCAAGGCATAATGGCACCCTTGTTAATTAATACACTGGCTCACGGAAAAGATCACAGAATTAAAAGCGCCTTTTGCCTCTAATTTTATTTTAAATTTACATATTTTAGAATATCTTTTAAAATAGAAAAGCAGTCAAGAAATGAGTAAAAGGCAAATTCCCGCCAGCCGTCAAGACCGCGGCAGCGCCCTCCGCCTGCCTTAAAAGTCCGCGAAGCGGGCTTTTAAGGCAATGCTACAAATCATCGCGGCGCAGCTGCGATGATTTAACCTCCGGGAGAGATTGGGGTGCTATGAGGGGAAAGAAAGGGCCCTCGGCCCTTTCTTTCCCCTCATCCAAAAAATCTTAATATAAAGCAAAAGTTTAGTGAACAGGCGGTTATTCTATAACGCCGCCGCCGATGAGGGAATCGCCGTCGTAGATGGCGAGGATCTGGCCGGGAGTGATGCCGCGTTCGGCTCTGGCGAGGTTTATTTTAGCGCGTCCGCCGGCGAGTTG
>MGFH01000191.1 GCA_001791795.1 Candidatus Wallbacteria bacterium GWC2_49_35
CATGGCGGAATCCGCCGCCGCTTAAGCAAGGGGTTTGAATTAAAGTGAAAAAAGAGCACCTTATAATAGAGGCTTTGCTTTTCGTTTCGCCGGCCTCCCTGCCGTCGTCGAAAATAGCCGAAATATTAAAAGTCGAAACCAAGGACGCGACCCAGATCATAGAAGAGTACGGCCAGATACTACAGGGCCGCCAGACTGCGTTCCAGCTGATAAAAGACCCCGATGGGTTCCGCCTGGGAACCAGGACCGAGTATTTTGCATATATCGAAATGCTCGTCGCGCCACGTGAAACCAAATTATCCTATCAGGCGCTCGAGACGCTGTCCGTAATAACCTTCAAGCAGCCCATAACCAAACAGGAAATTGAAAAGGTCCGCGGCATAAACTCCGACGGCATCATCAATATGCTATATTCGCGCAGCCTTATAAAGGTGGTCGGCGTTAAAAAGATCGCCGGAAATCCTAAATTATACGGCATATCCAAAGATTTCTTCAAGTATTTCGGAATAAAAAGCGTTACTGAACTTAAAAATTACCTCAAATCGATCGAGATCGATACCGCGAAACTCGATGCGCTGCTCGCCGAAGACCGCGAGGAAGGCGCCAATATCTTATTCGAAGATCCCAACCAGGAGTCGTTCGATTTCACCGACGACGAGATCAAGATCAATGAAAACGAAGTCGGGAGCGACGGTGTAGACGCAGACACAGGCGAAAATCAGAGCGAAAGCGCGGATGAAAACGACGGTACGGACAACGCCGGCAATAACGAAAATAAAGATGGAAGCGGCGATGATGGTGATAACGACAGGCGCAAAACCTTTTCTTCAGAGCCGGAAATTCCGGGAGACAGTGGCCTGACCACCGTCGAGACGGAAATTCTTCCCCCGCCCGAAAACGATCTTACCGTACAGGCTGACGAACCAGGCACCCCACTCCCCGAACCCGAAGATGAGGCGCAGAGATGAGCGACGAAGGTAAATTCTGGAGCGAAAAAGCCAAAAACTTCCCTGTTTACAATGAAAACGACGCTGAAGACATGGCGGCGATAAACGCTATCGTTAAAATCGCCGAATCGCACGGCGTTGTCATCGACGGCAAAAAGATCATCGACATAGGCTGCGGAACAGGCCGCCACACGCTTACGCTGGCGAAAAGAGCGAAGGCCGTTACAGGCACCGACGTCTCGCCGGCGATGGTCGAAACGCTTCTGACCACTTCTGAAAAATACTCGTTCAATAACGTCGATACACTCGTCTGCGACTGGCACAGCGCAAACATAAAAAAGAACGGCTGGCTGAAGTTTTTCGATATCGCCTGGGCCGCGATGACCTCGGCGTTAAGCGGCAGGGAGGCCGTCGAAAAGATGAATTCGTGCGCGCTGGAATCATGCGTCTGCACCGCCTGGGGGCGCAAACGTGAAAACGAGCTGCTCAGCGAAGTTTTTAAGGCGCATGGCGGAGAGCTTAACATTCCTTTTTCGGCCGTCAATCTTAGCGCGACGCTCAAAGAGATGAATATCGCCCACACGCTCGACTTTCTCGAAAATTCCTGGGACAGCGAGGCGGACCGGACGGATACCGTAAAAGACATGTCGTGGCACCTTGAAATCAATGGTATAAAGGCCGATTGCGGCCTTATAGAAAAAATACTGCATCGCCGCTACGGCGATTCGCCTCGTATAGCGCATAAAACATTCATGGAAATGGGCGTTTTGACATGGCGCCCGCTGTAGAGTTTTGATGCCGGATAACGGTCGGCGGTCCTAACGGGTTTGAACGCATTATCCAACTTTGCAGGAAATTTTTCTCTTTTCCTCACTAAAATCAAGATTAATTCTCTCTTTTATTTTCAACTAAAAATATTGTTGACTAATTTTTTAAAATATTATATTATTTTTCTACCAAATCTTATAGTGAAAGGGGTAATTTACATGTCCAAAAAAAGCTCTGCCATTTTAATGTTAGTGGTAGCTTTAATTTTTTCGGCGTACGTTTCGTTAGCGCAGGCCTGCGATGAGATCGGCAATGAGGACGGCAAATGCAAGTGCTATTTAACCGTTAAGGTTCCCATGCACAAATTGACGCTTGGCCAGAAACAAAAAGCTAATGACCCCGTTTTATTCGTTAAAAACGAAACCGCGAAACCCGTTGCGATCATTTTCACAAAAGGCACGGAAGTCGTTCGTGAAATATGCGTAAAACCCTGCGCGGAAGAAACCGTTATCATGGACGCCGGCAAATTCAAGTATGAAATCACCGGCTGCGCAAAAGGGCTTATCAAAGGAACCAAATCCTTTGCAAAAGGCAACAACTACAACTGGGTAATCGACTCTAAATTCGCCGGTTACAACACCATCACAAAGCAGATAGGCGAATGCGCTCCCTGCGCTCCCGTTTGCAAATCCGCATGTAAATGCATGAAATACAAACCCGTTTACAAAAAAGAAGTCGTAAAACCCGTTTGCCCTCCCGTCTGCATGTGCGTAAAATGCAAACCCGTTCCGGCTCCCGCCGTCAGCGCTCCTATCGAAGTAAAACCCGAAGTCTGCGCTCCCGTCTGCAAACCGGCGAAACCTCAACACAAATGCTTCTGCGGCATGTGCAAACCCGTTATGGACTGCGCAAAACAGTCGAAAAAATTCTTCAACCACAAACCCTGCATGATGAATCTCGCTCCCGTTAAACCGGTCGAAGAAGCTCCCGCAGTCGAAGAAAAACCCGTTGAAGTAAAAGTAGAGAACGCTTACATCGAAATGGTAAACACCACTTCAGAATGCGTTACCTACCTGATCAGCGGCCCCGGAGTTTCGCAGAAAGTCGATCTGAAACCCTGCAAATCAGTAACGCTGGAAGTTCTCCCCGGCAAATACGCTGTAGTAGCAAGCATTAAAGGCGTTATGTCCCCGATGCAGACCCTGAGCGTAGCCGCAGGACAGAAAGTAGAAGTTAAATACTAATTTTAATCGCATTCACAATTTGAGCGATTAACGGTTCAATAAAAAACTCCGGAGTTTATCTTAACGATAGACTCCGGAGTTTTAAATTTAAAGCGATTCATCGCAAGGCAGGGCGGAGCGGGAGCAAAAAAATTCCAACTCAGCCGCAGAGTACTTTTTCAATTGAATCGATCATCGTTTCAATGGTGAACGGCTTGGCTACATACCCGTCCATCCCGAACCGCAGGCACTTTTCCCTGTCCGACTGCTGAACGTAAGCAGTAAGAGCTATTATTGGCGTCGGCGTACCCCGTTCCGCGCACTTTTTGCGAATCGCGAGCGCGGCCTCGAAACCGTTCACCTCGGGCAGCTGGATATCCATCAAAATCAGATCGTATTTTCCCGCCGAAAATTTTTCGACGGCTTCTCTGCCATCCGAGGCGATCTCCGACGCTATCCCGACCTTCTCGAGCGTCAGCTGGCATAAATAGGCGTTGGCGAAATTGTCTTCGACGATAAGCGCCTTTATAGCTCCGCGGGACTTGATTCTGCCCATCTTCAGCTCCATATTGTTCTTAACGATGGATTCGGCCCGTTCATTTTTAGGAAGCCTCAGTTCGACGGAAAAGCATGTGCCTTCATTCACGGCGCTTTTAACGTCTATTCTGCCGTCCATAAGCGCCAGAAGTTTTTTGACTATCGAAAGACCGAGCCCGGCGCCCTGAAACCTTTTCGTGTTCGACATATCCAGCTGGCTGAAAATTTGAAAAAGATCGCCGATCCTGTCTTCGCTTATTCCAATTCCGGTATCGCGTACGAAAAATTTCAGCGAGATTTCTTCAGGCGTCTCGCTCAGTTTCTCGACGCCGAACTTTACGCTGCCTTTTTCGGTAAATTTTACGGCGTTGCTTAAAAGGTTCATGAATATCTGGCTCAGTCTTAAATTATCACCGGTCACGGAACAATTGATCCCGGCGTCGAATTCAAAGATGAAGTTTACGCCCCTGGCGCTTGCCGCTTTTTTAAACTGCGCTATAAGCCCGCTCATGAAATTGAAAATATCTATGCGGTCTTTCGAAAGCGAAACGCGGCCGCTTTCTATCCTGGATATGTCGAGTATGTCGCTCACCACATGCAGCAGGTGCTCGGCGGAACCAAGCGCGATAGAGCAGTATTCCTTCTGCGCCGCCTCCAGCGGACTTTCACTCAAAAGCCTTACGAAACCGATTACTCCGTTCAACGGGGTGCGCAGCTCGTGGCTCATATTCGATAAAAACTCCGTCTTCAGGCGGCTGAGGCGTTCGGCTTCTTCTTTAGCCGCCAGAAGAGCTTTTTCGGCCCTCTTGCGCTCGGTTATGTCTCGTCCTACGACGATCAGGCCTTTACGCCGGCCTGCAGGAGTAAAGGTCGGAACCTTTATCACGTCGAAAACCCTTTCATCGCCTTCGGGCGTCGGGATGTTCTCGTCCGAGCGGGTGGCGGCCCCGGCAAGCCAGGATTTTTCGTCGGTCGACTCGCAGGTCATAAAAGCGTCGTGATAAAACTCGCTGTAGCAGGCCAGTTCAGAATCTTTCTTACCCCTGTAATCGACGCCTTCGAGGCGAAAAAGTTTCAGGTCGAAATCGTTGGCCTCGAGCCACCGGCCCTCGCCGTCCTTGAAGCAGACTATATCCTGCATAGAGTTTATAAGCGTACGGAGGCGTTCCTCGCTTTCGCGGGAGAATTCTTCGTTCTTTTTGCGTTCGGAAATGTCGTGAACGGTGAGCAGACAGTAATTTATGCCGGCGGCGGATATGTGGCGCGCGTTGGCCTCGATCCAGAAAAGTTCGCCGCCCTTTTTCTTAGCGTGCCACTCGAAAGAATGCGGCCCTTCGGTGCGCGCTTTTTCGAGAAGCGATCGCGCTTTAGACTGGCTGAAGACCAAATCGTCCGCGCTTAAATCGCCCAGGCTGAGGTTTTTCAGTTCTTCGGGCGTGTAACCATACATCGAGCAGGTAGCGTCGTTGAAATCGAGAATGGCGTAAGAATTTGGATCGTGAATGAATATGGCGTCATTCAAAGAGTAAAAGACCGACCTGAAAAATTCGAAATTTTCTTCTGTAGCGGCCGTTCTCTGCCGCGCGGAAACCGACCCTGTAATATCGCTGGAATCTTTTACCATAGGTGTTACCTCTCCGTTCACGGCAGTAAATGAAACTTTCAAAATATAGCGGGCGTTCCGGTGAGCGCCCGGGCGGCTTTATTTAAGGATGGCCGCCGATAGTTAAAAGACTAAGTTTATTATATACCAACTTCAGAAAAAAGTCAAAAATTAATTCGCGTTCAATTTGCCTGAACCGCGTTTTTTTTGAGCGCTTTAAAGACCGGTCACGTTAAAGATTTCGTCTTGCCAGCGCGGTCCTAAAATGTTATAATGTGTACCGGAAAAAAAACAACGGTAATCAATTTAATAATTTCGGGGGGGCCGCTCTTTCAGCATGAAAAATTTTATATTATATCTTATTTTTTTCGTTTCAGGATTCTGCGGGCTTTGCTATGAAATACTGTGGTGCCGCGAATTCAATCTCATACTCGGCCACACCACCTACGCCACCGCCATGGTCCTGGCGTCTTTCATGGCGGGCCTCGCCGCCGGCTCCTGGTTCTTCGGCCGGGTCGCCGACCGCGTAAGATCGGCCATGGCGCTCTACGCTTACCTCGAACTCGCCATAGGCGTTTACGGAATTTTCTTCTACAGATTCATCGAAATATATAAAGACTTTTATATATTCGCCCATCCTTATATATCTTCGCCGGCCGCAGAAATCGCATTTAAACTGTTTTCGTCTTTCGCGCTGATAATCGTTCCGACGACACTAATGGGAGCGACATTTCCGGTCATGGCCAAGATCGTGCTCGCAAACCTCGAAAAGCGCGGCAGCAGCATAGGGCTCATCTATTTTTTCAACAGCGCCGGGGGCGCGCTCGGCTGTTTCATATGCGGCTTTTTCATGCTTTACAATTTCGGCTCCGAACTGAGCCTTAATATCGTCACCGGGCTCAATATTCTCTGCGGCGTCTCGATGCTCGCGGTCAAGAGTTATTGCACGCCGGAAATTCCTGCTGACGCTTCCGGGCCGGTCGCGGCTGAAGGGATTTCCAATGCCGCTGCGGCCGAAGGCGGGCGGGCATATAATTTTATATTCATTTATTTCCTGTTTTCCGGATTCATATCGATGATGCTCGAGGTCTGCTGGACGAGATTTCTGATACTCATAATAGGTTCTTCCACCTATTCTTTCTCGCTGATGCTCTCCGTTTTCATTTTTTTCCTCGCCGCGGGCTCCCTGATTGCGGCTTATTTCGCCGACAGAATCGAAGACCCGCTTTTTGCTTTCGGCGCATGCGAGTTTTCAATAGGCGCCTATATACTGCTCACGCTGCCTTTTTATGAAAAGCTCCCGATGGCGTTCATAAATATGAATAATTCGATGGGCGGTTCTTATTATATTTATATGTCTCTGAATTTAGTAGTCTGCCTCGCCGTAATGGCCGTCCCGGCGCTTTTATTCGGGGCAAGCTTCCCGCTCGCCGTCAGAGCGGTGGAAATACGCGCCGCCGACAGCGCTTCGGCCATAGGAAGGCTCTATTCGTATAACACCGTAGGATGCATTCTGGGGTCTTTTCTGACGGGGATCGTCATACTGCCATCGTTCGGGTTTAAAAATTCGATAGAAACCGCTATAGTCATAGCTTTTCTTATTTTTCTGGCAGCCTCGGCGCACGCGCGGCGTTCAGAAGCGGGCGGCGGCGCGGCGAAAAGCGGAAATTTACGCAAGACTGCCGGCATAATGCGCTCAGTGTGCGCCGTCATGCTGGTATCTATCTTCTTTCTTCCGGCATGGGACCATAAAATATTGAATATCGGAAGTTTTTACAGGACGCGCGGGCTAAATGAGGCGGCGGTGAACGATCTCATGGCCTACAACAGAGTCCTGTATTATAAAGAAAGCATAGCGGCCACGGTTTACGTCATGCAGGACGTAAGAAACGGGCTTAAATTCCTTAAGATAAACGGCAAGACCGACGGCTCGACGACGCGTTCCGACATGCTCACGCAAAGCGTACTGGCCGTGCTTCCCATGTCGCGGGTCAGAAGCGCGAAAAACATTCTGATAATAGGTCTCGGCACGGGTACCACGCTTGCCGCGGCCTGCAAATTCAGCGAAGCCGAAAAAATAACCTGCGTCGAGATAATTCCGGAGGTAATAGAAGCGGCGAAGTATTTCAACGAAAGTTACGACGCCTATAAAAACGATCCAAGGGTCTCTATCGTTGTTAACGACGCCAGGAGCTTTCTTCTGACCGCCCGTGAAAAATTCGACGTCATAATTTCTGAGCCGTCGAATCCGTGGATCAGCGGGATTAGTTCGCTGTTCACCACCGATTTTTTTTCTATGGCGCACGAAAAACTGAACGACGGCGGCGCCATGCTCGTGTGGATACAGGCGTACGAAAGTTCGCCAGAGGTTTTCAAACTGGCCCTCAGAACCTATCTCAGCGTTTTCAAAGAAGCTTCACTCTGGTTCAATTCGACTTATGACGTTTTCGCCCTCGGCGTCAAAACTGCCCCCGGCTCCAAAGCGGATATAGATCCGCCCGACGAACCTTACTTTTGTTTCCGCAAAATCCAGAAGAGCCCGCCGATCGCCAAAATGATCGAAGACTACGGCATACGCGACGCGCTGACATTTTCGACGCTGCGTCTGATGTCGCCGGAGCAGCTTAAGGTTTACGCCGGCGACGGCATTTTAAACTCGGACAATTTCCAGGTAATAGAATACGAAGCGCCGCTGCTTCTTTTCAGCGGGCAGCGAGTGTCGCTCGACTACAGGGCCTACGCCGATTCGCTGGGCGAGGCGGTCGCGCGCAGGTCGATGGATTCCTCCGAAATTTCCGCCGAAAAGATGATAGCAAACGCCGCGTTCTTTCTGGGCGAAGAATTCCTCGAGCCGCGCATTCCGCTCTCGCTTTTAGATATGCTCACCGAGCGCGGCGCCGCGGACGAAAGGTCATGGCGGCTGATGGCTGCGCTGCAAACGCGCACCGGCGAATTCGGCGCGGCGGTCGAGTCTATAACGCGCGCTATCGTAACCGCGCCGGACAACGTTGAATATTTGAAAATGCGCGCCAGGCTGTCGCTTACGCTATGCGAGAACAGAGTGGCCGAAGGCGCCGCTTCGCATTTGAAAACCGCCGAAAGCGACTACGCTAAGATCTCGGCGGCGGCGCCGTCCGACTTCGAAGCATGGCACGGGCTTGTAGCCGTGCATCGCCTGAGGCGCGATAAAAAATCCATCATCGACTCAGCCATGAAGGCTTTCGAGGCCGGACAGGCCGCAACCGCGGAAGTTATTGCGGGAAGCGGCGGTATAAGCGTGCTTTTGAAGGCGGCCGAAAAACTTATCGAAATAAACGAATACAAAGCCGCGGCAGAGCTATATGATTTCGCTCTGCCGCGGACTAAAAGCGCGCTTGAAAAGGAACTCATCGGCGCGAAGCTCGAAGAGTGCCGTTTTTTATTTAATTAAGGCTCTGTTATCTAAACTTTAAGCCTGCATTTATAGTCGAATAATTCGACGGCGTAATCGAGCAGGTGGCCGACTATTTTTTTATAGCTGACACCCGACGCTTCGAACATCTTCGGAAACATCGAAATCGATGTGAATCCGGGAATAGTATTGATCTCGTTGACGAAAATTTCGCCGGTCTTCTTATCCACGAACATGTCCACGCGCGAGAAGCCTTTCGCGTCGACTGCGCGGTAGGCGTCTATCGCGAGTTCTTTTACCTCTTCGAGGGTCTTTTTCGGAAGTTTCGCGGGTATGGAGAATTTCGCCTTTCCGCTCTTGTATTTGTCGTTATAATCGTAAAAATCGGCGTCGGGCATTACCTCGCCGGGCTCGGCGACCATAAGTTCGAAATTACCCATGATGGCCACTTCTATCTCCCTGACTTCGTGACCCTGCTCTACGATGACCTTGTAGTCGTAGCTGAGCGCCGTTTCGATCGCCGCCTCCAGAGCTGAGTTTTTACTTACCTTGGTGATGCCGACGGACGAGCCGAGGTTAGCCGGTTTAACGAAGTAAGGCGGCGCGAGGGCTTTTTTGATCGAATCCAGTATGGCTTTTTTATCCGTTTTATAATCGTGCACCGTAAAATGGGCGAAATTGACTATAGGAAGTTCGTAGGCCATAAAAAGGTTCTTCATGGCGACCTTGTCCATCGCGCATGCCGAGCCGAGTACATCAGAGCCCACATAGGGGATCTCGGCCATTTCGAAGAGCGCCTGGATCTTGCCGTCCTCGCCGAACGGGCCGTGCAGGACGGGGAATGCGATATCGATAGAGAGAGCCTCTATCTCGCCTTCCTTGTTCTCGTCGATTATCCACAGATTGTGGCTCACGCCGGGCTGCGCTATAAAAACGGCGTGAACGCCTTTTTTTACTATTTCGGCGGGATCGGTCGAGCCCTTCAGGTAAACGAAATTTCCATGTTTCGTGATGCCTATGGGTATGATATTGTATTTTTTAGTGTCGATGGAATCGATTATGCTCTTAGCCGATACGAGAGAAACCTCGTGCTCCGAAGAACGGCCGCCGAAGAACACTCCAAGGTTTATTTTTTCTTTGAGCGCGCCTTTTTTCGGGGGCGCAGAGCATGAGCATGCCGGTCCGCAAGAATCATGGCCATGATCCGTTTTTTTAGTTTTATTTTTGGCCGCCGCGGTGGGTTTTTTAGTTTTTTTAGATGTAACTGCCATTAAATTCTCCTATTCTTTCCTGAAATTTAAAATTATTAAAAATGATATATGCTTCCATGTTATTTATCGTAATTTACTTCGTTTTTTTTATATTATTTATCGAATTCGCTTAATTAAAAGCGTTTTTTATGAAAACCGCGCGTAAAAAAAATCAAGACGACCTTTTAACGGCCGCCTTGATTTTCTATGAATTTGATCGGAGTCTTTTCAATTGATGAATTTTAAGCGTTTCCAGCCTTTATGACAGCGCCTCGACGGCTGCTGCGACATTGTCGTACGCCTCGACGATATTGTCTACCTTGGTGGTTTTCAGAACTTTTTTAACGAAGTCTTTAACCAGGCAGAGGCAGATGTCTCCGGAATACTTCCTGAATTTGATAAGCGCGGCAAGTATAACACCGAGGCCTACGGAAGATATCACGTTCGTCTTATCGAGGTTTAATATCACCTTGATCTTGTTGGACTGAAAAAGTTTATCAAGGGCGTCTTTTAATTTCATTGAATCCTCGGCGAAAATATCGCCCTCAACGTTGAGAATTGTGATGTTATTTATGGTTTCGAGTTTTATTTCCATTAAAAGAAACCCTCCGTCAAATTAAATACAAAGCGCTTGAATCGGGCGCTTTATTATTTTACGATGTCCATTACGAGGTCTACTAAAACCTTCGTAACGATGGGCTCGGTTTTGCCTTCGATGATCTGGTTGGTGACCGATCCGAAAGTGCCGATAACGGCGTTTTTAACGATCTTTCCTTCTTTGTAGGCGAAGAAGATCTGGCCGGTGGCGTTAACGTCTAACTGTGAAACGGCGCCGCTTTTTGCGGCTTCAGAAACGACCTTCGATTTGATGACTACGCAGTCCATGCCCTGGACTTTTTCGAATTTATCAACGGTATAGGTCATTTTTAAAGCGGTAGGGACCTGCTCGGTCGCGGGAAGAACGTTTTCCCAGCTTTTACCTACGTCGACGGGGTCGCTCGGGAACGCCAGCTGCATCTGCTGCATGGACATTTCGGTTTTGAGACCCTGCGTATCGAGGATTTTGCCCGACGGTTCCATGTGCATCGTGAAAACCTGTTCGGCCTGTTTATTGACTTTTTCATCGACTGGAGTGCCGTTTAAAATTGTTTTAACATTTTCGATCGAAGAGAGTATATACATGACGTTCTTCGCGTCTCTGTCGAGAACCCTCTGAACAAGAAACATTTCGGTATCCGTGTCCATTTTTTCGACTTTGCCGAGAGCGCCGATAGAGGTCGTGGTTTTCATTTTCATTCTGTACTTGGTGGAATCGCCTTTTTGAAGGTCGTACTGCAATTTTACACCGGCCGCGAATACATCGCCTGATAAAGAAAGAACGAAAGCTAAAATTAAACCTGCAACAAATAACCTTTTGAACATAAAAATAAACTCCTCCTTCAGAGTCGTCAAGATTTGATATAGATAATATGATACCCTATCATAAGTCAAATGTCAACGCTTTTTTGTTTTTTTGTTTTTTTCGCCCGTTTGTTCAGGCGCGCCTCTTTTTATTAATTTTCCTCCTCGCTTTCCTCGGTTAATTTCAAAAACACTTCCTCGAGATTTTTGCCGGCCACGCCGCTTTCGCCGCTCTGATCGACATACTTCTTTATCTTTTCGACCTCGTCGAGCGCTATTATTCGCCCGTGAAAAATTATCGCGATCTGCGAACACATCTCTTCCGCCACGCTCAAAGTGTGCGTCGATAAGAAGATCGTGCCGCCGCCGGAAGCGATCTCCCGAAATATTTGTTTAACGACCTTGACGTTTTTAGGGTCGAGACCGATCATAGGCTCGTCTACGATTATAAGCTCAGGCCGGTGAATAAGCGCCGATGTGAAAACGAGTTTCTGGCGCATACCGTGCGAATAGGTTTCTATAAGCGCGTCGGCGTCTTTGAAAATATTGAATCTTTTCAGGAATTCAGAGGCGACCGTCTTTGATTCAGCCCAGTCGCGTTCAAAAATATCGCAGACGAATTTCAAAAATTCCCATCCGGTGAGCTTTTCATATACATTAGGCGAATCGGGAATATAACCGATTACCCTGCGCGCGTTTTTAAAGTTCTCCTCGCATGCGAGAAGGTCTATTCCGTTCATGATTATCTCCCCGGAAGTGGGCTTTAAAAGGCCGGTGAGCATCTTTATGGTCGTCGTTTTTCCGGCGCCGTTGGGCCCTAAAAACCCGAAAATATCGCCGCGTTTTATATGGAATGATACATCGTCTACCGCAGTGAAATCGCCGTATTTTTTGACCAGATTTTTGATCTCAAGCATTATATTTTTATCTCCTCGTAATAATTGATCATCTTGTTCGCGGCGAGCCGCTTCGGCAGAATGTATCCGATAACGCTGAACGCCGCCAGGGCCGCTACGGCGATGAAAAGCATAAGATATTCCCAGATATTGAACATCGAAAATGAAAAATTGTATCTGGCGAAAAACTCGAAATACATTATAACGACCTCAAAAGCAAGAAGCGTTCCGGCGTAGGCCGCGCATATGATCATCGTGACGAACCCGCCGAAACTGGCCGGAATTTCAGACACCGACGCGTCCAGTACGGGAAAGATGATGCCGATATATAAATTGAAATGGCAGATGAAATAAGTCAGAACTACCGTGTCAAAAAACGAAAGCAGCAGAAACGAAGTTCTGATCGACATGAAGTAATTCGAAAGCGCGCATAAAGCAAGAGCGAATATCATCATTGGAATGAGGCTTGTGTAAAATTTCAGACGGAGGTATTTGTTAAGATCCACGGGAGAGGTTTTGACTATATAAAAAGCGCGGCCCTCGAGCGAAAATACAGGGAAGACGAACCTGACCGCGTAGGATGTCACTATCAGAGATATAACGCCGATATTGGCGAAACCGAACATGTCGATAATGTCCGCCGGAAGGGTTTTAGTCGCCACGGGCATTAGCGTTATATTATAAATATAGAACGCGGTGACCACTATCATCATGAAACCCTGCACGATCAGCGTCTGGGTGCGAAAAAAGGTCTTCACGTCCTTATCGAGGATCGACGCCAGCGAAGGCGAAAGCGTTTTAAGGAACAATGAATATAAAAAAAACGCGGCCTTTAGAAACGGGTCGAAAATGAAGCCTAAAACGCGGGATTCTATGCCGGAGGCCGTTTCCTGCTCCTGCTGGTATTTGAGGTAACTTTCATGATATGTGAGGCGGGCCGCGGCGGCGCACAATAAAGCGCAGCATGCCATCGATATATACGAAGCGGCAAAATTAAGAAAAAAATACGAGCCGTAATCGTTTCTGAAGATCGATTCGATCGCGGAGCTTATCCATGACGAGGGAAAATTCTCGAATTTCGGGGCGTTCGCCGACAGCAGATAGTTCGCGAATATTTCGAGCTTTTCGACGGATAGCAGTTTTTCGGGTTCAAGCGCCCTGAACATGATTATAAGAAAAACAAACAGGAAGATCAGCAGATAATAGATGACCTTGCGCGCCTGATTGACGGGAAAGATCTTCGAAATGACAAGCGATGCGAAACATCCTATGGCGACGGGCATTATATAAAAAAATGGGGTCGCTATGGCAAGCGCCGCCAGAAACGAAAGAAAAGACGCCGACGGGTACGAATTATTGAAAGCCAGAAGCAGCGTCACAAATATTATATAGGCGCTGGTAACGGAAAAAAAAGATGTTTCGATGAATTTCGAAACGAATATATGAGTGTGGGATATCGGCATCGAAAACAGCAGTTTAAGATCGCGCGCCGTGAAAAGCGTCGAAAGCGAGGATATCATGGAACTCAATATCAGCATACAGAAGAAAGAAAAACACGCCATATTGAAAAGATAGCCCTTAAGCGGCGAGGCGATAAGCGGCAGCGCATCCACTTTAATAAGCGACATGCGCGCCAGGTAATAGGCGCCGCCGAGTATCAGCGCGGCTGTGATAACTATCAGGCACAGAGAAAAAGACGATATGGCCTTATAATAATTCTTATAAGACCATATTTTAGGGTTTATTATATGAAGTATTTTATTTATCGCCATTATTTATCGCAATGCCGGCCGGCATTTAAATCGCCGGCGTTTTCAGCCGCTAAAAAACCGGGAATTTTATGGGGTTTTTAGCGGTGATCTTTTCGAGAGCGGCGCCCGCCATGGTTCTTACTGATTTGTGCTGGTCCATCTGCGACATTTTCAGAGGTATTATAGCGCGTATGTCGCCGATCTCGCCAAGAGCCATGGCGGCCTTTTCGCGCACTGTCCTGTTCTTGTCGCGCAGCAGCATGACGACCGGTTCGACCGACAATTTCGACTGCATCTGGCCTAGTATTTCGGCGGCATTTTCGCGCATATAACTATTGTAGTCGGCCAGCGCCATTATAAGCGGCTGCTCGGCCGAGCGGTACTTGAGTTTCGCGAGCACAAGCGTCGCCTGCTGGCGTATATTTTCTTCGGTATGTTTCAGGGCCTCGATAAGGTGCGGGACCGACCTGTCGCCTAAGGCCTTTATGCTTTCGAACGCCTTGATGCGCACCAGCGAGTTGGCGTCGTTGAGCATGCCCAGCAGAGGCACCACGGCCGAAAGGACTCCGGTCTTGCCGAGCGCTTCGACGGCCTGCCTGCGGACGTTGTCGGATGCGTCGGAAAGCGATTCGATCAGCGAGTCGCCGGCGCGCTGGTCCCTGATATTGCCTAGTGTAAATATCGCCGCTTCGCGGACCTTTTCAGAGGAATCTTTGAGCAGCCTCAAAAGGTTCAGCGGGACACGGTTGTCTTTGAGCTTGCCCAGCGAGTGTATCGCGCTGATCTTGACCGCTTCGGCTGAATCTTTGAGCGCCTGCGTGAGCGGGTCGAGCGTGCGCGCCGAGTTCAGCCCGCCCATTATCTTAACGGCGGCTTCACGGACGGCATCGGACTGGTCGCGCAGCATTTTCGAAAGCGGGTCGATTATCGCCTCGCCGCCGATCCTGCCAAGAGCCTCTATCACGGTCTTTCTGACCGTTTCGGCGGCGTCGTTTATCTGCGTGATCAGCACGTTTATTGATTTCGGGTCGCCTATGACGCCGAGAGTGTAGGCCGCTGCCTGTTTTATATAGGCCGAAGGCTCGGATAGCAGCCTGTTGAGGCTGGTGAGCAATTTTTCGTCCGAGATGCGTTTCAGCGCGAAAGCGACGTTCTTAAAGCCCACCGGCGATTTTTCATCTTTGAGAATATCTATGAGGCTTGTCATAGATTTCGGTATACCGATCAGACCGAGAGCATAAACAATGTAATTTTTGGTCTGATCGTCGGCGTTTTTGAACGCGTTCATAAGCGCGTTCACGGTGTTTTCATCGCCTATTACGCCGAGCAGTTCGCAGCAGTTCTTGGCTATCGCGGGGAATATTTCGAATATGAGCTGGTTGCGCGGCTTGTCCATATCGAGCTTTTTGAGGTCACGCTCGTTGAGAGTGCCGATAATTATGGAAACCAGGTGGCCCGCGGCGCGCCTGTCTTTATAAACGTAAAGAGTTCTGGCTATCGCGAAGCGGTTCCAGGAAAGGGCCTCTTTGAGGATTATGTCTTCCTCGAAGAGTTTCACGATATGCTCGTCTATGGCTGCGAGCGCGTCCATAACCACTTTGACCATGTCCTTTCCGGACGAATGATCGACGAGGTTTATAAGCGGCATTATTGCGCGGCTGTTGCCGATCTTGCCGAGAATTCTTACGACCTTGTGCTGAAGGTCATAATTGTCTTTCTCGCGGGAGTCGTCGTAAATATCGAGTATTTTCAGAAGGTCTGACACGGCCATGTCGCCGATCTCGATCAGCGCCCAGAGGGCTTTTTCGGAAACGCTTTCGACGGCGTCGCCCAGACAGCCTATAAGCGGCGCAATAGAAAGCGGGTCGTTGAGACGGCCGAGAGCTTCTATGGCGCCTATTTTTACTTTTTCGTTCGGATCGTTGAGGACCTTGATGAGCGGTTCGACCGATGCCGTCGATTTTATTCTGCCTATCGCCCACACGGCTTTTTCACGGACATCCTCGTTCTTGTCGGAAAGGATCCTGACCAGTATGGGTATGCAGGCTTCGTCGGCGATCTCGCCGAGCGCGGCGGCCGTTTTAAGTCTCATGTCGTCGTCGTCATGGCCGGCGGCCGAATTTAGATGCTCTATGGCAAGAGGGTTCTTTATTTTGCCGAGGGCCTCTATGGCGGCGCCTTTAATCTCGGGGTTCTGGTGGGAAAGGAGTATGCAGAGCTTATCAACGGCCTTGGAAGAGCCTATCTCGCCGAGAGCGAAGGCCGCAATTTTCTGCAGGCTTTCATATTCGGAATCGAGCTGTTCGACGAGCGCGGAAACCACGCTGTCGGAGTGGATCTTCGAAAGGGCCAGGCACGCGGAGACCCTTATGTTTATTTCGGGGTCCTTGAGCATTTCAATAAGATAATCGAGCGTCGAGTCGTTTTCGAGACGGCCGAGAGCTTCGGTGGCGGCGAGCCTTACCTGCGCCGAAAGATCGCGCAGCGAGCCTATGAGACTTTCGGTGGCGACCGAATCGCCTATCTCGCCGAGGCTTTTGGCGGCTATATATCTTATGTCTTCGGAATCGCTGTTCAAAAGTTTGCCGATCGGAGATACGACCTTGCTTCCGCCGATCTTTCCGAGAGCTTCGCAGGAACAGTAGACGAGGTCTTCGTCCTTGTTCTTCAGAAGTTTTATCAGAACATCGGAGGCGGCGTCGGAACGGATATTCCCGAGGCACTTGACTATGCTGTAGCAGATGTCCAGATCGTCGGTCTCGCTGGTGAGAGCCCTCAAAAGCGGTTCGACGGCGAGCGGGCTCTTGATACGGCCGATAGCGGCAATAACCGTTTCCTTGAGGTCCTTGTCGTTCTGCGAAAGCAGTTCGACGAGCGGCGTCACCGCTTTTTCGTCGGCGAGCTCGCCGAGGCGCTCCGCGATCTCGTGCTTTTCTTCCTGCGTCTGAGCGCGGGAAAGCATGCCTATGAGTTCTTCGACGCTGAGTTTCTTTTCCTCGGCAGCTTTCGCTTCGGCCGCGGCAGCCTGCAGCGGCACGTCTTCGAAACGCTGCTGAGCGGCTTCGATACCGGTTTCTGGTTCTTCTTCGGAAAGCATGTCTATAAGGGCCACCTTGCCGCCGGCCGGTTTGGCCGCGGGAGGCGCCGTGGCGGGAGTCTGCTGTAAAACAGGCTGCTGAACCGAAACTGAACCGGTCGAAGGCGTCTGGTCTATGGTTTTAACGGTTTCGGCGGGAACGCTGAGCGTGAATTCCGAAAGGGCCTGCGCCGCCGGCTGCTGCTGCTGCTGTGGCTGCTGCGCGGAAGGCTTTGCCTGCTGCTGAAACTGAGGCTGAGGCTGCGATGCAGGCTGTGAAGGAGGCGCACCGGGATCGAGGCTGAAATCGAAAGACGTCTCGTTACCGGCCGGTTTGGCCTGCTGTTTAGGCTGAGCCGCCGGGGCTTCGGGCCCTGGCGCGTTTAAAATCAGATCGTCTAATGACCCGTCTAGTTCGGTCACATCGTTAAATTTAAAGTCTGACGCCGACTGTTTCGGCTGCGTCTTAGCAGCGGGAGGCGCTTGCTGAGCCGGAGGCGCGCTGCCAAGAAGGGCGTCGAGAGAAAGACCCACGCCGGACGATTGAGAGGCTTCGACCGAAGACGTTTTTTTCGCGGAGGTCTGGCCGTCGGGGCCGCTGAGGCCGCCGCCGAATATATCGGTAACGTCGCGTATTTCGGATAGGATCTTCGGCGTTTCCTTTTTGACTTCCTTTGGTTTTTCGCTCTGTTCGATAAGTTCCGAAAGAAGATCGTCGGAAGGGGCTTCTATGTTGAGGTTGAGGTTCTTTAGAGGATCGTTTTCTTCCGCCGCGCGAGCTTTAGCGGATGCGGCGGCCTGTTTCGGCGAGCCGGACGACGCGGGAGGCGGCCCGAGTATGTCGTCGAGCTTGAATTCTTCGACCTCGGGAGGTTTTGCGGCCGCCGCGGGCTTTTTCTGAGCGGGAGCGACCACCTGAGGCGGCAGCAGCTCGTCCATATTTATGTCGTCGAGGCCGTCGAGAGAAATTTCTGACGCCGGAGGCGGGGTTTTAGCCTTCGGAGCTGCATGCTTGGGTTCCGCTTTAGGCGGAGCTTTCGGAGCTTCGTCCAGCACAAGGTCGCCGAGGTCGAAATTCATATCGTCGTCGGGTTTTGCGGCAGGTTTAGCCGCGGGTTTGGCCCCTGCTTTCGGCGCGGGCTTGACCGCGGGCTTGGCAGTGTCGATAAGAAGCCCCGCGAACGGGTCGTCTTCTCCTCCGCCTTCCCCTGCGCCGCCGAGTATGTCGCCGAGGTCGAGGCCCATGTCGTCGCTTGCCGCGGGTTTCGCAGCGGGTTTAGCCGCCGGCTTAGCTTCAGGTTTTTTAGAAGCGGGAGCGTCCATTAAAAGGTCGCCAAGGTCAAGACCGAGATCATCGTCAGCAGCAGGTTTCGCGGCAGGCTTGGCCGCCGGTTTGGCCGCCGGCTTAGCTTCAAGTTTTTTCGAAGCGGAATCGTCTAATAAAAGGTCGCCGAGGTCGAGATCCATATCATCGGCTGCCGGAGCTTTCGCCGTCGTTTTTGCCGCGGGTTTGGCTTCTGTCTTGGCTGCGGGTTTCGCGGCGGGCTTGGTGCCGCCCATAAGTTCGTTCAGAACGTCGTCGTCGCCGGCCATATCGATGCTGCTTTCGTTGACGTCGAGGTTGAGGTCTTTGCCGAGGTCGGAAAAAATATCGTCGTCGTCTTTTTTAGCGGCGGGTTTTGCGGCCGGTTTGCTTTCTGTTTTCGCGGCCGGTTTGGTATCGGGTTTCGAGGAAATGCCCGCGAGAGGATCGGAAGAATCGAGGCCCAGAAGGTCCATGTCGAGATCGATCTCGTCATCGCCAAGCACGGGTTTCTCTTTTTTCGCTTCGGGTTTCGCGTGGGTATCGGCCTTTTTTTCTTTCTGCTGATTGGACATTATATTATCTATATCGTCGGCCTCCATAATTTCAAGACCGTCGAATTCTCCAAGATCGAAAGCTTCTTCTTTTTTCGGGGGCGCCGCAGGCTGCTTCGCCGCGGGTTTGGCTTCGGTTTTTTTAGCGCCGGATCCGCCGCTGAGTTCCAGGTCGAGGTCGGCGAATATGTCGTCGTCGGATTTTTTTGCCTCGGGCTTTTTCGCGGCGTTTTTTTTGGAATCGACCGCGGTGCCGAGCTCGGCGAATATGTCGTCGCTGTCGGCCTGCTTACCTTTGGCGTCTTTAGGCTTCGCGCCCGAAAGATCGGCGAATATATCCTGGCTCTGGTTGGCGGCCGCGGCTTTGCCCTTGGATTTGGAGTCGGCCGAAATGCCGAGTTCTTTGAATATCTGGTCGTCGTCCAGGTTAAGATCGAGGTCGGCGTCTTTAGACGCGCCCTTAGCCGCGGGCTTTTTAGCGGCGCCGCCTTTTGCCGCGGGCTCGTCGGTTTTAAGCTGATCTAAAAGGCTGTCCAGATCAAGATCGCTGTCGGAGGCAGACGCCTTGGATTTTAATGGCGTACTGCACCCGGAGCATAATTCGGCTTTATCGTCGTTAGCGGAGCCACACGTCTTACAGAGTATCATTTGTCCTCCCTCGCTCACCTGGCGGAAAAAATATAATTAAATAAATATATACATCATTATTTTACACAAAAACGAGAATAATTTTTTATATAACAAAAATACGAATCCGTTACGCGGATTCTTCCTCATAGAATTTATTATCGATTAAATTACTCAAATCATTAATTATTTTTTCTTCGTCTTCTAGAGATTCGCCGCGGGCGGTAATAATTATTGACTCTCCTATGCCCGCGCAAAGCATCATCACGCCGAGTATGCTTTTGCCGTTCACCTCGATATCGCCTTTTCTGACGGATATGCTGCACCTGGATTTATTGGCCTGTTCCACAAATAACGTTGCCGGGCGCGCATGCATACCCGAAGGATTTTTTATTTCACATTCCCTCTCGATCATTTTTAACTTCGTACCTACCCTCTTAGCCATATATAATTATAGCCTTTTTTATATTTTTATGACAATGGTTTTTCAAAAATATTAATTAATGAAACTTTTTTCATTTAACACCAGATAGATCGCTCCCATGGTGCCTGCGTCATTTCCGAGATTGCTTACCGTTATTTCGAGTTCGCGCAGAGAAACCTTCGGAGCCTTTTTAAACACGGTTTCGATAACGGGATTTATCAGCGCGTCCGACGCGGCCGAAAGTCCTCCCGAAAGTATTATTTTATTCGGGTTGAATATGTAGATAAGGTTGATGAGGCCTATGGCGGTAAATTCGATCTGCTGATTCACGGCGCTTTTAGCTATGGGGTCGCCCCTGCGCGCCGCCTCGAATATAAGTTCGCAGTCCAATTTGCTCAGGTCGTTCGAGCATAATTCGAAAATTATCGACGGTATCTTGGAGCGCTGGTTTTTATTGATGGAAAGAAAGTTAAGGACGCGGGCGATAAGCGCCGACGCGGAACCGTATTTTTCCCAGCATCCATAATTGGAGCAGCCGCACTGCGCGCCGTTGAAATCGATGGTCATGTGGCCGATCTCGGCGGCGTTGTTGTTGACGCCCCTGAGCAGTTTGCCGTTGACGACTATGCCGCCGCCTATGCCGGTCCCGAGAGTAACGCAGATAAAATCATCGACTCCCCGGCCCGCCCCGCGCCACAATTCGCCGAGCGCGGCGAGGTTGGCGTCGTTGTCGATAAAGACTGAAAGCCCCGTCAGCTCTTCGAGCTTTCCCTTAACATCCACATCGTTCCATTTAAGGTTGGGCGCGAATATGACCTTCCTGAAATCGGCGTCGACGGTCCCCGGACAGCCGATACCGCATCCGATGATACTTTCACGGCCGTGGCCGTTTTTTATGACCAGATCGTTTATTTTATTCGCGATATCGCCTAAAATAGCGGGCGCGCCGTGCGAAACACGCGTCGGTATCTTGTCGTACATCAAAATTTCGCCGTTCGCGCGCGCGTAAACGAATTTAACGAAAGTACCGCCCAGATCTATTCCAATAACGAACTTATCGCCCAGACCGTTTTCGCTCATAAAACACCCTGTCCATATTCGTAAAATATTTTATGAAATTTACATAAAATCTATAAAATTAAGCATTATAATAACAAAATTTAAACTACTTTGCAAGCATAAAATAATTTTATCCGAGGCGCCGGCGCGTTTAGCAACTTCGTGATAGGCCTTTTCGGAAAGCCGGCCGTAATCGTCGTCGGAAAGTTCAAGCAGATAAAGGATCTTAGATGCCAGTTCGCTGGAA
The DNA here is from genome assembly GCA_001791795.1 of Candidatus Wallbacteria bacterium GWC2_49_35. Taxonomy (GTDB): domain Bacteria; phylum Muiribacteriota; class UBA9980; order UBA9980; family UBA9980; genus UBA9980. Next base: position 21,058 of record MGFH01000191.1, read on the forward strand.
TTTTCAACTAAGATCCCGGCACCTGATCCTAAAAACGACGAAGACATCTCCCTGAAATTATGGGTATGCGGTCCGAAAATAACCGTTTTTTTAAAAACCGCGGCTTCTAAAAGATTGTGGCCGCCGGTATCGACGAGAGAGCCGCCGATAAAAACGGCGCGGGCCATAGCGTATGTCCTCACCAGCTCGCCGACGGTGTCCAGGACCATTACGTCCTCCGACGGGCCGGTCTGTTTTTTAGCCAGTTCGCTTCTTTTTTCGTAACGGACTCCTTTTGCGCCCAGGTAATCATATAAAAGCCCGATCTTATCGAATTTGCGGGGGGCGATAATCATTTTCAGCTCCGGATGGCGCTCTTTGACGGACAGATAAGCGTCCACGACCTCGCGGTCCTCACCGGGATGCACGGAACCGGCGACGAATAAAACGTCCGTTTCGCGATAACCGAACCGCTCATAAATCCCGGCGCGGTCGGCCGACATATAAGCCGATATCTCGTCATATTTTATATTGCCGGCGACGCTCACGTTCCCGGAAAGCGCTCCGGCGGATATTATTCTTTCGGCGTCGAGCTCCGACTGCATCATACACCTGCTGATCATGGCGAAAACGGGAGCGAATATAAACGAATACTTTATATAGTTTTTATAAGAGCGGTCCGATATCCTTCCGTTGATTATAAACGAAGGAATATTCTTTTTATTTAATATGCCGAGCAGATTCGGCCAGACTTCGGTCTCGGTCAGAACAACGGCCCTGACGTCGAATCGGGAGATGAAACGGTATATCGAAAAATGAAAGTCCATCGGAAAGTATAATACCGCGTCCGCGCTTTTGCATTTTTCGAGCGCGACCGCGAAGCCGGTTTCGGTGGAAACGGTGAATAGCAATTTGTGATCCGGAAAGGAATCTTTTATTTTTTTTTGGAATTCTATCGTGGCGAGCGTTTCACCGACGGAAACGGCGTGAAGCCAGATGACGCGGTCGCCGGCTCCGATCCCGGGAGCGGCGTCTATAACGATGCCGAGACGACGCATGATACTTTTTTTATATTTACCCGTTTTATAAATGCGCCAGGCGATAAAAGGGGAACACAGCACGGAGGCGAAAAGCGCGGAGTATAAAATTAAATTATATGTTAAACTGCTGATGATTCGCAAGATGATCTTCCGTTCATTTTAATCCCGAAAAAAATACAAAAGACCCGCCTTAGTGTAAAGGCAGGCCTTTTTCGTTAAGTACAAAAGTATTTTATCTGCTTGCCATTTTAAGCGTTTCGACCTCAAAGGTTTTAGAATCGTTGAACTCTATAGCCAGGGGTTTGAACTTTATCACGCAATAGTTCGGGTCGTCGACGCCTTTGAAGTAATGTGCGAGACCCTGACTCCAGAAAGCTTTTTTCGTCTTCGCGTCGATACAGACCGTAGCGGCGGCGGAAACGATTATGTAGTCGGACATTTTTGCGTGATCTTTGAGAATGGATATCGAAACATGCTTATTGGATTTTACATGCGCGACCTTTTTGGAATCGGCATAAGTGGCCGAAGCGAGTTCGAGCCCGTCGTTTTTCATCGACATGATGCGCACATAAGGTTTTTTGTCGGCGCCGATAGTGGCGACTGCGGCAAGATGCGCTCCGCCTTTCATAACGGAAATTATGCGGTCTTTCAAAGAGACTTTTTCAGGCTCCGGCTTTCTGGCGGCTGGGGCCGAAGTTTTTTTGGAGACCGGCTTT
>MGFH01000192.1 GCA_001791795.1 Candidatus Wallbacteria bacterium GWC2_49_35
CGGGATGAATTATGTTATAATCTATAATTTTCCAGCAGTGCGTCGGCAATGGCTGCGATATAATTTTTGTTATTATTAATATAAGCCGAACTTTTTTTGAAGATCGAATTTCCGTTGATCTCTTCTTTTGACCCGCTGATATTTAACAGGTCAATAGCCGTTATCCCGCTCGATTTAATAGCCGTGATCTTTTGCTCATAGCCGCCAGCTGAGTTTTTAACGAATCTGAGCAGTTTCAGGCCGTCGAATATGCCGTCGCCGGCGTCTATTATACCGTCGGCGTTTTCGTCGTATTTAGCGAGCTCGGCAAATCCGTCCTTCGCGCCGTTCTGGTCGCCGAACAGCTCTGTTCCGTTATCTATAACGCCGTTTTCGTTCAGATCGAGCGCGAGCATAGCGTCGTTTCCTCTGGTTACGGCCGTTTTATCGATATTTCCGTCGGCGTCTATATCGAATTCGGCGCCGTCGTCAGCGCTCGTCAGATCAAAGCCGTTAGCGTCCATATCGAGTATAAGCGGATCGGTCTGTTTTCGCCGGGTAAATTCTACCCTGCCTTCGACAATTCTTAATTCAACGGACACTTCGACGGCGGCGATGGCCGTAGTTGTAACGGTTTCTTTATTATTTTTAATATTTTCTATCTTGGAAGCGATGTCCTGCAGCGAGGCGCTTATTTGACGGCTCGGGGCTCGCCCGGTCATTTTGGCGAAATTAGCCATGAATTTCTCGACGTTTTCGCGGAACTTGCTTTTGTCGTCGAAAAGCGGCTCTAGCAGAGTAAAAAGCCTGTTCAATTCGCCGTCGAGTTCGGGGTCTTGCGCGTAGCGGCTTGTATAAACTTCCGCTTCGGCATGAGAAAACCCGCTTTTGATGAGCGAATTACTTAAAAATTCGAGCGCCCGGGCGGAATCTGAAATTACGATACCGTCGGAAGAGCTCATATTTGATCTGGAATTATTGATACCGATAACGCCTGTGCCGGCGCCGCCGTTAACACCGATTGCTGCGGCCGAACGGCCGGCGGAGGTCAAACCCGCGCTCCGGCCGGAGTTTGATCCGCTGACGGCGGATTGAGAAAATGAACTTACGCTTATGGATAAGTTCATTTGAAATAAGTTGATTGATTCAGCCATGTTAACCGCCTCCATGCGGCCGCGCGGGGCCTTAAACGCGCGGTGTATTTATGTGATTCTTTCAATCCTTGAAAGAAATTCTTCCCCCATTTCGTTATCGGCTTTAATCCTTGAAAAGTTTAGCAATTTATAAAAATACTTTGAATTTTTTTTGCAAAATTAGTAATAATTATTAATTAACAAAATTTGCAAAAATTTTGATTTGAATTAATATTAAAAATATTATATAATCAAGTGATTATGATTTAAGAACAAATAAATAGAACGGCGGCGGATAATTATGAAAAAAAAGATCATAGATATGTTTTTACTTGCCATGGGAAAGATAAGAAGGTTTTATTACCATAAATTCAGCAAGGCCCACATACTCAGAAACCACAAAAGGCGCTCTGGCGATTGCGCGCGCTGCGGAACGTGCTGTAAACTCCTTTTTAAATGCCCGTTTTTAGATGAATCGCAGACGCCTTCCCTTTGCAAGGTCCATAATTCGCGTCCGATGAACTGCCGGATTTTTCCCGTCGACGAACTCGATATGCGCGACCGCGATATAGTCAGCAAAGATACTACGTGCGGTTACCGCTTCAGAAAATAAATAGGAAAGTTGAGATCAAATGTCACGCGCTAATAATAAAAATGAAGCCGGCCGCAGCCGGAAACAAAAAATAATATTGATCGACGGCACTCTTCGCGAAGGCGAACAATCTGCCGGCGTTTTTTTTACAGCGCGTGAAAAGATCAAGTTGATAAGGCTTATGGATAAGGCCGGAATAGATATAGCCGACTGCGGTATGCCCGCAGTTTCGAAGGACGAGTTCAACGCGATCAAAAAGCTTGCGGCGCTTAAAGATGTTTCGATCAGAATAGGCGCATCGGTGAGGTGCCTGCCCGCCGAGATCGAGCTTTTCAGCCGGACCGGCGCGAACGATTGCTTTATTATCGTGCCCGTGTCCGACATTCACATAAAAGAAAAATTCAGGATGACGCGCGGCGAATATATTGAATACGTCAAAAAATGCGTTTCATATGCGGACGGTTTGAAGATCGCCGGCATCCACCTTGCTTTAGAAGATATGAGTCGCACCGACGAGGATTTTTACCTCAAATTGATAAACGCGGTCAGAGACCTTGGCTTGAGATCGGTCAAAGCAGTTTATCTGTGCGACACCGTCGGCGTCGCGCTTCCCGAAAAGATAAGGTGCCAGGTTGAAACCGTTTTAAAAGAATTAAACCGCGGCAGCGGCGCAGCAGACGGCGTGCGAAGCGCGTGCCATATCGGTGTCGGCGTACACTGCCATAACGACTACGGCCTGGCGCTGGCGAACACTTTAAGCGCATATGACGCCGGGGCTGAATATATAACATTTACCCAGAACGGCATAGGCGAGCGCGCCGGAAATGCCAAATATCACGAGCTGGTGATGGCTCTGGTTAATTTGAAAAAATGCGGATTGAAGGTAGATAACTCTTATATTTCAAAATTATCGAAAACGGTAGAGGAAATTTCGGGCATTATGCTTTCGGCGATAGAGCCGGTCGTCGGGTTCAACGCGTTCCGCCATGAAAGCGGGATACACGTATCGGGTCTCCTGCGCGATAGAAAGATATACGAACAGTACCGGCCCGAGGATATCGGCAGGAAAAACGAATACGTTCTCGGAAAGCACACCGGAACGGCGCTTGTATGTAAGCTGCTTAAAGAATTATTTCCGGGGGACGATTTCAGCCGGGAAGAAATGCTTGAAATTTTAAAAGTGGTCAAAGCGTGCCGGATGTCGGTGAAGAAAAACGACTACGCAGCCATGAGAAGATCACTGAGGGCGTTTTACGAAAAAGCGCTCGGCGGCGTTAAAATAAGCGAATTTATTAAGATAGTCAAGTCGGTTAAAAACGAAAGAATATGATGTTTTTATTAAGTTATAGGTAAATATTATAGCGGGCGCCGGAAATTTTTTTCGGGGACGCGTTCGAAAATCCCTCCGGGATTTTCGCCGCTTGTGCTCGTCGCCTCTCGCCCATCCATGGGCTCCGGCGACTCCGCAACACCCCTCCAAAAATTTTCCGTCACCCGCACAATCATCTTTGATTTACCTATTTAAAATGAAAAAGCGCCGGGATTTTTATGAAAACATATAAAACTATAAGCGATAAAATTTATGAAAGTTCCAGAACGGCGGCTGTCGATGAGATCGGCGGCTACGCGGCCCTGACGCCTGAACTGATACTCGGCCACGATCCGCTTATCGCCATAATGGTCGACGATTTCGAAAAGAACGGATTTAAGATCGGCGCGGCCGCGAAGCGCAAATGTCTTTTTACGGCCGATCATTTCGCGCCGCCCGCGAGTTCGGCGCGCGCCGGCATCCTTAAAAAATTCCTCGATTTTTCATTCAGGAACAAAGTTAAAAACCTCAGAATATTCGAGGGTATCTGCCATCAGCTGATGGTCGAAAATACCGATCTGATGCCGTTTTCATATGTCATAGGATCGGATTCGCATACCTGCACGGCAGGCGCCCTGTCGTGCCTGGCCTCCGGATACGGCTCAATGGATATCATGCACGCGCTAGTTAAAGGATATATTTACGAGAGAAAATTCCCGGCGGTCAGGGTTCGTTTCAGCGGAAAGGCGCCTGATTATATTGACGGGCGCGACATAGCCCTGACGCTGATATCGAAAACAGGCGAGGGCGGCGCCAATAACATGGTTTTGGAATATTTCGACGGCGGGGCCGCCATAGTCATGGACGACAGGTTCTCTATATCGTGTGCGGCCGTTGAAACTGGCGCTTCGGCTGGAATATTCGCCGCTGATAATATACTTTCGGACTATGTTCGCGAAAGGAACGGCGGCCGCGCGGGCGGCTTCGGCGCGAAAAATATATCGGATTTCACCGCCGGCATATCGTTCGAGTATGGGCGGACGATCGATATCGACCTTGGCCGGATAAAACCTCTGGTGGCCATTCCTCATGATTTTTCTAATATTTTAAAGATAAGGAACCTGAAAAAAGACACGGCGCTCGACCAGGTTTTCATAGGCTCTTGCGCGAGCGGCCGGCTGCTCGATTTCAGGCGCATGTGCGATATCATAGATAAAATTTCAGCGGCCAATAAAAAGCGCGGCGCGAAGGCGTGCGCGCGCCGTAATAAAAAGACGCGGCTGATAATAACGCCGGCGTCGCAGAATATATTTATAGCGGCCATGAAGGCGGGTTATATAGAAAAACTTATAAATTTCGGCGCGGTGATAACCAATCCTTCGTGCGGCCCGTGCGGCGGTATCGACAAGGGAATACTCGCCGAAGGCGAGACATGCCTTACCACCGCCACCAGAAATTTTCGCGGGCGCATGGGCCCGCTTTCGTCGTCGGTTTACATAGCGTCTGCGCCGTCCGCCATATATAGCGCCTACGCCGGGAGCATAGCCGACGTGGAGGAATTGCGCGATGAAAGATAAAAAAATTAAGCGCCCGGCCGGACGAAGCGCGGTTGAATTAAATTGCCGCGCTGTGTTTTTCGGCAATAATATAAACACCGACCTGATCCACGCGCCGTCGAATTTCGCTATCGAAACGGATAAACTCCGCTCGAATTACATAAGTTCGAAAGGCTCGCCGGATAACGGCGCCGCTGAATCAGGCCATGAGATACCCGCCGCCGCGGGAAATAAGATACTGATAGCCGGGGAGAATTTCGGGCTCGGCTCGTCGCGGTTCTCGACGGTCATGGCGTTGCGCAACGAGGGCGTGAAATGCGTCGCCGCCCGTTCGATCTCGCGCATATTCGAGCGTAACCTCGCTTCAGCGGGAATCTTCCCGCTGACTATATCTAAAAACGACAATATTCATTTAAGCGAATATTTATTCGAAGACGCCTGCGGTTCGGCAGAAATTATAATAAAGCCGCCGTCCGGGGATAAAACCGTTTTATCGGAAATAAAATTAAGCGTCGGCGGCAGGAAACTTTCGCTGCGCGCCGGAACGGATATATTTTTATATCAGATAGCGGCGGCCGTGGGGATGGTGAATTACATTGCCTCAGATAAACGACGTTAATTCATTTATATTCGACACCGCCGTCATAGGCGCCGGGCCTGCCGGCCTTTCAGCAGCCGTGAGGGCACGTTTCGTAAAATCGCGCGGCGCGTATCCGATGTCGGCGATAGTTTTTGATTCTTCGGTGAAAACGGGCGGGCTGGCTAATTTCAGTAAAACAAAACTGACCGGGCCTTCTTTCAGCCTCGAGCGCGGCGAGCTGGTTTCAAAATTGATGAAAGATATCGAGCTGTTCGATATTCCAATACTCAGAAGCAGCGTCGTCGAAATTAAAAGAAACCGGGGCGGCTCCGTATTTACTATAAAAGACTCGCACGGCGTAAAATATTTAACTAAAAGCGTTATCATAGCGACCGGAATGAGGCCGCTTTCGAACGAATTCGAATATTTCGGCCGCGGCGTCGAAATAACCTATATGGGCTACGATTTCATCAATAAAATGATAAAGAAGTTCATTAACGACGCGGCGGTAAACGACAGTAAATTTATGATTTATGGAAACAAATATTCGATAAATCTTATAAACTTCGTAATATCGGCCATCAACGGTCTTAAGACCGATTACAAGAAATTATCGCCGCTGTTTCTGATAGACGCGGATGAGCAGGACATCGCAAAGGACAAGGTTTATAAAAAATACCCTTTCCTTTTTTCGTTCGGTAAAATTACCGGGTTTTCAGGTTCCGGAAGGCTGAACCGGATCATCGTCGAATCGAAGGGCGTTGTCAGAAGCGAAAAGGTCGATCGCGTTCTTTTGGATTACAACTCGTTCGAACTCGCGCCCGACTTTAAAATTAAAATATCGCCGGCCGCCTCTATCACCGACAGGAACGGCTTCATTAAAACCGACGCTGCCGGGCGCACCCGGGCCGAAGGAATTTTTGCCGCAGGCGATATCTGCGGCCCTTATTATTCGGTGAGCCGGGCCATGGCCGGCGGGATCACCGCGGCGTTCTCGGCCTATGAATTCGTGACCGCCCGTCTGAAAAAGATCAGAAATTATTCGCTTTTCGCCTACAGGGCAACGAATTTCAGGCCGGAGATAAATTACCGCGAGATCGCAGTTGAGCTGAACACCGATAAAATAGCTGTCATATCGAAGGCCGCCGGCATAAAGAAACTGATCTTGGCCGAATTCAAAAAACTGCCGAAGCGCCAGCTCGATAAGATACTTTGTTATTTCCGCCAGTACGGCGTTCTGGATATAAAAGACTTCGAGGATATCTCGAAGATACTTGAAATAAGCGTATTAGAGTTAACAAGCCTTATAGAACTTATGATAGACGAAAAACTTCTGAGCGTGTATCGAAATTAACGCGTCGAACGGCGGGGCGTTAAGGCAATTAATAACTTGAATTTTAACCGCAATATTGATAAAATAAATTATGTTTATATTTAATCAGGCGCATGCCGGATGATTCAATCTGATATGCTTTCTGACGGATCGGAGTTTAATAAATGAAATACAAACCGGACTCGGCCGAGGTGTCGACGCTGAGAAACGAGATAGCCGCTTTTATAAAAAACGGCGGCGCGCTCCCGAAGAAAGAGCGGGAGGATAAATTCAACAGACTGGCCGTGGAACTGTTCAAATTACAGTTCAACGCCATAGCCGGTTATTCGAAATACTGCAAAAAAAAGAATGTCACACCCGAAAATATCAACGATTACCTTCAGATACCGCCCATGCCGGTGTCGGCCTTCAAATCGGGCGATATATTCATATATTCGAATGAAGAAATATATCTCACGTTCAAAACGTCCGGAACGAGCGGAAGCGAGCGCGGCAATGCTTATTTCAGCAGGTCATGCGCCGAGCTGACCTCGCTTGCGATCGTGGAGAACGCTAAAAGATATATGTTCCCGGACCTCGTCGATACGCGCTTTTTTCTGATAGCTCCATCTCCTGAAGCCATGCCTAATCTGACGATGGCTTTCGGCATAACCGAAGTTATGAAAAATATAGGACCGTACGGCGGAAAGCACTATCTGGGCCCTGAAGGCCTTAAAACCGAAGAATTGATGAATGATCTGAAAAAATGCGAACAGGAAAAAATACCGGCGTCGATAATAGCGCCGTCATTCGCCATGGTCGCTATTTTAGATAAACTTGCCGAAAAAAATATGATCTTTAAAATGGCGCCCGGATCCAGAGTTCTCGACGCCGGCGGATTTAAAGGCAGAAGCCGCGAGATTTCGCGGCCCGATATGGTTAAAATGATAGGCGAGCGCTTCTCGATCATGCCGCAATACTGCATAAACGCCCTCGGCATGAGCGAACTCGGGACCCAGTATTACGATAATAACATTAAAAACCATGTAGCCGGAATTAAGGCGCCTGTCGCTAAAGAAACTCCGCACTGGGCTAAGACGCTGGTTATGAAACTCGACGGCGACATGAATTATCTCGCTCCGAACGCGTATTCAATAAACGGAGCGCTGGTGCATTTCGACCTTTCGAATTTCGACCGCGCCGCGGCCATTCTGACCGACGATCTCGGCTGCTACAGGGAAGGCGGGTTCGAAGTCCTGGGCCGCATAAAAGAGGGCGATCTGAAAGGCTGTTCGCTCACTATAGAAGAGCTGATCAAAAAATCAGGCTCGAACTGAAAAAAATGAAATATATAAATTAACTTGAATTCAGATAATTTTTGAAATAGATCAACTAGAATATTACATTTATTTAATATTATGAAAGTGGTGGTTTTATGCCGTCTAATCTAAAATCTCAAAATCTGTCGATAATGATGACCGATATACAGGGATATACAAACGCCAGTTCGTCGTCTTCACGCGAGGAAATAATAGGACTGATAAGGCGGCACAATCAGCTGATGATACCCGTGATCACATTTTACGGCGGAACCATCATTAAATCGATAGGCGACGCTTTCCTGTGCACGTTCTCCAGCGCGACCGATGCGGTGGTCTGCTCGATCATAATACAACTTTTACTAAAGGAATATAATAAAAAACAGAAGGAAGAGTCTAAAAAGATGAAACTGCGCGTCGTTATCAATACCGGCGACGTCAGCATCGAAAAGAACGACATATACGGCGACGCCGTCAATATAACCGCGCGCATGGAAGGTCTGGAATGTTTTCCGGGCGGCACGATCGGCATAAGCGAATCCACGTATCTTATGATGAACCGAAACGAGATAGTCACCGAAAAAGTAGGCCCCCAGACGCTGAAAGGAATACCTGATCCCGTCAACGTCTATAAAATACCGCTTGACAGGCAGAAATTGACCGAAATTCCGGCGAAACTCCTCCAGCTCGTCGAAAAATCATTCGAAAAAGGCGGCTCCGGTCAGGACGGAAGCGCCGCGATATCATCCGCGCAGTTCAATGAATGGAACACGGCTGTGGTAGGGTTTTTGAAAGAAAAAAACTGGGGCGAGAACATAGGCTCGCTGCTGGATGAAAAGAAGATAAGGGAAAACGTGACCAACGTTCAGAAACAGCTTACGGCGACTTTTTCACAGAAAACCGTAATAGAATCCAAGGGAAAACTGGATTTCAACGACGCTTCAATGGCGAGCCGGATAAAGGCTGGCGCGATAGATGCGGTGATATTCACCATAGCGTGGCTCGTTATTTATTACGCCGCGTGGTGGCCGGCCCAGTCGATTGTATTCGGCAAGCCGCATATCAGCGCGGCCGAATTAGAAGTCATTAAAGATAGTAAAACGAAAGGCATGAAGTACGAAGAGAAAGATGTCGTCGTAAATAAACTTATGCTTGATTATAAACAACAGTTTGATAAGAAAAGCGGCAGCCTGATTTTTGCCAGGCCGAAAGGCGTTTTAGAATGGTTCATATCGTTGAATATGGAATATCCCATCTTAATACTGGCGCTTTATATGGCGTTTTTCTGGATGATAAAAGGTGCCTCGCCCGGCCAGATAGCCGCTCAGAACGCTGTGGTCAGAGACGACGGCAGTCCGATAGATGCGGCCACTGCGGTGAAGCGCGCCTTCATATTCGCGGCGTCGGTCGCGTTCTTCTTCATCGGCGTTCTTTATATATTCACCGAATCGCGGAAGACACTTTACGATAAAATGT
>MGFH01000193.1 GCA_001791795.1 Candidatus Wallbacteria bacterium GWC2_49_35
CTATAGCGTAAAACCATTTTTGCTCTTCGTCGCCGACCATCGGTTTGTACTTGAAAGTAAAAAAAGCGACCGTGACGATGCTTAAAGTTGTCGGGTCGGTGACGAAATTGAACGCGAGATTCTGTTTGTCGCTTCCCTCTGCATTTTTCAGGGCAATGCGCGAGGCGTCCCACGAAAAAATTATGGCATGGTGCATCGAATGAAAAGTGATGCCATTGCAGTCCGGCTTTTTGGAAGACATCGAGTTGACACGGCTTATAAAACCGCCCGAATCGAATGAAAAATCGACGTTGCTTCCGGCGGGAAAGTTGAGAACCGTAGTAGGCACGCTCGCTCCGACCTTGACCTGAAGAGCGGCGGTGCCGAGCGGAACGGGCGGGAGATAGTTCTGCTCGGCGAACTCGCCGCCGGTCAATCCTGCGGCGGTCATGATCTCTTTAACGTAATCGACTTCCTGCTGCAGCTCCGCAGAAAGTGGGACGGCGGCTGCAGCAGCCGTCAGCCAGAGCGAAACAAAGATAACCGCCATGGCGGATAACGTCATTTTCTTTAACATAACTATGCCTCCATGTATATTTAGTTCTGAAAAAATCGCCTGAACGGATCCGATATTTTTAGGCGCGAGTTAATTTCCGCGTGTTTATATGATAACATTATTTGACAAAAATTAAAATGATTATCGATAATTTTACAAAAAATTATTTCAAGACAATAATAAACATAGAAAAGATAACAAAACTTGACTTTCCGGAGTTTATATGATATAAAATTACGACATGATAAATAATTTTAATTATCTGAGAATATCGGTCACCGACAGATGCAACCTGAAATGCAGGTACTGCGAGGTAAACCCGTCGGCCAAATTAAGGCCCGACGATATACTGTCGTTCGAGGAAATCGCTTATATAGCGCGCCTGACCGCTCAGATGGGCGTTAAAACCGTAAGGATCACAGGCGGCGAACCGCTGGTCAGAAAATCCATAACCGGCCTTTTCAAGATGGTATCTGAAATAAACGGCATCGAAGAAGTGAGCTTTACGACCAACGGCATCAATTTAGACCTTTATGCCTCCGAACTTTTCAACCTCGGAGTGAAACGCTTCAATCTTTCGCTGGACACGCTAGACCGGTCCAAATATTTCGAACTGACCGGCGGCGGCAGGCTCGAAAAAGTTATAGATAATATCAGGCTGGCAAGAGAAATCGGGTTTTCACCGATAAAAATGAACGTCGTCGCCCTGAAAGGCATCAACGACGGAGAGATCTTCGATTTCATCGATTTCGCGTCGAAGAACGGTCTGATACTGCGATTTATAGAATTGATGGACATTTCGGCGAACGCCGGAGAATTTTTCAGCCGCCATTTCATGCCTGTCGGCGATATAAAAAATATAATCTCCTCTAAATATAAATTGAGCCCCTGCACAGGCGGCGCGAATGAATGCGGATTCAAAGGGGCCGGACCCGCGGCCTATGAATCATGCGAAAACGGCTTGAAAATAGGGTTTATTTCGCCCGTCACCAGCCATTTCTGCGACGGCTGCAACCGCCTGCGCCTTACGGCGAGCGGAATCCTCAAGTCATGCCTTTTAAGATCCGGCGAAACTAATATCATGAAAATGATAAGGAGCGGCGCGACCGAAGAAGAATTGAAAAAGACCATTCAAAATATATTCGACAACAAAGAAAAGGCCCGCGGGGAGTTTTCAGAAAAGAACATTATGTTTCCAAACATGTCACAAATAGGCGGTTAAAAATGGAGCACGGTCGTTTTTTATTTTTCATCGCGAACGGCATCACAGTAAAATAAGGGAGAGTTTCGAATGAAGATTTTAGTGACCGGCGGGGCCGGTTTTATCGGGTCTCACGTCGTGGATAGATATATCGCCGACGGCCACAGCGTCGATATCTGCGATAACCTTTCCACCGGAAAAACCGCAAATTTGAATAAATCTGCCCGTTTTCACCAGCTTGACATACGTTCTTCCGAGGCAAAGTCCCTTATTTTATCAGAAAAATACGACGCCGTAAATCATCACGCCGCGCAGATATCGGTGGTCGAGTCGACCCGCAACCCGATAAACGACGCTGAAAACAATATATTAGGTCTGTTGAATATATTGAACGCCGCCGTCGATTCCAAAAGCGTCAAAAATTTCATTTTCATCTCCTCGGGCGGCGCTGTTTACGGCGACAAAAAAGACCTTCCGATACCCGAAACCGAGCTGCCGATGCCGCTTTCGCCATACGCGATCTCCAAACTCGCCGGCGAGCACTACGTGCGCGCCATCTGTTCCGGCGCAGGCATCGATTACACCACGCTCCGTTATTCGAACGTCTTCGGCCCGCGCCAGGACCCTCACGGCGAAGCCGGAGTGGTGGCCATTTTTTCCAAACTGATGATCGCGGGCAAAGTCCCGAAAATATTCGGCGACGGCTCAGCCGTCCGCGACTACGTCTATGTCAAAGACGTCGCCGAAGCCAACCGCATCGCTCTCACCAAGCCCGCGCACATGGAGGTCAACGTCTCGACCGCCGAAGGCACTTCGGTGAACAGGCTTTTTGCAATAATGGCCGAGATCATGGGCTTCGATAAAAAACCTGAATATCTCCCCAAACGCCCGGGCGAGCTCGACCGCTCGATAATAGACAACGCCCTGCTGAACAAGACCTACAATTTCCGCCCTCACTACAGCATACTCGAGGGCCTGCGCGAAACCATACATTATTTCAAGATGGAATTTGGAAATTGATCCCGGCGCGAAGGCGCGTCAAGCCCGTCATAAAAAAATGGCGAAAACCAAACTGGAAAAAATCTAAGGAAATTTATTACATATAGAAAGGCGGATCATCATGAGCGAAGAAACCAAACCTCAAAGCGTTGAAAAACTCGAGGGTTTCGAGGACGCCGGCGCCCTGCTGAAAAAGCGCCTGCTAAAAACCGACGACATCGATTATTCCGGAACCAGCGTTTCATATACCGAAGAGGCCGACGGCAGCTACCGCGTTGAATGGAAGGTCGACGACGCGCCGACGGTCGATTTTCTCAAGCGCACGTTTCCCTTCATCGGCGCCGGCATTTTAGTGCTGGTGGCAATTTTGAACTTATACTTTTTCTGGCCGCTTCCCGGCCCGATACTTCTTGCCATCGCTCTTATAGCATGGGCCGTTTACTGCGTGGTGGCGGCGCTTAAAAACAAGGAGGAAAAATACGTTTTCCTCATCGGCATCGATAACTTCGCGATCGTCCACGATAGAGTCTTTCACAGCGAGGTCATAATCAGTTACGACAACATCAAGGGCGTCGAGCTGCTTTCGACCGGCACCGAGGAAACCTGGGGCCAGACAATGGCCGTAACCGAAAAAATGCAGCGCCACCAGATCAGCGGAAAAAAAGAATCCATCGAACTGCTATGCAAAACCGTCGAAACTTTCCTTTATACCGTCAGGGCACGCCGCAAAAAAATGGGCAAGGACGAAGGTATGAAATTACTGTAACTAACATCGCACAACCGAATTATGGAGGATACCCACAATGCCGCTATACGAATATAAATGTGAGAAATGCAAAAACACGAAGGAAGTTTACAAACACACGTCGAAAGAGCCGCACCCTAACTGCGAAAACTGCGGAACCGAAATGAGACGCGTCCTGCATCCATCGGCCGTCATTTACAAGGCCGGCGGTTTCTACACCACCGAATATGGAAAAGGCAAGCAGCACCTCGAAAAGGACAAGCCTTCGAAATAAGACCGCATCCTGCCGCGGATAAATTTAGTTGAATACGGGAATTTTAAAATTCCGGGAAATAAAAAATGTTCAGATTTTCAGGCATAGCTTTCGGCGCCGCCGCGGCGCTCTATTACTTCGCTAAACGCTACTGGCGCAAATTGGAAAGGGCCGCGCGCGAGGTCAAAGACGAAGAACTAACCGTGGACGGCGACGAAAATAAAGAATAATTGAATTCGCGGTTATCATTATAAAAGTTTTTATGCTATAATTATTTAGGGAACTTTTGTACGTTAGAGCATATAACCGCGAACGCGGTTCAATGTTTAATAATTATAATAAGAGCGCAAAAAAGCAGGGTGTTTTATGGCCGAAAAAGTTTTTAAAGACGGCAAACTGGTTGTGATAAAAAGCGGCCGAACGATCGACGATATAAGGGGCGGCAAGGGCCGGCAGAACCCGCCGGGAGAAACTCCCCAGGCCGGCGATCAGCAGGCCGATAAGGCGGCCGGGTCTGGAAGGACCGCCAAAGCGCTCCGGAACAACGAGCCGGTAACCGACGACGTCAAACTGCAGATCGAAAAGCTCCGTCAGTCGGCTTCTTCCGAAGCGGTCATATCGCTCATACAGTTTTTCGGCCATCCGAAATGGATGGTCAGAAAACTCGCGTCCGAAGCCATAGCCAGCCTCGGCGAAAAGGCCGTCCCCATAGTTTCACAGACCGTTTTCCTCTCGCAGTCGCTCGACGAAGACTCGCTCTACTGGAGCATCCGAACGTTCGGAATGATCGGCCATCAGGCGACCACGGCGCTCATAACGCTTTTGAATTCCTCGAATATCCCTTCGCAATATAAAGTATTTATAATCAGAGCTTTCGAAACCTGCAAAACGAAAGAGAGCATCAACACCCTTATCGGCTGCTTCTCCGACGAATCGTGGCTGATACGCCGCGAGGCTTCAAACGTGCTGGTCAAGATGGGCGAGCTGGTAGTGCCCTACCTCAAAGCTGCTTTTTCCGCCGGAAGCGAGGACGTCAGGTATTGGTCGGTAAAGGTGCTCGGCGGCATCCTCGGCAGAGGCGCGATCGAGTACTTCAAGAAAATGCTCAAGTCCGAAAAACGCGACATGCGTTATTTCGCGGCCGCAGCCCTCGGCGAGATCGAGGACGAAGAGGCGCTGGACGCTCTCTGCGACGCATTCTCCGACGATTCATGGCTGGTGCGCGCTCAGGTTTCGGAGATCCTCGAAAAAAAGGGAAAGAGCTCACTGCCTATATTAAAAAAAGTCCTCGAAACCGGATCGTCCGACGCGAAATTTCTTTCCATAAAACTCATGAGCAAGGTCATGGGCAAAGACGCGGTCGCCTATATTTCAAATATCGCTCAGAAAGCCGACACCGAACTTAAATTTTTCACGCTTTCGGCCCTCACCGAAACAATGAACGAAAGCGTGATCCCTCTGCTGATAGACGCCCTCAACGACAAGATCTGGCTGGTTAGAAAGCACGCTTCTTCTCTTCTCGAAAAGTACGGCGTCGCGGCCGCTCCTTCGCTGCTGCAGATACTCGAAAAAAGTAAAGACGACAACATGCGCTACTGGGCGCTTATCACGCTCGGCAGCACAGGCAAGTCCGCCCGCGCGGAAATAAAAAAGATATTCGCCACCATCGATAAGAAAGAAAAAATAACACTTATCCAGGCGCTCAGCCATGACGCGGCCGTCGAACTCATGCCCGAACTGTTCGAGTGTTTCTCCGACGCACACTGGCCGGTCCGCAACGAAGCGTACAGGAAGCTTTCCGAAGTGCCCGAGTACCTGGTACCTTCCATATTCGAATTTTACTCGCACTCGAACCCCGACATAAAGTACTGGACCGGCCAGCTTATAAACGGCTTTCAGGGAATCATCTCCCAGTCGCTGCTCAAATGCCTCGGCTCCTCGAGCTCCCCGGGCGACCTCGGCGATGAACTGAAAAAAGACGCTCTGCAGATGCTTTTGTCGATGACGCAGCCCGAGGTCATAATAAATATGATCGAGCACGCGATCGCCAACGACGATTCCGCCATGCTCGAAAAACTCAAGGCGCCCGAATTTTTTGAAGGCATTTTAAGTTTATACATGAACGAAAATTTCGACGGTTACAACTCGCAGACCAAAAACTTCATCACCGGCGTATTGAAGTCCGGATGCGATTCCAGGGCCGAACTCATCTCGAACCATGCGGAAAACAACCCTGCCGCCGCCGACAGGATAATGTCGGTCATAGCCATGTCCAAAAATCACATACTTCGCGAACTCTACGCCAGGCTTAGCGGAAAGCCTTTCCCCGCCGCCTCCGATCAGCCTTCGGCGTCAGAACCTGTTCAAACCGACCGACCGGAAATGCATCATAAAAAAACTCAGCCGGCGCCATCGAGCGAAGCCGCGATGGAAGAGAAGCTCAACATATTCCTGTCGCTCGACGAAAAAGAAAAACTCAATTTTATCAGCGAGGCGAAGCCCATCAGAGATGAAAAAATGCTTAAATTATTGATCTCTCAATTCAGAGTAGCGGGCGAAGGCGACTGCCGCTGGGTCGCCCTTCTTATCATCGAATGGTGGTCCGACCAGCTCGATTATATCAACGCGCTCAAGGAAAGCACCGCCAATCCGAAATTAAAATACTGGCTCGAAAAAATAGCCAGGCATATAAACGGCGTCGAATTCCTCTGATCCGCCCGCCAAAACCATTAAATTGACGAAAGGAAAATCACATTGCCCGAATTAAAACCGCAACCGCCTAAAAAATGGACCGCGGTCACTATCGACTGCGACGTCATCCAGAACGAACAGATACTCGCCATTTTATATACCTTTTATTCCTCGGGAGGCGTCGAGATAAAAGAACTCGCCGGCGGCCGCAATCTAATAATAGCCTACTTCAGCGAATCGGGCGCTTCTAAAAATATCGAGTCGCTCAAAAAAAGAATAAAATCGGATACAGCCATAATCGGAGGCGCCGGCAATATCGGTTTCAGCGAATTTACCGTCGACGAAGAAGATTGGGCCAACTCCTGGAAAAAGTTCTTCTCCCCGAAAAAGCTCGGCAAAAAGATCATAGTGACTCCCAACTGGGAGAATTACAAGCCTTCGCGCTCGCAGCTTCCCATATTCATAGAGCCGGGCATGGCTTTCGGCACGGGTCACCACGAAACGACCGAGCTGTGCGTCAAACTGCTCGAAGAGACCATAAAAAAAGACGACATCGTCTTCGACGTCGGAACGGGCACGGCGATACTCGCTATAGCCGCAAAACTGCTGGGCGCCTCGCTCATCGTAGGCACCGATAACGATAAATACGCCGTGAGAATTGCCCGCGAAAATATCAAACTGAACAAATGCGAAGACACGGTGAAGGCTTTTTACGGAAATCTCCTCAGCTTCCGAGGCAAAATTCGGGATGAGCTTCTACTCAGGAAATGCGACGTCATAATATGCAACATCTTAAAGGACGCCGTTTTGAAATTGCCCGAAAAACTAAAGGAATTCATGAGGCCGAAGGCGGTCGTTATCATCTCCGGGATACTCGAAAGCCAGTATGAAGAAGTGAGACGTGAATTCGAAAAACGCGGATTCAAAAGCCGCAGGGTCGCGCAAAAGAGCGAATGGATAGCCTGCTCGTTCACGCTTAAATAATTAAAAAGATCCGGCCTCGGCGCCGGTTTCATATAAACGCTATAACTTAAAAGAGAGATGAAACTATTTGCGTCTTCATCTCTCTTTTTTATAAACGGCTCATAATATAAGCGCTTCCCGGTCACACTCGCGGCGCGGGCCCTATTTAATGTTTAGTTTTTTTACCACCCTGTCGTAATTTTTTTCGATAAGCTCCAGCATTTTATCGCGAAATTGTTTGTCGGCGAAAGCCTGGCCGTCGATCTTTTTTATCATGTGACACTCTCCGTTTTATAGATATTTTTCGATCGTTTTTTTTCTGATGCCGTTCAAAATACGCCCGATCTCCTCTTCTGAAAGGCTCAGGCCGAATCGCTGGGCCATCATATCCAGTTCGGAACGCTCTTTTTCATTCATTTATATAACACCCCCGAATTATTGAGGGCCGGCTCGAATTAAAGCCGGCTTTTTATAATAATCGGTAAAATTTTGAATTTAATTAAGCGTCTTCATTTTTAAAAATAAATCAAGCGGTCAACGCCGCGATCATAAATCTTTAAGTCGCGTAAAGTTACCATTTACATTTCGCCCTGTTTCTGGTATAATAATTCAATTATGGACCCTAAAATCATAAACATCTTAATTTTACTTTTCACACTTTACATGATATTTTCGGCGTTCAATTACCTCCTGTCGCTTTTGTTTTCCAAGATCGGCCTCAGCGTGATCTTTCTGATCTGGCTCCTTTATCAGTTCTATAAGCGCAAACGCTTCGGCACGGGCGGCTCCGGCGGCGGCACCTATTACGACCGCATCAACACATATTCACAGGACGCCGGCGGAAACTTTGAATACAGCAGAAACCCCGGCCCGCAAAATCCGGGACTATTCTCGCGCATCAAAGAATGGTACCAGGAAAGAAAAAGGAAATATCATTACGCGAAATTCAAAAAGAACTGGGAAGCGGTACAGAAAAAATACGGAAGCGACATGCGCTGCCCTTACTGCGGCTCCGAGCTCACGCTTTTCAACGTGACCGAAAACGCGCAGTGCAATTACTGCAAAAACAGGCTGATATAGTTAAAATCAAATCATAAGCTAACGAATAACGATAATGGAGATGGTAATTTTGAAATTCAAAACAACAGCGGCGGCAATAGTTTTATGCATGTTTACGGCCGCCCTCGCGCTATCGGCCGTAACGGCCTGCCACGGGGCCGACCTTTACAAGCTCTGCTCTAAATGCGGCCTGAAAGTTCCCAGGAGCGAAGACGCCGCGAACAAGTTCGACATCAACTTCTGTCCCGCCTGCGGAAACGACCTCAAACAGGCCGGATTCGTCGCCAAGACCGCGGGGGAAAAAGTGCTCGAACTAATAAAGCAGAAGCGCCGCCAGATAGGCGATATCCGCCAGCTGAAAGCGTCCGAGTGGTTCGAAAAAGGCGAAACCAGCGAAGACCGCATAATGAAAATGGCGTGCTTCATCAATTCCATCGAGCTTGACAACTCCCAGGCGAAGGTCTATAACAATCTCGGCGTGCTTTACGACGAAAAGCTGCTGGCCGGCGAGGCCGTTTCCTGCTTCAGAAAAGCCGTGGAACTCAAGCCCGACTACGCCATCGCCATAAACAATCTCGCCAAATGCCTGGCCGACACATCACGGTGCGACGATGCCGTCGAACATTATAAAAAAGCCATAGAACTTGAGCCGGCGAACCCCGTATTCAGGCGTAATTACGCCGACGCGCTGGCGAAACTGAAAAAATACGACGAAAGCATTGCAGAGTACAAAAAATCGGTGGAGCTCGACAAAACCGGCGAATCAACCAATATCGCGACCTTTAAAATAGATCTCATAGAAAGGCGGCTGAAAGGCCCGCAGAATAAAAAACAGGCGGAGGCCGAAAAAACAGGCGGCGCATCCGAGAAAAACAAACCGGCTCCTTCTCCCGCCGGCGTTAAATAAACTAAAACTTTATTAATTATAGACAATTTATTTATTCATCAAATTAAAGGAGTGACATAATGACGAAGGGGATCATAATCAAAAACGCTTATGCCATGGCTTTGCTCGACGCTAAAAACACCGTGCTTAAAGACGCTTCGCTTTTGATCGAGGGCAACGAGATCAAAAAGATATACACGAAGGAAGAGTCCGGCGAAATAGAAAACCTCGCCGCCTCCGGCGAATACAAACTCATCGACGCCGCGCATAATCTCGTGCTGCCGGGTTTCGTGAACACGCACCACCACTTCTACCAGATATTCACGCGCAATATTCCCAAGATGCAGGACGAGAAATTATTCGACTGGCTGATAGACCTCTACGACGTATGGGCGCTTCTCGACGAGGAATGGGTCCGCTGGAGCACGCTCGCGGCGCTCGGCGAACTCGCCCTCACCGGCTGCACGGCCACCACCGACCATCATTACGTATTCCCGAAGGGCGGCGAACGCTTCATAGACACGCAGTTCGCGGCCGCCGAACAGATCGGAATGCGCTTCCACGCGACGCGCGGCTCCATGTCGCGCTCTAAAAAAGACGGCGGCCTTCCGCCCGATTCGGTCGTGCAGACCGAAGAAGATATCATGCTCGACTGCGAAAGGCTCATAAATAAGTATCACGACACTTCGAAACATTCCATGCGCAAGGTCGCTCTCGCGCCCTGCTCGCCGTTCTCGGTGACGCCGAAACTGCTCGAAGAAACCGCCAAATTCGCCCGCACTAAAAAAGTCAAGATGCACACGCACCTGTGCGAGACCAACGACGAGGACGATTACTGCCTGAAGGTATATAAACTGCGCCCCGTCGATTTCATGGAATCGGTCGGCTGGCTCGGCCCCGACGTGTGGTTCGCGCACTCCATCTACGTCAACGACGCCGAAATAGAGCGCATGGGAAAACTCGGCACGGGCGTGGCGCACTGCCCGTCTTCGAACCTCCGCCTGGGCTCCGGCATAGCTCCGGTGCCTAAAATGCTCGCCCACGGGGTACCGGTCGGCATTGCAGTCGACGGCTCCGCCTCGAACGACTCTTCCGACATGCTCGGCGAGCTGCGCATGGCGCTTCTGGTACACCGCGTGGGCACGGGCGTTTCTTCGATGCCCGCCTTCGACGTTTTTAAAATGGGCTGCCAGCACGGCGCCAGGATACTCGATTTCAACACCTCGGGCGAAATCGCCGCTGGCAAAGCTGCCGATATCATAATGTACGACCTCGATTCGATAGGCTACGTAGGCGCTCTGCACGACCCGCTCTCGTCGATACTCTTCGCAGGCTTCAACCACCGCGTCAATTACAATATAACCAACGGAAAAATAATCGTGGAAAAAGGCGTGCTTAAAACCTTCGACGAGCGTTCGATCGTCGAAAACGGCAACAGGATAGCCGAAAGAATAGTCAACCGAAAATACATCGATATAAAGCGTTAGTTAATCGACGGACGGCGCAAAAGATGTCAGCCGCTCCGTTCGATGGAATACCATAGATATAAATCGCACGAATAAAATTCCACCGGCCGCATCGGGTCCGTGGAATTTTATTTTTGTTTTTATTTTTATGTAATTTCGCTTTTTTAAATTAATACCAGAATGGCGGCATCAGAAGTGGCATCTGTAATAATGAGTTTCACCGGCCGATTTCAGAGGCGGCGGCGTCGCGCATATCGCGGCCGCCTTATCGCAGCGTTCCCTGAATTTGCAGCCCTCTATCGCGGTGAAGATCGAAGGCACGCTGCCGCGAATGACGTGAAGCGGTTTTTTATGCGCGCCCGCCTCGGGAAGCGACTCCATAAGGCCAATGGTGTAAGGATTTCTCGGCGCGGCGAAGACGTCGCGCGCGCGGCCGCATTCCGCGATCGTGCCGCGGTACATGACGTATATATCGTCGCACACGTTAGCCACGACGCTCAGATCGTGCGTGATAAGTATTATCGACGAGTCGAATTTTTCGCGTATGTTGTAAAGCAGGAACAGTATCTGCTCTGAAACGGTTATGTCGAGAGCAGTCGTGGGTTCGTCCGCTATTATAAGATCGGGATTATTGGCCAGGGCAATGGCTATGACCACTCTCTGGCGCATTCCTCCCGACAGCTGATGCGGATACATCGAGTAAACGCGAGCCGGGTCAGGCATTCCGGCCTTCGACAGGATCTCGACCGTTCTTGCGGCGATCCCGGCCCTGGTGAGGTCGCGGTTTTTATTCCTGATGGTCTCGTCTATCTGGCTTCCGACCGTATATACGGGGTTGAGCGACGACATCGGCTCCTGGAATATCATGGATATCTTCGAACCGCGGTATTTTTTCATGCCGTGGTAGTTAAGCGTCAGTAAATTCTCTTTTTCGCCCCCGCCGCCGCCGTGGAAATTGACCTCGCCGGAAACGATCTCTGCGCCGCGCTCGGGAAGCAGGCCGATTATGGTGCTGCCCAGAACCGTTTTGCCGCAGCCGCTTTCGCCGACAAGCCCTACGATCCTGCCGCGCGGAATATTCAGGCTGATATCGTCCAGCACGACTCCGCGGCGGCCGTTTTTATTGAAGGCGACCGTGAGTCCGCTTATTTCGAGAAGTTTTTTTTCGCCGGCGCGGCAAGCGGCAGTTTCAGCCGCGGGGCCAGCCGACCTTTCCAGTATGGCAGTATTCATTTTTGATGCAATTCTTATTTCTCTATTTTCCATTTTTCCATATTGTTGAAAATTCCCGCCTGCGAGGGCCTTGCGTTCCCGATCTTACGCGCCACCGCATATAAGGTATCGGCAATATATAGAAAACAATAAGGCTGTTCTTTCATTATGATCTCGTGAATGCGGTGATAACTCTTGATCCGCTGGTTCTGGTCTATCGTCTGGCGCGCCTCGTCGAGAAGCTTATCGACTTCCGGGTTGTTGTATGATATCGAGTTCAGGCCGAATTTTCCGCGCTTCATATCGGGTATATTCGAGGAATGCCATATGCTCGATATGTCGGGGTCGTATCCTAACGACCATGTGAGTATGAACGCATCGAAGGCCGTGCTGTCTATCAGTTTGATGAAATCCTTCCATTCGAGCGTATCTACGTTAACCTTAATGCCGATCTTCTTGAGCTCAGCGGCTATGAATTTCGCGCACAGCTCGCGGTCCTTGTTGCCGGCGTTAATCAGCAGGCCGAACTCGAGCTTCTGCACTTCGACCGTGTCGTCGTATCCGAAAAAAGAGCTGACGTCGAATTTTTTTTCGAGAACGCCGTCAGCGCCTTGGCTCCAGCCTGCGCCTGAAAGAGTTTTTTTCGCCGCCTCGACGTCGTAAGGCATATTTTTGATCGAAGGGTTCGACGCCCACGATGACGGATAAAAAGGGCCGTCGCTTATCTGGCCAAGATTGTAAAGCGTCTTTTCTATGAGCGCATTCTTATCGATAGCGTAACTTATGGCCGCGCGCACAGCTTCGTCAGCGAATATGCGGTTTTTGAGGTTCCAGCCGACGTAGGTGTATTCGCGCTCGGGATATTTGATCTTGACGAAACGCTTCTCGAACTCGGGCGTGTCGGTGAATTTGACGAACTGGTCGGGCTTGAGCTGCATTATATCTATATTGCCCTGAAGCAGCTCTAAAAACATTATCGATTCGTTAGGAATTATCCGGTAAATGATCTTTTCTATGTCAGGCGCCCCGCCGAAATATTTATCGTTGCGCGAAAGAATTATATAATCTTCGAAGGCACGCTCGACGAATTTGAAAGGTCCCGTGCCAAGAGGCATCATATTGAACCGCGCGTTGAAAATATCCTGGCCGTAGAGCTTGTGGCGAGGAAGTATAGGCATTTGAAGCGCCTCGAAGGCGCGCGGCGTAGGATATTTGAAAATTATCTTCACGCCTCCGTCCTTCGTTTTTTCGACCGACTCTATCGCGCTGATGTTGTAACTGTCGAAGGCAGGGATCTTCTTTATCTGCGATACGGTTTCGTAGGTGAAGATAACATCGTCAGCGCCGAACGGCGTGTCGTCATGCCATAAAACGCCTTTTTTCAGGCTCAGGATAAATTCGGGTTTGTATTCCGTCTTCGCGATGGGAAGCCCCGCCTTCGCTTCGAACAATTTACACAACGGTATGCAGAATATATTAAGCCTTATCAATATTGCGTTTTTGCCGGCCCGCGAAAAGCCGATGTCGAGTTTTTTGAACTCGTCGGAGCTGATATAGTCTGGCAGAGGGTTCGATGCGAGAATCTCCCTGCAGGCGGCTTCAAATTTCGCCAGCCCGTCATCGGCGATCTCTGCTGTATCGAGAGTAATATAATGGTTGAGGGTTATCGCGTACTCGTCGGCGAGCGAGCAGATGATCTTCATATTCTCGTCGTATTTAAGAAGGCTGTTGAATATTCGGTGATAAACCGCCGAAGACGCGTAATCGGACGTCAGAAGCGGATTCAGGGATACGACGTCGCCTTTCTGAGCGATGACGATGGATTTCAACCCATCGGCGGCGGCGGGAGGCGCAGCTGACAAAAAAAACGACAGGAACGACAGAAGTAAAAAGGCATGAAGCGGAGCTCTGAAAGCCTTATTTTCATATAATTTCATTGAATCACCACGAATTATAATAAGATTAATTTACCGCGCCTATTATACTTTAATTCGTCGATATAGTCAATATCCGCGACAAGATAACAAGGCCGGAATTCAGATAAATTAAAACGGAGGCCTGCGGGCATTCAGGCCGCGAACCTCCGCAAGAGGGGATCCGTGAAATATTTTATCGGCGGGATCGGCTAAATTCCTAAATGCCGTTCGAACTGATATAGTCGCGCAGTTCGTCGATATATTTTCTTGCCTCAACTATTTTATCTGCGTCGGTCTCGTACGAAATATAAGCGCTCCAGGTCGCCATGGCCATTTCCAGAAGGCCTCTTCGCTCCAGAGTTATGGCGAGGTTGTAATAAGCCGCCTTCAAGTATGGATCGATCTTTATTGCCTGCTTATACATGTCGATGGCCCTTGTGTATTCGCCTTCCTGGGAGTAAATATAGCCAAGATTGTAAAATGCTGGAGCGTATTGCGGAGACGTCCTGATGACCTTTTTAAACTCGCCGACGGCCTTTTTTATCTCGCCGCTCCGGTAAAGCGCTATCGCCTCCCGGTTGTCCTTTTCGCAGTCGCTGAACGCGCCTCCGTTGCGCTCGAACATAGTGAAATAAAATTTGACTTTTTTAACGTAGTTCTGCGTTTCTTTGATCGCGGGTATCTTGCGCCCGTTCCTTATGACCGTGGTCGGGCCGGCGTTATATGCCGCCAGTGCGAGCGATATGTCGTTGAAAGTGTCGAGCATCTTGCGGAAGTATCTCGTTCCGCCCATGACGTTTTCGTCGGGATCGTAAGCGTTATTCACTCCGACGATCTTTGCGGTCTTCGGCATCAGCTGCATGAGACCCATGGCGCCGGCGCGTGAAGTGCAGGACGGGTTGAAGTCAGATTCGGCCTTGATGATGGCTTTTACGAGGTTATAAGGAAGATTGTTTGCTGTAGAGTGTTTTGATATTATGGGAGCGAACTTGCTGTCATCGACGTCATAAAACCTGGTGTTTTTTATGCTCGCCTTTATTTCTCCATCGGGATCCTTTATCCTCCCGGATTTTTTGCCGGCCGACGGCGCGCCGTCGGATATGGCCATCTGCTCCTTGACCGAAGGAATTATAACCCGGTATCCTTTATGAGCCGGGCTGTCGGTTATATGGACCTTTCCCGTATCGTCCTGATAATAATAAACGGCGGCATACAAAGGGCCGTTCAGCATGAAAACCGCGAAAGCCGCCGCCGCCAGGAGCGTAACGGCAGGCCTTTCAGATAATCCGGGCAGGTAGTGAAAGTCATGACCATTATCATTCATAAACATTATATCGGCATTATTCATAATTATTAAAACTATTTTAAGTTTTAACGCTCAAAACGGCGCTCTGCAGTTCTAAACCATTATTGACATTTGAAGGATGTTGTTTTATAATAGCGCCATGCGAAATATAAAACGACTCATATCCATATCATCTGTTTTTGTAATTTTATTGGCGCTCTCTTTTTTGTATTTTAACGGAGACCGGCCCGCCATGGCCGGAAAAACGGTAAGTGCGGGCGTCAACAGCCTCGAGCCGCTTAATTCCACTGAAAACAACCTTAAAAACGGGCTGTTTATAGATCTTCTCGAATACGCCTCCGCGGAACACGGCGGATTAAAGTTAACGGTACTGATACTCGCGGCGACGACCGTCTTGCTTCTGATATTCATCGGAATGCTGCGGATGATGGTTGCCCGGGGCGTACGTGAATTAAAATTGCGCGTCGAAGCGCATGAGGAAAGCGAAGCTAAATTGCGCGCAACTTTCGACGCGTCGGTCGACGCCATAGTCGCCTCGGCGGAAGGCAGGATCGTAATGGCGAATCATGCCTGCCTTAAAATGTTCGGCTGCGCCGAAAGCGAAGTGCTGAAATCAAAACCGGTGCTCGACATGCTGCCGCCCGAATCCCGCGAAGCCGTCGAGCTTTACATTAAGCGTATACAGGAAAACAGCGGAGCTCCTTTCAGCCTGCAAACCATGGGCCTGCGGCTTGACGGCGCGACGTTCCTGTGTGAACTGCGAGTTTCGTTCTACGAATTGAAGGGTAAAAAATATAATCTATTCATCATCAGGGATATCACCGAAAGCCGCAAAGCCAGGGATGCGATCATATGCGCCCGCGACGAGGCCGAAAGGGCCAATCAGGCCAAGAGCGAGTTTCTCGCCAATATGAGCCACGAACTGCGGACCCCCATGAATTCAATATTAGGTTTTTCTAATTTGCTTTCGCTGTGCGAGCTCAAAGAAACGGAGCGGCAGTATCTCGATTACGTGACGGAATCGGCCAACACGCTGCTGTCGATCATCAACGACCTGCTGGACATATCCAAGATCGAAAGCAAGGGTATAATGGTCGAAAACAGGGTTTTCTGCCTGCCCGATCTTATAAACGAAATCACGGCGGGGCTGCACAAGTCCGCTCTGAGCAAAAAGATAACTCTGATTCACGAGATCGACCCGTCGATAAGTCCCAGACTGATCGGCGACGCTCAAAAGCTGAACCAGATACTTGTCAATCTGGTCGGAAACGCTATAAAATTTACAGACAAGGGTTCCGTAACCGTAAGGGCGGCGCTCACAGGCCGCACAGCGGAAGACCAGATCGTAAAATTAAGCGTAACGGATACCGGCATAGGAATTCCGGCGGACAAAATCGGCCATATCTTCAATATATTTTATCAGGTAGATTCATCTCACACCAAAAAGTATCAGGGCACAGGTCTGGGCCTGGCCATAGTAAAAAAAATGCTCGAGGCGATGGGCTCGGAAATACTTATAGCGAGCGAGCCGCGCAAGGGCAGCGTTTTTTCATTTGAAATCAAACTTAAGGCCGCGAAGTCCCGGCCGCCCGAAGACGAAGCGGCGGCCGCCCGGAAGAAGCGCTCCGATATGCCGCGTGTCCTCAACCTGCTTATAGCCGAAGACGAAGCGGTAAACCAGGCGCTCATAGGAAAGGTGCTTTCGCAGGAGGGATGGAATTTCGACATGGCCTCTAACGGCGCTGAAGCCGTGGAACTTTTCCCCAAGAAAGAATACGACGCCGTGCTCATGGACATAAAAATGCCCGTGATGAGCGGATTCGAAGCCATGGAAAAGATCCGGGAATTCGAGAACGGCAAAAAAGTCCCGATACTGGCCATAACGGCCTGCGCGATGAACGAAGACATAAACCAATGCTTTATGCACGGGGCGAATGAATACATATCCAAACCCTACAAGGCGGAAGAACTTATTCAAAAGATCCGGGAGCTGACGACCGGATGCTGAGTGTTCGGGTCCCCCCGCTGAACGCTTTTTTACAACCCGGTTTTTAAATTTTGTTGACAACCAAAGACATATTTTATATAATGTTACCATAAAACAAAACGCGGCGCGCCAAAATTTTCCGGCCGCCACGGCCAAACAGACAGGCTGGTTCATATTATGCATGATTCGACAAGTTACATACCGCTTCTGATGACGATGATCTTCGCGGCCCTCGTGCCGTTCATACTGATCACGGCCGATTATCTTCTGGGGCCCAAGCGCCCGGACGCCCGCAAAAGCGCCGCATACGAATGCGGGTTCGCGATAAACGAAAATGAAGATTCTTACTCCGACAGACTCTACGTACGCTTCATAGTAGTCGCGATGCTTTTCATATTATTCGACGTAGAAGCGATATTCATTTTCCCATGGGCCGTCTCGTTTAAAACGCTCGGCTTCGAAGGGCTCGCAGCGATGTTCTTTTTCGCCGCGGTCCTGCTGTTCGGCCTTTACTACGCAGCAAAAAAAGGGGTGTTCGAATGGGACTAGAAACCACCTTCGGCGACAGCATCCTTACCACTAAAATAAGCGAAGTCGTCAACTGGGCCCGTAAATATGCGCTTTATCCGATGCCTTTCGGCACCGCCTGCTGCGCTATCGAATATATGGCGTCTATGGCTTCACACTACGATACCTCACGCTTCGGGGCCGAAATCGTCAGGTTCTCCCCCCGCCAGGCCGATCTTCTTATAGTCGCCGGAACGGTCTCTCATAAGCTCGCGCCGATACTCAAGACCATATACGATCAAATGCTAGAGCCTAAATGGGTCATCGCCATGGGCGCATGCGCTTCGTCCGGCGGTTTTTACGACAATTACGCCACCGTACAGGGAATCGATTCCATTATACCCGTCGACGTTTATATCCCCGGCTGTCCGCCGCGGCCGGAAGCTTTTATCGGCGCTGTCATCAAAATAATGCAGAAAATCGAGACTGAATCGGTTTTACGCTTCGGCGAGGAAGACAACGATGAGAATGCCGGCGAATCAGACAATAAAGCCTGATAAAAATCCTTAATTTCTATAGACCATTAAAAATATTTAAACAGGGGCGTAATTCAAAACGCCCCATGTTTTTTTATACAAAACATAAAAAAATAACATTCGAATCTCCACTTTTTATTGACTTTTTCATTGACTCTTTTAAATTTATATATTATAATATAATGACAAAAAATAATAACAGCATCATTCCATTGTTCTAAAATAAATATAAGTAAGGGGTATCAAGTATGATCAAAAACAGACTGATGGCGATGGCTCTAGGTGTATCGTTCGCGTTCGGCGCGCTGACGGCGGGTCCTTCTTTAGCGGCCGGCGACGCAAAACCGCTTCCTCATTCTCTCACCGCGCAGGAGCGCGAGGTAATCAAATCAGGCAAATATCTCGAAAACAAATACAGGCCGTTTTTACATAAAAGGCTCAAAAAACCCGAAGGCTCTTTCTGGATGCCCGCAGAATTCGAAAAATGCGAAGGCATCTGCTTTTCGTGGGCCGGCTACAGCGATCTGCTCACCAAACTCATAGTCGATTCGAGCAAACACGCAAAAGTGTTCCTGGGCGCTTCAAGCTACAACCAGTCCGGGCTCAAAGACCGTCTGGTATCGGCCGGCGCTAACGGCGAAAATATCACGATAGTCCCGGCGTCGCTCGACAGCGTATGGATACGCGATTTCGGGCCCTTCTTCATCCACACCGAAGCGAAAAAACGCGAAATAGTAGACTGCCTTTATAACAGGCCGCGCCCTAACGACGACAAATTCCCCGCGACTATCGGACAGATGCTTAACGTAAAGGTCCATCCGTGCAAACTTATACTTCCCGGCGGCAATTTCCAGACAGACGGCCACGGCGTGGCAATTCTGACCGATGTCGTATTCGATCCGAGCGAAGGCGGAGATCCTAACATGACCAAAGCCGACCTCGAAAAATATATGAGCGATTATTTCGGCATAAAAAAAGTAATACTTCTTAAAAAGATGAAACGCGACGGCACGGGCCATGTCGATATGTTCTCGAAGCTGCTCGACGACCGCAATTTTATCGTCGGCTATTACGCTACCCCCGCTGACGGAGCCGCCGGCAATTTCGACATACTCAACGAAAACGCAAAAACCCTCGAAAACGAAACCAACGGCATGGGCGAAAAATTCATCGTGACGCGCATTCCAATGCCCAAATATGACGGAACCTCTTACAGCCATACCAATTCAGTTTTCGTGAACAACCTCGTAATGGTTCCCGTCTACGGCAAACCGACCGACGAAGAGGCCCTCGGCATTTATAGAAAAATACTTCCCAACCATATCGTTAAAGGTTACGACTGCCGCGGCATCATAACCGCGAACGGCGCGATACATTGCGTAACAAGCCTTGTCATGGCCGATCCGATACAGGTAAAAGAAGACAGCGTATCAACCAGAGCTTTAGGCCCCGGCGCTCTCGCCGTCAGTTTCAAGGTCGAAACCAAACGCAGGCTGAATCCTGAAAAGATAACCGTGCATTATGCCGAAGACGCAAAAGGCCCTTTCAGACAGGCTGCCGCGGATCGCGCATACGGCACTTATACGGCGACTATCGAAGGCCTCGATCTTAGAAACCCCGTTTATTACTTCATAACCATCGAGGCGGCAGACGGTTCGACCGCAAGAATGCCCGTTGAATCCGGCGTCACGCTGACATTTGACAGCGTCAAATAATATATAAATCAAAATAAATCACTCTTATTCAAGCGAAGGGAATGGACAAAAAAGTTCATTCCCTTCGCGCTTTTAAGTACAACTTATTCAGAAAACTCGTTATCGCCGAATAATACAGTTCTAAATCAAAAACCGTTGGAATTTACCTCACTTTGCGTTGGGAAATCCCCGAATATTTTTAATAACATGTTGTTTTTCCGGAAATAATGCAATAAAAAGGCCTGTTTTAACGGCATGGTATATGCTTTACGTTTTAAAGGAAGTACTTAATTAAAGAAATGAAAAGATAATTCAATTTGCCGATGCAGGCCGGGTGAATGCCTATGAATGCCCAGAAACTCAATCCGATTTTAACGCAATTAGATGAATTTTCTGTTTTTTA
This sequence comes from Candidatus Wallbacteria bacterium GWC2_49_35, assembly GCA_001791795.1. Classification (GTDB taxonomy): domain Bacteria; phylum Muiribacteriota; class UBA9980; order UBA9980; family UBA9980; genus UBA9980. The sequence goes on from MGFH01000193.1 coordinate 20,360, forward strand.
TCAGCAGGCCCGAACCGCCAAATCAAGGCGTAATTTTTCGAGGCTCTATTCGCTTTGCATAGATTTCCTGAAAAAACACCCTAAAAACATCATCGCGCATTTAAATCTTATCGATATGTACGCGTATAAAGGCGAATATGAAAAAATATGCGAACTCATCGACAGGCTTTGCATTTATTATCCTGACGAAAAACAATTCTTGAACGCGCAGAAAGAATTGTTTGAAAAAGATATGGCGGAAGGCCATTACAAGAACTGACCTTTTATAAGGTAGCGGCACACACGGCTGATTTGAATTCTTCAAGTCCGGCTGAAGTTTCAATCGATAAATTTAAAAAACGCGAAACCAGTCAGGCCCGATAATAAAGAAGCCGCGATGATGGCGAGTATTGAGCTCTGTATAAGCGAAGGATCGGCGAATGCCAGGTTCGCGATGAAAATCGACATCGTAAAGCCGATGCCGCCAAGCAGCCCGGCCCCCAGAACGTGTTTCCACGTCAAATCGCCGGGAAGCCTGCAAATTTTAAGAGACACGAAAGCAAAGGACATCGCCAGCACTCCGAGCGGTTTCCCAAGAAACAATCCCAAAATTATGCCTGTGGAATTGGCGGAAAGCAGCGTGGAAAAATTTCCGCCGCCTATCGATATCGCCGTATTCGCAGCCGCGAAGAGAGGAAGTATGAAAAAAGCCACCGGCTTATGAAGATAATGCTGAAGCCTCAAAGAGGGGCACTGCGAGCCGTCGGCTGCGAACGGTATTGCGAAAGCCAGCAGAACGCCTGTTATGGTAGCGTGGACTCCGGATTTGAGCATGAAATACCACATAATTATTCCCATTAGCAGATACGGAACAACGGCTCTGACCTTAAGCCTGTTAAGAACTATAAGCAGAGCAAAAACTGCCGCGGCCATGGCTAAATAGGCCGTTGAAAGGCCTTTCGAATAAAATACGGCTATCATCAGAATGGCGCCGAGATCGTCGATGATAGCGAAAGCCGTCAAAAAAATCTTAAGCGAAAGCGGAACGGCTCCGCCGATCAAAGAAAGAACGCCGAGCGCGAAAGCGATATCAGTGGCCATGGGAATTCCCATGCCCGCCTGGAAAGGCGTGGAATAATTAAAGAATAAATGGATCAACGCGGGAGCGGCCATGCCGCCTATAGCCGCAACGACCGGCAGCGAGGCTTTCTGAAAAGACGAAAGTTCGCCGGCGTACAACTCTCTTTCGATCTCGAGCCCGATCAAAAGAAAGAAAACGGTTACCAGGCCGTCGTTTATCCAATGCTGGATAGAATATTTCAGTTCGAGCCCGAAAAAAGAAAGATCTACGTATTTATGCCAGAAATCAATATAGCCCTGGCCGATAAACAGGTTAGCCGCCAGTAAAGAGAAAACCGTCGAAATAATTAAAATCAGTCCGCCGGTTTTTTCGCTTTCAAAGAATTCAGTGAACAATTTTGAAAAGTCGGTTTTATTCATCAAAAACTTCCCTTATAATTTTTTCTGCCGACAATCGGCAATAACGCTGCTGCGATTGTTCAATCGTGTTCCGAAAAATTTTTGAGCGATATCATCGAAAGACAATTTTTCTTTTAAAATATGGAGGATAGATTCCTTATCTCATTCAATCGAAGAAGAGGTATGTCGCACATAAAAAGTTCACTCCAATAACTTTCAAATCCTTGAACACAATAAATCAAAATATAAAACATAATAATAAAAGCAAATAAAATTATATCATAAAAGGGCTTTTAACTCTATTAGAAAATTTAAATTACAAATAAAGAAAGTGTTGAATAATACAACACGGTCTGTAGGTTATTACAATAAGCGATAGCGCAAACTGTTATATTGTCCTGAAAACAAAGAATATCGACGGCCTCATGAAGGGCACGATAAATGCTAGTGCTTTAATAAAAAAATATAATGGGGGTAGATATGGCCTTTTTGGGTGAACGTTTAAAACAAAAAAATAGAGACGGATCATATAAGCGTGAACAGGGCGGTGCGGTCGAAACCGAAAAGCTCCTGGCTCAAATGGAGGAATTCACTATATTTTACAAAAGCGTACAGGAGGCGAAGTGCGCCGGAGACTTCAATGCATTATACAAACTGTGCAAAGAATTTCTTAAAAAGCGTCCTGAAAACGTTGCGGCAAATCTTCATCTGATCGATTTTTATGTTAATAAAAAAGAGTATGAGAACATAGGTGAAATTTTCGACAGGCTTTGTTATTACCATCCTCAGGAAAAAAATACTTTGCTGGCCCAGAAAGAAATGATAGAAAAAGAAATCGGCGTCCGTTTCTGATCTTATAAAACAACAAGCAAAGAAGGCAGTACAATATTGTAAATCCGGCTTAATTAATACAATGATTTATATTTTCAGTTATTTATAAATAGACGAAACCCCGGAGCGTGAGCTCCGGGGTTTCGATAGACCTGGCAATAACCT
>MGFH01000194.1:0-718 GCA_001791795.1 Candidatus Wallbacteria bacterium GWC2_49_35
AAAGGCTCAAAGGCTATATCAAAACTTTCGAAAATTTCAAAACCAGATACTCTTACTCGCAGGGCTACCTCGACGCGGCAAATTTCGCTGTCGAAGAATTTACAAAACTCGGTTTCGAAGCGAAAATCGTCGAATATACCGACGGCGGCAAGAAGCAGTATAACGTCGTCGCTCAGAAAAAATCGGTCCCGGCCGGTAAAGCCAATAAATTTTACGTAGTGGGCGGCCATCTCGATTCGACGTCGCCTTCCGCCGCGACGAACGCTCCCGGCGCCGACGACAACGCCAGCGGCTCATCGGGCGCCATGGAAGTGGCTAATATCATTTCGAAATATCCCTTCGCCGATAAGGTCAGATTCGTCCTTTTCGCCGGCGAAGAACTCGGCCTGCGCGGAAGCAAAGCTTACGTCGCCCAGCTCAAGGCGAGCGGCGAAATAAAGAACGTGCTCGGCATGGTCAATCTCGATATGATCGGCTTCGATAAGGTCGCTCCCATTTCCTCGATGTGGCAGACCAAACAGGAGTTCCACCCGTTCGTCGATAACTTTCTGGCTGCCGCGAAAGAAGTCGGAAAATTGAAGATCACCATGTCATACAGCCTCTGGGGCAGCGACCACGTTTCGTTCGCCACCGCCGGCGTTCCCGCTTTCCTTTTCATCGAGGACGAATACGGCTCGAACCCCAACTACCACAAAGTGACCGACCGCCTCGAAACGCT
>MGFH01000194.1:734-7533 GCA_001791795.1 Candidatus Wallbacteria bacterium GWC2_49_35
TTTCGCCGGCAGTCCCGGCGCCCGCTCCCTCGAAATAGTCGGCCTGCGGCCCAAATTTTAAATATTAAATTTATTGAATATTAAATTATCGGTTTTTAAGGAGAATTAATTTGAACATCAAACTTCTCAACGTCGGCTTTGGAAACATAGTTCTTTCGAACAGGATCATCGCGATAGTCAGCCCCGATTCGGCTCCCATGAAGCGTCTCAAAGAAGACGCCCGCGAGCGCGGCATGCTCATCGACGCCACCCACGGCAGGCGCACGCGCGCGATAATAATAACCGATTCAAATCACGTGGTCCTCTCGGCGGTCCAGCCCGAAACCTCCGCCGGCCGCCTCCTCGATAAAGAAGTCAAGTTCGAGAAGGAAGACGCTTTCGAAGAAGCGTCCTCCGATGACGCCGCCAAAGACGGCGCCGACGGAGAAGATGAGTGATATGGCAAGGCTGTATGTAGTTTCGGGGCCCTCGGGCGTCGGCAAAAGCACTATAGCGCACGCTATACTCGATAAATTCAAAGACTCCATAATTTATTCAATATCCATGACGACGCGCCATATCCGCGAGGGCGAGATCGAAGGGCGCGAATATATATTCACGACCGTAGCAGAGTTCGAAAAACTCATATCCGAGGGCGCTTTTATCGAACATGCGAAGGTCCACGACAATTATTACGGTACGCTCAGGTCCCAGATCGAAAGCGCGCTCGCTAAAGGCATCAACGTGCTTCTCGATATAGACACGAAGGGCGCGCAGAACATCAAGAAAAACTATCACGACGCCGTTCTGATATTCATAGCCCCGCCTTCGACCGACGAACTCAGGCAGCGGCTTTTAAAGCGCCACACCGATTCCGTCGAGGTCATCGAAAAGCGCATTCACAACGCCATCCAGGAGATCGAAATGTCTTCGACGTACGATTACATCGTTAAAAACATCGACCTGGAGCAGGCCGTCGGCGAGTGCGAAGGCATAATCGAAGACCACATGAATAACGCTTCGGCCCGCGCGTAAATTCCGCGTTCCGGATTAAGGGTGATTGCAATTTCAAAGATCCTTCTGTGCGTATCTTCATCGATCGCCGTCTATAAATCGCTCGATCTGGTGTCGAAATTAAAGCAGGCCGGCCACGAGATAGTGACCGCCATGACGGCCGACGCTCAAAAGATAGTCACGCCCGTGCCGTTCAAATCGCTTTCAAGAAACGAGGTCGTGACCGACCTTTTCGACGATAACGCCGTGATCGCGCACATCGCGCTTACCGACTGGTGCGATATCCTGGTGGCCGCGCCGGCCACTTACAACCTCATATCCAAGATCGCCTGCGGCATAGCCGACGACGCCGTCACCACGATAATCGCCGCCTGCAGCAGAAAGCCCGTTCTGATCGCGCCCGCGATGAATACGGCGATGTACGAAAACCCCATTTTAATAGAGAATTTAAATAAACTTCGCAAATTAAAGAATTATAATATAATAGAGCCGGCTGAAGGTTACCTCGCCTGCGGAACGACCGGCCGCGGCCGCATGGCGCCCGTCGAAGACATCATCGCGAAGATCGCTGAATTAACCGGCGATAGTGCGCGCGGCGCGGCTTCATGCTCGAAAATCACCGCGGCTGCGTCCGTTAAATCGCCTGCGGCTAAAGTCCATCCGCTTCGTAATAAAAGCGTAGTGATCACCGCCGGCCCCACCCGCGAATTTATCGACAGCGTGAGGTTTTTGACCAATCCGTCGACCGGGCGCATGGGATACGCTCTTGCGGCCGAAGCCGTAAAGATCGGCGCGCGCGTAACGCTCATAAGCGGGCCCGTCGCCATCGCGCCGCCCGAAGGCGTGTACAGCAAGATCGACGTGGTCACCACTAAAGAAATGCTTGACGCCGTCATCGAAAATTTCGCTGACGCAGACGTTCTTATATCGGCCGCCGCGCCCTGCGATTTCAGGTTCATCGAAAAGCTCGGCAAAAAGGCCGCTAAAAAAGATATTATCGATAACGCCGGCCTGAGGCTGGAAGCGACCGAAGATATTCTTGAAGCAGCTTCGGTTCTTAAGAAAGGGCAGTTAGTCGTCGGCTTCGCCGCCGAGGACAACAACCACCTCGCCAACGCCGTCAGAAAAATGAAGGTCAAATCGATGGATATGATCGTTTTGAACGACGTTTCAACGAAAGATACCGGCTTCGCCTCCGATTACAATAAAATAACAGTCATCGAAAAGGGCTCGGAAAACGCCCCGGACGATTTTGAAAAGGCTTCGAAGGCCGAATGCGCCCGTATCATATTAGACCGCGCAGGCGCGCTTATGGCGAAAAAAATAAAAACGAGAAACGGAAAGAAACTTAAATAAAAATGTATTGCAAAGTAGCCGTCCCCATCCCCGTAGACCAGCTTTATACATATAAGGTCCCCGAAAAATACGAAGGAATGATATCCCGCGGCAGCAGGGTTTTCGTCAATATGAAAAACCAGGCCGACCCCGTCGCGGCGTTCGTCGTCGAATGCTCGGATAAATGCGATTACGATCCGGCCCTCATCAAGCCGATCTACGACGTCATGGAAGGCGCGCCGCTGCCCGAAGACCTTATCAAACTTTCGGAGATGATATCGTTCAAATACCTTTGCGCGCAGGGAATGGCGCTTGAAATGATATTCCCGCCCTCGCTCACCTACCAGACCGGAAAGGTCGAGCAGTACTTCGATTTCAACCGCGGCGCCGACGTTTTCGCATCACTCAAAGACCCGGCCGTTACGAAGAACGAAAAACTCATAATTCAGTTTTTATATAATTCGGGCGCGTCCGATATTAAAAATATCGAAAAGTGCCTGCTGTCCACGCGTGCGACGATCAAAAACTCGCTTAATAAACTCGTCAATCTCAAATACGCCGTTAAATCGTTCAACCCGCAGAAGTTCGAATATGAAAAGGCCGGCCCGCTCGTTTATAACCTGGGCGACGACAGAGGCATCATTTTCACCGACGAACAGAAGGCCGCGATCGAAAACGTTACGCACCACGTCGCCATGGAACAATATCACGAAAGCCTGATATTCGGCGTCACCGGTTCTGGTAAGACTGAAGTGTATATAGAGATAATCAAAAAAACGATAGAAGCCGGAAAATCGGCGATAGTCCTGGTGCCCGAGATCGCCCTTACCGAGCATCTGAAGCACAGGTACCAGAAGGCTTTCGAAGAGGGTCTTGCCATCTGGCATTCGCTTGTCACCAAATCCCAGAAGGATACGATCTATTCACAGATCGCCGACGGCAGGGTCAAAATACTTCTCGGCGCACGCTCGGCCATATTCGCGCCTTTCGAGCATCTCGGCTGCGTGATCATCGACGAGGAGCACGATTCATCCTATAAGCAGGACTCGGGCATCAAGTACGACGCCCGCGAGGTCGCCAGGATGCGTCTTAAAATAAATAACGGCGTACTGGTCTCGGGTACCGCGACGCCTTCGATCGACACTTACCATGCCGTGATGGAAGAGAAGACCGACGCGAAGTATCCGCCGCTGATAAAGATATTAAAGCGCGTCGAGAACAGGCCAATGCCGTCATGCCATATAGTCGATATGGGCAAGGAATTCACCGTCAATAAAAATAAATCGATGTTCTCGGCGCTTTTAACAGAGAAGATCAACGACCGCCTTGCGAAGCGCCAGCAGAGCCTGCTTTTTCTCAACAGGCGCGGCCACAGCACATTCGTTTTATGCCGCGCGTGCGGCCACGTCATTAAATGCGACGATTGCGAGGTGTCGATGACCTTCCACATGCAGGAACAGAAACTGCTCTGCCATTACTGTCCGGCGGTTAAGAAGGTCCCGGTCAAATGCCCGAAATGCGAAAGCCCTTACATCCGTTTCTTCGGCGCCGGCACTGAGAAGGTCGAGGAGGAGTTCCGCAATAAATTTCCCGATGCGCGCGTGGCGCGGCTCGATTCGGACGTTCTGACCAATAAGAAGATAAGTTCGAAAATTCTCGACGATTTTTCGAAGAAAAAGACCGACGTACTTATAGGCACGCAGATGATAGCCAAGGGTTTTGATTTTCATAACATCACGCTGGTGGGCGTCATATCCGCCGACACCATGCTGAATATGCCCGATATGTTCGCCTCCGAGCGAACTTTTCAGATATTGTGCCAGGTCACCGGACGCACCGGGCGCGGCGAGCTGGAGGGCGAATGCGTCATACAGACGTATAACCCCGACAACTACGCCATCACATGCGCCGCGGCTAGCGATTTCACCTCTTTTTACGCGAACGAGTCCGAAATAAGACGCTCGCTCTTTTATCCTCCGTTCAGCAGGATGGTCAAGATCAGCTTTGCCCACGGCGAAGAAACCCTGCTGCTCGAGACCGCGGCGAAGATGGCGGAGGAGATCGCCATCCGCGTGAGCGCGCTCGGCGCCGGCGGGCGTATAAAGATCAGCGGCCCAGCGCCGTCGCTCATACCGAAGATCCAGAACATATACAGGTATAATCTCTTTATTTACGCCGGTTCCGAAGAAGAAATACGGGACAGTCTTTTCGACATTCTCAAAAAATATAGTTTTACAAATAAAAAACAATGTGTTAAAATAGCGGTCGATGTTTCGCCGAATAACACTTATTAACTTTTTTTAATTCAGGAGATCAGTGATGACAATTCTGCCGATATTCGTATGTACCGACAAGGTGCTGCGGCAAAAAGCCGGCGACTGCGCGAAGCCGTTTTCTCAGTACGCGCAGCTGGCTGAAAATATGATACAAACCATGTACAAGGCGCCCGGCATAGGGCTCGCCGCCCCTCAGATCGGAATATCGCTGCGGCTCGTGGTTTACGACGCCGGAAACGGCTCAGTGGTGCTCATAAATCCTGAAATAATTTTCTGGTCGGAGCAGACGGCGGCTTACGAAGAAGGCTGCCTTTCGGTTCCCGACATAACCGCCGAGATCATCAGGCCCGCTACTATCAAATTCAGGGCTTACGGCCTTGACGGATATAAATTCGAAAAAGAGGTCTCCGGTCTCGAGGCACGCGTCATTCAGCACGAATGCGACCATCTCTTCGGAACTCTTTTCATAGACAAACTTCAGGATAAAGATAAGCTGCTGATCGAAAAACAGCTGAAAAAAGCCGGAATGAAAGTAGCGGTGCTCAAAGCCAAATGAGAATATTTTTTCTGGGCACACCCGATTTCTCCGTGCCTTCGCTCAGATCGCTCGCCGCTTCGAAACAACATAAAATCTGCGGCGTAATAACCAATCCTGACCAGCCTTCCGGCAGGCAGCTTAAATTGAAGCCGCCTCCGGTAAAGACCGCCGCGCTCGAGCTTGGCATTCCAGTCTACCAGCCTGAAAAATTCAACACCGCCGAAACTCTGGAGATCATGAGATCGTCCGGGGCTGAATTGCTGGCCGTGGTGGCCTATGGCAAGATCATCGGCGACGCGATGCTCGCCGCTTTCAAGGACAAAATCATAAACGTGCATCCGTCGCTGCTTCCGAAATACAGGGGCGTGGCCCCTTACCAGTGGGCGCTCGTCAACGGCGAGACCGTCACGGGGGTCAGCATAATTTATCTGGTCAAGCAGCTCGACGCGGGCGATATAATTCTGCAGAAACGCATCGACATAAAAGAAACCGACAACGCCGAGATGTTGCATGACAGCCTTTCTTTAATTGGCGCCGAACTTCTGTGCGAAGCCGCCGGACTTATCGAGGCCGGAAAGGCCGAACGCCGCCCGCAGTTGGAAAGCGACGCCACGTATTTTAAAAAAATAGAAAAATCGATGGGCAAGATCGATTGGAATCTGAGCGCTAAAAAAATATCCGACCTCGTTCGCGGACTTTATTCGTGGCCATGCGCCTTTACGGCGATAGGCTCCGATACCGTGAAAATTCATGAGGCCGCGGTAGCCCGCGAATACTTCGGTCACGGCATGCCTCCCGGCTCCGTCATTATCGCGGACGAAAAAAAGGGGCTCGTGATAGCCTGCGGCGGAAACGAAGCCCTTAAAATAAAAACCCTCCAGTTAGCTTCACGCAATATGCAAAGCTGCGACTCGTTTTTGCGAGGTTATAAAATTAACGGCAGCATAACATTAAATTAATTAAAATTACGGCCGATATAAAACTTGAGTTGTTTTAGTTTTATTTTTCGATAAAACTTTACGGCTTATTTAGTGAACGTTTTATAATGAGGTTGTAATTTATGATTAATGCCCGGGAATGCGCCATACGCATATTGTATCAGGTCGAAACTCAGCTCGCATACTCGAATATCGTCATTGACGACATTATCCAGAAGAACGTATTCAATACGCTCGACAAGAATTTCGCGATACAGCTGGTGTACGGCGTAATACGCCACCAGAACACCCTCGATTACATCATACTTCAGTTCATCGAGCATAAGGAGAAATTCGCCAGGCTCAACAAGTGGCTGCTTCTCTCGCTTCGCCTCGGGGTCTACCAGATCATATACCTGGACAAAGTCCCCAACTACAGCGCGGTCGATGAATCCGTCAAACTGGCGAAATCTTACGGCCCCGTCGGCTCTTCGAGTTTCGTCAACGCCGTCCTGCGCAACGTATGCGAGCACGCCGAGCGGCTAATCAAATTCGAGAACGAGGCGGAAAACGTCAAACTGGCGCTCCACCTTTCGCATCCCGTCTGGCTGATCGAACGCCTTACCGCCCAGTTCGGAAAACTCAACGCCATCAAGATATGCGAATCGAACAACAACGCGCCCAGGATCTCGATACGCGTCAACACTTTAAAGACGACGGCCGAGGCCATGATGACGGCG
>MGFH01000195.1 GCA_001791795.1 Candidatus Wallbacteria bacterium GWC2_49_35
CACTCTATGTCTTCGATCTGCTGATCGGAACCGTAAAGATTCATCGCCGCTTTATAATTAAGGGAGCCGCCGGAGTTATATACTTCGGGAAATAAGATCGGAGAGTGCCCGCGAACGCCGATTAGAACATAAGAGCGTGTCCCGCCGATAACGGAACTGAAAAAAGAAAAGTCAGGGTTCGTACCGACCAGCTGCATCTGTCCATCGGTAAGAAAAAAAACTACTTCGGAGCCCATTTTGAATCCGGGATTTAAAATATAAAATCCCCTGAATTTTTTTGAACCCGGGTCTTTGTGATCGAGCGGAAGGTCTATGTATCGGTGATTTTCATCCTCCGGCATCCTTTCGTAATACATTCCGGAGCCAAGCCTTGTCGCAGGTACTTTCATAAGCACCGTATATTCATAATATATAAAGATAACACACGTTGTTATCAGCAGCAAAACGGCTATTATTATTATTTTAAGTAATTTTTTTATAAAATTCATAACTTATCTGTCCTTTAAATAATGCTCGGCACCATTATAACATAATTCAAAAAAAATTAAAATTTTTACTGGCAATTATTGCTGAATTATTAAATATGCAAATTGCATAAAAATGGGTGACATTTTTTCCATATTGCTTAAGGCATCCCAAAGGTATATTACAGAAAGAGCGACGGAAAAATCGCAGAAGGCGGTTAAATAAGAAAGACGTTCTTCTTGATTTTTATGAATATTATCCTGCAATATATGAATCATAAATAACTAAATAGACAAGAGATGAGTTATGATTGATTATAATGCCCCATTTTCGTTAGAGTTTGGCATAAGGGTTATAAAAACTTTTTATAAAAAAAACTTGACAAACCCATTTTCATTGTGTATATTGACCCCGAATCGAGTAGCTCGTATGGCGGCCAGATTAAAAACAGGCGGCGCATATGTCTAAAAAATTAATGATTGATTTTCTAGGTTATACTCTCGCTTCCCCCCTCGTTCTTCCCGCGGGTATAATGGGAATCTCTTCAGGCAGCCTTGCCCGGGCCGCGAATTGCGGGGCCGGTCTTCTCACCACTAAATCGCTGAGTTTGAAACCCCGCAAAGGCCACAATAATCCGGTTACGGCATGCTTCGAAGGAGGCATGATCAACGCCATGGGACTATGCAATCCTGGAATAAAAGAAGGGCTTGAAGAAGTCCGCGATTTCAAGAAACGCATCGAATCCCCTGTCATAGCAAGTGTTTTTGGCACTTCGCCCGAAGAATTTTATGAACTCGCGTCTTACGTCAACAAATCAAAGGCCGATTTCATCGAATTAAACCTGTCATGCCCGAATGTGCTCGACGAGTTCGGAGTTCCGCTTTCGGCGTCGAAGGACAGCGTTTATAAAATAGTCAAATCAGTGAAGTCCGTTTCCGAGCGGCCGGTGATCGCCAAACTTTCACCTAACGTTCTCAGCATTAAAGAAATCGCGATGGCCGCTCAAAATGCAGGCGCGGACGCGCTTTCAATGATAAATTCGCTCGGGCCCGGCATGCTTATAGATATAAAACTGAAACGGCCCGTGCTCGCCAACAAATTCGGCGGGGTATCGGGCCCCTGCCTCAAGCCCGTGGCGCAGAAACTGATTTACGAAGCGAGTTCCTGCGTTAAAATTCCCATAATCGGAATGGGCGGAGTGATAAGCGGAAAAGATGTGATAGAAATAAAAATGGCCGGCGCCACCCTTGCAGGGATAGGCGCCGGTGTCTTTTACAGGGGAATCGAAATTTTTAAAAAGGTCAACCGTGAAATAGTAAAATTTTTAAACGAAGCGGGATATGAAAACATCGGCGAAGTTAAAAGAATTAAATAACCGGAGCGAAGTGAGCAGATGAAAGAAAAAAGATTCACGTTAAAGATCATGGACGTGATATATGAAAACGAAAAAACTATAACCTTCATTTTCAAGCATAAAATCAAATCCGGACCGGGACAATTTATAATGCTGTCGGATCTGGAAAACGGAGAGAAACCTTTTTCGATATCTTCGTGCGACGGCTCGTCGTTTGGCGTAACGATGAAAATAGTCGGAGAGTTCACCGGCAAACTTTCGGCCCTTAAACCCGGAGACATGGTGTCGATAAGAGGGCCTTACGGCAGCACTTTTACGATACCGGAAGGAAAAAGGTGTTTAATAACAGGAGGCGGGTGCGGTGTCCCGCCTCTATTTTTTTTGGCCGGAAGATTGATCGAGCGGAACAATACTGTAACGGCGGTGACGGGGTTTAAGACGGGAAGCGAAGCGATGTGCGTGAATGAATTTGAAAAGACAGGCATCAGGCCGGTCATTATGACGGATGACGGAAGCCTCGGCGCCCGCGGCACGGTCTTGGATGCCATGCGCGATATTTTAAAGAAAGAGCGGCCGGACATGATATATGCGGCCGGACCCGAGATCATGTTAAAGAAGGTCATGGATGCCTCGGACGGTATTCCATGCGAAATATTAGTCGAGCGTTATATGAAATGCGCGATCGGGATATGCGGCCAGTGCGCCATGGATCCGATCGGGCTGCGGGTGTGCGTTGAGGGGCCGGTATTGAATAAACGAGCGGTGGGCCTTCTCAGCGAATTCGGGGCATACAGGCGTGATGCTTCCGGGGCGAAGGAATTCTTCTGTGGAGCTACTCATTAAAAATTGCCTGCTGAAGGGCAAATTGTCCGATATTTCGATCGGCGGCGGAATAATCAAAAAAATAATTCAGGCCTCCGGGTGTGAGGAAGACCGTAAAAAAAATATGGCGGATTTCGAAGCGGCCGAAGTCATAGACGCCCGTGGATTAACCGCCATCGCCGGTTTGATAGACCCGCACGTTCATGTCCGCGGGCTCGATATGTCCTATAAAGAAGACTGGACGAGCTGTTCCCGCGCCGCCGCTTCCGGCGGAGTGAGCTCAATAATAGATATGCCTAATACTCTTCCTCCCACCGATTGCCGCGCCACCCTCGAGATGAAAATCGATGAGTCGCGCGTATCGCCGCTCAATCACAAGTTTTTAATCGGCGTTGACTGGAAAAACATTTCAAATACCGAAGCGATTTTATGCGATGACGAATTGAGCCCCATGGTCGCAGGCATCAAGATTTTCTTTTCGGACGCGATCTGCCGGCCGGAAGATATGAAAAAACAATACGCGGAAATTTTTGCGCTTGCCGCAAATCATGAAAAGATAATTGCGGTCCACTCGGAACTCTCCGGCGAACTGGAAAAATATTCAAAGGCGTGCATTGAAAAATCTGCGGCATGCCACGGGCGGATCAGAAATCGTGAATGCGCCGTCAAAGGTACGCGACTCGCGCTCGCGCTCGCCCGTGACACGGGAGCTGCTCTTTATTTAACGCATGTTTCGACCGCCGAAGAAATCGAATTGATAAAAAAATTCAGGAAAACCGCGAAAGTATACTGTGAGATCACGCCGCATCATCTTCTGCTGGACGAATCGATTATGAAAAATATTGGTAATATCGGTAAGATCAACCCTCCGCTGAGACCGCGCCGGGACAATCGAGCCCTGTACGAGGCCATTTACGATGGGACGGCGGACACGATAGGCTCGGACCACGCGCCCCACTCATTGGAAGAAAAAGCCCTGCCGTATGAAAAAGCGCCCTCGGGATTTCCGGGGCTGGAAACCACGCTTGCGCTTCTTACAAACGAAGTGAACGAAAAGCGGCTGGAACTTGAAACGGTTTCACGGCTTACCGCGGAACGACCGGCGCAGATATTCGGTTTCGACCGGCGCGGCGAGATACGCGAGGGTTATTTCGCCGATATAGCGCTGGTGGACATGAACAGAAACTGGCGAATCGACGCGAAGCGTTTCCGGTCGAAGGCGAAGTTTTCACCGTTTGACGGGCTTGAAGTAAAAGGTAAAAATGTTCTGACCGTTATAAATGGGAAAATATGTTATCGCGAAAATAGCTCTGAATAATAATAGTTATGAAAAATGAAAAAATAAATCAGCCGGAAGAAAATAAAAATCAAATTGAAATATATGAAACGGAGTGAAAAAAGTGAATACTGCGGTTGAAAAATTCATCTTGAAATTAAGCGAAATTAATGCCGTGAAATTCGGAAAATTCACGCTGAAAAGCGGAATAATATCGCCATTTTATATCGACCTGCGCGATATCGTGTCGTATCCTGAAATCGTTGAAATGGCAGTCATGTTGCTGATCGATAAAATAAAAGGCCTCGGCTTCGAAGTTCTGACGGGCATTCCTTATACGGCGCTGCCTCTTTCGGCCGTAATTTCACAGAAGCTCAACATTCCGCTGATTTATATCAGAAAAGAAGAAAAATCATACGGCACCGCTAAAAACGTGATCGGCCGCATAGCGAAAAATTCTAAATGCCTGGTGATCGACGATGTGATAACGACCGGAGAAAGCAAGATCGAAACTATAGATCAGCTTGAATCAGAGGGCGTCGGCGTAAGCGATATAGTTGTAATTGTCGACCGCAGCCATGACGGAGCGAAATATCTCGCCGGAAAAGGTTATAATCTCCACAGCGTCGTGACGGCGGTTGAAATGGCTGAAGTGCTTTTCAGCCATGGAAAAATCGGATCGGAACTGAAAAACGAAGTGGAGAATTTCATAAAAAATATGAATACGGAAGGCGAAGACAAAGCGGAAAGCGCGCCGGTCGCGAATAAAATGACAAGGGATCTGCTCGAAACGATCGAAAGAAAGGAAACGAATCTCGTGCTCTCGCTCGACGTAGAAAACCAGAAGGATTTTTTCGAAATACTCGACAGGACCGCGCCGCACATTGCGATGTTAAAAACTCACGTGGACATAATTTCGGATTACGACGCGGACTTTCCTGAAAGATTGCGCGAACGCTCTGAGAAGTACAGATTCATGGTGCTCGAGGACCGGAAATTCGCCGACATCGGAAACACCGTAAGGATGCAGTATCGCGGCGGAATATATAAAATATCCGGGTGGTCGGATTTTGTCACGGTCCACATGATAGCCGGAGAATCCATATTAAACGGTCTTTTTGACGGAATTAACGATAAAAGCTCGTTTCTGCTCGCGGCGATGTCTTCGAAGGAAAATCTCATTAACCAAGCATATACGCGAAGGGTAATCGATATCGGCCGCGCCAATCCGTCGAGCGTTTCCGGCTTCATCGGCTTCGGCGAAAATGCCGAAAAAATATCGAAACTTAAGAAGAAAATACCGGCCGGGTTTTTATTGCTGATGCCCGGCGTAGGACTTGAAAAGGGCGGCGATACGCTCGGACAGACTTACGTTCCGGCCGGCGAGGCGGTGCGCGGCGGCGCCGATATGATCATTGTCGGCCGGGGAATATACAAAAGCGGCGATTATTCGAAAAATGCAGGTGAGTACAGGAGCGCCGCATGGAACGGATATATCGATAGAATAAAAAATCAGTGCAAATGAGATATAAAATGTAATTTTTAAGGAGGAGAAAGTTGAAACACTTGATTTCCATACGCGACATGACGAAAAAAGAGATTTTGAATTTTCTAAATGCCGCTGAAAAAATTGAAAAAAGCGAAATGCGGCCGAAATTTCCCGACAGCATAATGTCGATATTATTTTTCGAACCGTCCACACGGACGCGATTTTCGTTCGAAACGGCCATGAAAAAACTTTCGGGTAAAACCATCACAATGTCCGGCAGCGCAGGAACATCGATGGAAAAGGGCGAATCATTCGCCGATACTATCAAGACGATAAGCCGCTATTCCAACATAATGGTAATACGCTCCGCCATAGAAGGCTCTGTAAGATATGCCGCCGAAATCGCCGGAATACCGGTGATAAACGCGGGTGACGGCGCGAATCAGCATCCTTCGCAGGCGCTTTTGGACCTTTATTCTATTAAAAAGACGCAGGCCGGTATTGAGAACAAAACCATAGCCATCGTCGGCGACCTTAAATACGGCCGTGCGGTCCATTCACTCGTCGACGCGATGTCTCATTTCGCGCCGGAATTTTATTTCATATCGCCCCGGCACCTGAGGCTTCCGAAGAAATTTCGGGATGAACTCGACAGGAAGAAAATCAAATATAACGAATGCGCGGAGATCGAAGAAGTTATACCGGCGCTTGATATTATGTATGTAACGCGCATACAACGCGAGCGTTTCGTCGACATCGAAGAATATGAAAAAGTCAAAAATTCATATGTGCTGAAGCCTGAAATGCTGAAAAACGTCAAAAATAACTTCAAGATACTTCATCCGCTTCCGCGGGTGAACGAAATAGACTGCGGAGTCGACGTGACGCCTTACGCGTATTACTTCGATCAGGCCGAGAATGGCGTTTACATAAGGCAGGCTATAATATCGATATTACTGGAAGGAGCGCAATGATGAAACAATTGAAGGTTGACGCCATAAAGGATGGAACAGTAATAGATCACATTCCCGCCGGCAAGGCGATGAAAGTTCTGAACATATTGAAATTGAAGGATTCCGATGTCGTGATGGTCGGCGTTAATCTAGCCAGCCGAAAATTCGCGAAAAAGGACCTGATCAAAATAGAGAACCGTGAATTATCGGGCGATGAGGTGGATCGGATCGCTCTGATAGCCCCGGACGCGAATATTTCAATAATCAGGAACTTCGAAGTGGTAAAAAAAAGCGAAGTCAACATACCTGAAAAACTTTCGGCGATAATAGTCTGCCAGAACCATAAATGCATAACGAACACTGAGCCCGTAACGACGTGTTTTTATGTCGAGGCCAGAAATCCGATAATGGTTCGCTGCCATTATTGCGAAAAGAGTTTTGGCGCGGATGAGATAAAAATAGCGGGAATACCGGTGCTGGCGGTGAATTGAGAACCGTCCCGGAATAAATCGATAAAAATAAAAAAGGAACGGAAGGGAGTTTATATAAAAATGGCTAACAGGATTATTTACGAGCCTTCAAAAACGCTTCTCGAGTTCAGGCTTCTGCCGGGTATGACCGCAAAGGATTGTTCCGCCGACGCGGTATCGCTTAAAACACCGTTAGTATATTCAGCCGGCGGCGAAAAAAAATACACGCTCAATATCCCCATGGTCGCGGCGGCGATGCAGTCGGTTTCGGGCGAGCGCATGGGGATCGAACTTGCACGCAAGGGCGGCGCGGCGTTCATTTACTGCTCCCAGGCGATAGCATCCCAGGCCGATATGATTAAAAAAATCAAAAATTATAAGGCGGGATTCGTAACGCCTGAAACCATAATGCCTGATATGAAAATCGAAGAATTGCAGAAACAGTCGGAGCGGACCGGATATTCGATATTTCCAATCGTCGACGAAAATAACAGTCTGCTGGGGATGATCGGCAGGAACGATTACGACGTGTCGATACATGGCGGAATGAAGGTGTCCGAGCGGATGATCCGTCGTGAAAAAATAGAAGCCGGCGTCGATCTGTCCGATCTGAAGGCCGCCAACGCGCTTTTGATCGAAAGCCACCAGCCGGTACTGCCGGTGGTCGATCGCGAAGACAGGCTTCTATACCTGGTTTTTAGAAAAGATATACGCGAACATCTGGACAATCCGTTCGAACTTGTCGATGAAAAAAAGCGCCTGATCGCCGCTGCCGCGATCAACACTCACGATTTCCGCGACAGGGTGCCTGCGCTGGTCGAAGCCGGCGTCGACGTCGTCGCAATAGATTCATCCGACGGCCATTCGGCGTTTCAGGAGGATGCGATCAGATGGATCGGATCTAATTACCCGTCGCTTCCCGTTATCGGCGGAAACGTGGTCACGGCTTCGGGCTATTTATTTCTAGCCGAATGCGGCGCGGCAGCCGTTAAAGTCGGGATGGGAAGCGGTTCGATTTGCATAACGCAGGAACAGAAAGGCACCGGCCGCGGCCTGGCAACGGCGGTCATCGAAGTGTGCTCGGCGCGTGACGCGTTTTTCGAAAAAACTGGAAAATACATACCCGTGGCGGCCGATGGCGGCATCAATACTGCGAAGGACATAGTCATGGCGCTCGCGCTTGGTGTCGATTACGTCATGATGGGAAGGTATTTCGCCCGCATGGAAGAATCGCCCACCGAAAAAATCGAGATCAACAACAGAATAATGAAGCCGTACTGGGGAGAGGGTTCGGCGCGGGCGCGCGAATGGAAAAGCATCCGCTATTATCAGGCAAAATTCGTTGAAGGCGTCGAAGGTTTCGTTGAATATGCGGGAAAGCTCGATAATAACCTTCCGGAAACCGTCGCGAAAATAAAATCGTCAATGTCGACGGCGGGCGCGCGTTCGATCGAAGAGCTACACAGGGTCGCGGAGGTCGAAGTGGTTTCGGCACTTTCTATCAGGGAAGGCATGGCGCATGACATATATATGCCTGGCAGCGCGTCTGAACAGCAAATATAAGATTAAATAAAGCGGGTGAAAACATGTCGAATTACATTATATTAGGCGCTCAATGGGGCGACGAAGGCAAGGGGAAGATAGTGGATATGCTGTCTTCCAGGATGGATGTCGTGGTGAGATTCCATGGAGGCGCAAACGCAGGCCATACGCTCGTAGTGAACGGTGATAAAACCGTCCTTCACCTGGTTCCGTCAGGGATCATGTCAAAAAATTGCATGAATGTTATCGGAAACGGCTGCGCGGTCGATCCGTGCCTGCTTGCCGAGGAAATCGAAACCATCAGAAAAGCCGGAGTAGAGGTCAACGCGGGTAATTTTATGATATCGCGTAACGCGCATATAGTAACGCCCGTTCATAAATTTCTCGATAGAATTTCGGGAGGAATGATAGGAACGACGGGGCGGGGGATCGGCCCGTGCTATGCGGACAAGGCCGCGCGGACCGGCATCAGGATGGAAGAAATCACGGGAGGAAATTTGGAGGGGCGTTACCGCGAATTGTTCGAAAAACATGAATATGCCATAAATTCAAGCGCGATCGCGAATGAATTTTCATTCGAACTTTCATTTAAAAAATTCGAAAGGGACGCCGGAACGCTTCGGGAATATGTTAAAGACGCCGCCGAAACTATTTATTCCGTCTCCAGGGCCGGCGGGAACATATTATTCGAAGGCGCGCAGGGAGCGTTCCTGGATATAGACAGCGGAACGTACCCGTTCGTAACCTCGTCGAATACGACGATAGGAGGCGCTTACACCGGATCGGGCGTTTATCTTGACTTCGGGAAGCGGATCGCGATAGTAAAAGCGTATGCCACGCGGGTCGGCAACGGGCCATTTCCGACCGAAAGCAACGACGAAACCGGTGCCCGGCTGCGTGAAGCGGGCCATGAGTATGGCGCGACGACGGGCCGCCCGAGGCGCTGCGGGTGGATAGATTTAAAAATGCTCAAACTATCTTTTATAATGAACGGTTTTAATTATATAGCTCTGACGAAGGTAGATTGTCTTGGAATTTTCGATAAAATATTAGCCGCGGTCGATTATGACGGCGAGGGCTTTCCGCGATATTTGGAATTCGAAGGATGGAAAACGGATATTTCAGGCGTGACTAAATTCAAGGAGCTTCCGGCGAATTGCAGGAAATATATAGATTTTATAGAAGAATATATGGGAGTTCCGGTCGGTCTGGTTTCCGTCGGTCCCGACAGGAACCAGACGATCGTAAAGGAGCCACTATGGAAGGATTAGCAGGAAGCGGCATCGATATAAGTCTTTGTAATTCATGCTCTAAATTAGCCTATTCATGGGCTAAAAAATCGTTTGCCAACAGGGGCGGCGCGTTCGGTGAGCCGATTTCGGCCGCGGATGGAAGTTTTTCGAACATTATGGATTTCGGCGGCCTGAAGATAGGGATGACCTCGGACGGTGTCGGGACAAAGGTCGAACTCGCCGAACGTACCGGCATTTATGAAACGCTTGGTTATGATCTCGTAGCGATGGTAGCTGACGATCTGGCATGCAACGGAATAGAGCCCGCCTGCATGTCGAATATTATCGATGCGGATATTCTCGAGGCCGACGTCATCGACGGTCTTATGAAAGGACTTCATGAGGCCGCGAAATTCGCGGGCATCGCGGTCACTGGCGGCGAGATCGCCGAACTCGGTAAAAGAGTGGCGGGTTACGGAAGCCGGATGCATTTCAACTGGTGCGCGACGGCCATAGGTTTTATACCGCCGGGATCGCCCGTGATAGACGGAAAAAAAATCGTGACGGGAGATATGGTTATATCGCTTAAAAGCCGCGGTTTCAGAAGCAATGGCTTTTCCATTGTCAGAAACGTCATGCAGAAAACTTTTGGGAATGAATGGCACACCGCGAAGTATGACGATGGCCGCGTATGGGGAGAGGTTTTGCTCACTCCTTCGCTGATATATTCGCCGCTCATAGTAGAGATGGTGAAAAAAGATCTCTCGCCGAAGGGCGCGGCGCACGTTACGGGCGGAGGGGTGCCGGACAACCTGAGCCGCATTATCAGGGCGAACGGCCTTGGCGCCGATCTTTACGACCTTTACGATCCGCACGCCTTCATGCTCGAGCTGCAGAAACTGGGGCGCTTGAGCGACGAAGAGGCATACAGATCGTGGAACATGGGAAACGGAATGATTTTGATAATCGGCCGCGGGGATTCAGAAAAGGCAATTGAACTCATTGAAAAAAAAGGATATTCAGCGAAAATCGCGGGTGTAATAACTAATGATCCCGTTATCAGGATCCAATCAAAGGGCGTCAATTCCATGACGCTCGAATATGATGCAAGAAAAGGCAAATAGTGGAGGAAAAATGAAAAAGCCGTTTCATATAGAACTGATATTGAAACAGGGCGTTCGCGACGTCGAGGGAGAAAAGATCGCCGCGCGCTCTCTTAAATATCTGGGAATTGCCACGGGCGCGGTTAAAACCGGAAAAATTTTTACGGTATGTTATGAACTCTGCGCCCGCGAACTCGAAAAATTCGCGAATAAAGGGCTGAAAGACGAAATAATACACGACGTTTACGCCGGCTCTTTTTACGACGCCGGTTCTTACCGGACATATGTTTTCGCGGCGAAGCTTCCCGGGGTTACCGATGACGAAGGGATGTCGGCCCAGAAGACTTTATGCGATATATCAGGCCTTGATATCGGCATGGAAACCCAGCATATTTTTACGGGCGCGATATATCATTTTGAAAATGAACTGACGGACGGTCAATTAAAAAAAATCGCGCATGAATTGCTGGGAAACCCGCTCGTCAATCATTTCGAATTCGGCCGGTTCGATGGAACGATAAATTACGTTCCGCAGGTCAGTATAAAAAACGACGACCGGGTTGAAAACATAGATATATTCGTGTCTGACGAAAAACTCGAATGCATATCGAAGGAGCGTATTTTATCGCTCGACGTCGATGAAATGAAGGCGATCCGTTCGCATTATTCGGCGCCCGGAACGGCCGGAAAGAGAAAGGAAGCCGGGTTGAGCGAACTGCCTACGGATTGCGAGCTGGAGATCATCGCCCAGACATGGTCGGAGCATTGCAAACACAAGGAATTCAATGCGATCATAGAATACGAGGACCATGACACCGGCGAAAAAAAGACTATCGATTCGTTATTTAACACATATATAAAGGGCTCGACCGAAAAAATAATGAAAAAACTAGCGGCGGCCGGCCGGAACTGGCTTGTAAAGGTTTTTTCCGATAACGCCGGCGTCGTAAAGATAGACAAAAACAATGTACTGGCATGGAAGGTGGAAACGCACAACTCGCCTTCGGCCATCGACCCTTACGGCGGCGCGATAACCGGGATTCTGGGCAACAACCGCGATCCTCTCGGCACGGGGCGCGGCGGCGGCAGACTGCTTTTTAACACCAACGTGCTCTGCTTCGGCCCGCCCGACTATTCGAAAGAATTGCTGCCGGGTCAGCTTCATCCCAAAAGAATATTCGAAGGCGTAACTCATGGAATTATGGATGGCGGCAATAAATCTGGAGTGCCGACGGTGAACGGTTCTATAATATTCGATGAACGATACAGCGGCAAGCCCCTCGTATTTTGCGGAACGGGCGGGGTCATGCCGGCGTCGTATAACGGATTGAATTCATGGGATAAAGAGGCCTCGGCCGGCGATCTGATAATTATGGCCGGCGGCCGCGTCGGCAAGGACGGAATACACGGTGCGACTTTTTCATCGGCGGCGATCGATGAAAATTCGCCGGCTTCGGCGGTACAGATCGGAAGCCCGATAACGCAGAAAATGCTTTCGGATTTTCTCGAGGTGGCCTGCGCCGGCGGGCTCGTGAAATGCTCCACCGATAACGGCGCTGGAGGACTTTCGTCTTCAGTCGGCGAACTTGCCGAGCTCTTCGGCGGCGCAGAGGTCGAACTTACGCGCGTGCCGCTCAAATATTGCGGTCTCAGGCCGTGGGAAATATTCATATCCGAATCCCAGGAGCGAATGACGCTCGTCGTCGAGCCTGAAAAATTAGGCCGGCTGGGCGAACTCGCCCGAAAATTCGAGGTGGAGATATCCGAAATTGGCCGTTTCACGCGCGATGGGAACTTGAATGTGCGCCACGACGGAAAAATTATAGCATCGCTCGATCTGAAGTTTTTGCACCACGGCGTGCCGCGCAAAAGACTCATTGCGAGATGGAGCAGGCCGCGTCTTTCCGAGCCTGAAATCGCCGAAACAAAAAGATACGACAGACTCCTGCTCGAACTTGTAAAAAGCCTTAACATCTGCTCGCGTGAACGAGTGATACGCTTCTACGATCACGAGGTAAAGGGAAAAACAATAATAAAGCCCTTGATGGGCACGACTGGCCTCGCGCCGCAGGACGCCGCCGTCGTCCGGCTGAATTTCGACTCATATGAGGCAGTGGCGATATCGAACGGGATAATGCCGAAATTCGGCGATATCGATCCATACGATATGTCGTCCGGTTCGTTCGACGAAGCGATAAGGCAGATAATTGCGGTTGGCGGAAAGCTGCCGTTGCACTCTGATTCCGAATATAATTTCTGGTCGGTCAACGACAATTTCTGCGTTCCCGACTCGGTGTACGACGCGGTTAAAAATCCTGACGGCGACGTTAAACTGGCGAAGCTGGTAAGGATGTGCGAGGCGCTATATGACATGTCGACGTTTTACAACATTCCGATGACTTCGGGAAAAGACAGCATGAAGAATGATTTTTACGGTAACGGAAAAAAGATATCCGTGCCGCCCACGGTGCTATATTCGATAGCCGCGCGAATCGACGATATCAGAAAAACCGTCACGTCCGACTTCAAATGCCCGTCGGATCTGATCTATGTTCTGGGTAAAACCTTCGATGAACTCGGCGGCTCCGAGTTTTACAGACTTTTGGGCCATGTCGGGGCCAACGTTCCGAAGGTCCGCAGGAAAGATGCCATGGAGCTCTATCTCAAGGTAATGTCGTCCAACGATGCCGGACTCATCGAATCCTGTCATGACATTTCCGACGGGGGAATGGCGGTTGCTCTGGCGGAATGCCTTTTCGGGTCGATGCAGGGAGCCGATATCGAAATTCCAACGTCTGAAGCCGGTTTGAATGCCGAACTTTTTTCGGAGTCGCATTCGCGTTTCGTCGTTTCGATACGAGCGGAAAACAGGGATAAATTTGAAGATGTAATGGGAGATTTCGGAAGGTTTCTGGGGAAAGTGACCGCTGAAGCGAAACTGAAAATCAGATATCGCGGTAATACTATCGTCGATGTCGAAACTGCGGCGCTTATAAATGAATGGAAGAACGGGCTGGTGTTTTAAATGAAAAAAGTCAGGGCATTGGTTATAACGGGATTCGGCATCAACTGCGAGGAGGAAATGGCCGCGGCGTACAGGCTGGCCGGCGCTGAAGCACAAATTGCGCATCTGAACGGTTTGTACGAGGATAAAACTGATTTGCGGAATTTTGACGTGCTGAATTTCGCCGGCGGATTTTCGTTCGGCGACGATCTGGGTTCGGGAAAAGTGCTGGCGAACAAATTAATGTACAAGAAAAAAAGCGCGAAAGGCAGTTTTTGTGATGAGTTGAGGGAGTTCGTATCCGGCGGCGGCTATGTATTCGGCGTATGCAACGGTTTTCAGGTCCTGGTGAAAATGGGATTACTGCCGGATATAGGCGGGTCGTGCGCTCAGGAAGCGACGCTTACCGTCAACGATTCCGCCAGTTTCGAAGACAGATGGTGCCGCCTCCGTGTCGCGAAAGGAGTCCGGACGCCC
>MGFH01000196.1 GCA_001791795.1 Candidatus Wallbacteria bacterium GWC2_49_35
TGCCAGGTACTGCTCTTTCACGAAAGTTTCGATTGAAAAATTCTGATACATTTTTTCCTCCGCGATTTTATTTGATTACTTAAAAAAGGTCTGAAATAGAGGCTTTAAATTAAAATAAAGGTTTTAAAAATCCGAGCGCCTTGAGTTTTTTCAGAAGCCCTATCTTTTTGGCGTCGGTATGGCTTTCAGGACCGAAATTCGCCGTGATTTTGCCGTTGCTCCCTTTGACGATCTTATACTCGACGCTGTATTTATTTATGTCGTCGAGGATCCGAAGCGATGCGCGCTTCGCGAATTCTTTAGATTTAATGACGACCGCGATCTCTGAATTGATCTGCTCGCTGAGGTAGTCCATGTTGTAGGAACCCACTATGCTCAGTTCGCCGTCGAAGACGAATATCTTCGAATGCAGCTGCCGGTCGTCGTCGTAAGCGAAAAGGCGCGAGCCTGTGAGCGTCGAAAGTATCATTTTCCAATCCTCGAGAAAGAAAGCCTGTGATAATACGTTCTCGGCGCTTTTCGGGCTGTTGGTGAGTATGGTCAGCGCGATGCCGCGGTCGGTGGCGGCTTTCAGATCGCTAAGCGCCTCCGGTGAGAGTATTATGCAGAAATTCTGTATTATAACTTCTTTTACGGCCGTTTTTAAAAGCGCCGCGATGCCGGGGGTGATGTCGTTTCTGGTGCCGCGCCTCGAGTGCTTGTCGAGGACCACGACCGGATAGGGATGCAGGCCCGACATCGGCCGATAGCTCTGGTAGGAGCGCATGTGCTTATATTTCGAAAGCGTCCGGGCGAATTCTTTCGCGTGCAGGTTCGTCGAGGCCGAATAGGCCGAAAGGTCCATTCCGCTGATGTGCGCGAGCATGGCGCGGCGCGCGATCTCGAGCTCTTCCGCGCGCGGCACGATATTTCCGAAAAGTTCGCGTTTGACCTTGAATGCCTGGTGCGAGTTGAATTCTTCGTCGAAAGCTTGCTTCATGCGGCCGGCCACGGCCTTGCCTTTCATGAATACGTCCGCGTCGCGGTATACTTTTTCACAGTCGCGGGGATCGGCGAAGTATATCTGCGATATATTGCGGCCGCCGGTCATCGCCAGCTCGCCGTCGATGAGAAGTATTTTGTCGTGGTTCGAAAGGACGATATTGCGGATGTCGCCGAAGATCCTTCTGAGCGAAACGCTCATCGGATTGTAAACTTTTATTTCGACTCCGGGCGTTTCAAGCAGCTCCTGCAGATAGTCGATGCCGGCGAAAATTTTAGTCAGCTCGCCCGAGCCGCGCGCGTCCATCATGAGCCTTATCTTAACGCCTTCGCGGGCTTTTCGAAGCAGAAGGCCCAGCATGGATTTGCCGAAAACGTCGTCTTTTATTATGAAATAAGTGACGTCTATGGTCCTTTGCGCGCTCGATATCATGTGCCAGCGGGCGTACCAGGCCTCGTTGTTGTCGGTGATCAGCCTGGCGTAGGCTGTCTGGTTGCCGCTCTGACGGGCCAGCTCATCGAAAACGTCCACGGCCCGCATCGATTTTTCGGCGCCGTTGGCCGGTAACGAAAAAAGAAATATTAAAATTATGAACGCTATTGAAAAAATTGAAGTTTTTTTGAAACTTTTAAGCATTTCGCCTCCGTAAATTCAAAAACCGCTGAAAATCGGCTGTTTATTTTAACGATCAGGTGATATTATGTTTTATATTGTATCAGATTAGACATAAATATTCAACAAAATTTCGCAATTAATTTAAACGGCGGGTAGTTGATAATTTACGCTTAATTTGTTAAACTGATTTTCAACCCGTTACGTTCCTTTAAAAATAAACGGAGGATGCAATGAAATTAAAAAATGCTTCACCGGGTCTTCGGAACCCCTTTCTTCTCTTTATTCTTACGGTCTTTTTCGCCTGGGGCTTTCAGCTTTCCCCGGCCGCCGCGGGCGACGACGATCCGGCCTACAACCAGCAGCGCAAGCCCTACTCATGCTTTATGAAGTCTCTTGGAAATATGACTCAGGGCGATCTTAAGGATATCAACGCAATTTCGGCGCTGCTTCCTAAAAAATCTCTCGCCGATGATGAGACTGCCAAACTCAACGGCTATGGCGCAATGATTTACGAAAAGTATAAAGCGGAAATTGACGCGCTTATTAAAGACTATGACAACATAGCCGGCTCGAAAAATCCGGTGCCGTCCGAAGCGCAATTCGCGGCGGCCAGGATCGGCGATAAAATTATAGACTTCAGTTATACGCGTTCGCTGGCGCGCGCCATGATAGCCGTCGCGCGCTATCTTCAGTCTGAAAAACGCCATGAAGAGGCTCTTAAGCTTACCTTTATCGTCTGGCGGTTCGGGCAGATAATAACCAACGGCGACGGCGGAGTGCCGTCACTGATAATGTCCATGATCGGGATGGCGGTCAAAAATATCGCCGCTGAAGGCAATTTTACGCGCAGCCTTACCGGCGGATCGTTCGAAACTAAATTTTATGACGATTTTTCCGCCGCCCTTCTCAAAACTAACGATGACGAAATGGATATGAAGGCGATCATGAACTGCGAAAGGCGGACCATGATAAATGTTTTCGAATATGAGGTTTTTATAAAGAACAATACAAAATCCGAGTATTCGAACCTTTTGGGCAGGCTGTCCGATTCCACGCTCATCGAATCAAAAAAGTACACCATCGGCATCTTTAACGACTGCTACGACAGCGTCGCGGTATGGCTCACCGACCACGCCGCCGAGCCATACATAGTCAAAGGCCTCATCGAAAAACAGGCCGCCGAAATTTCGAAGAACGGCCAGCCGACGGTCTGGAACTTCTTCAATCCCTCCAAGGCCGTTGGAAATATTCTGCTTGCTATCGCCATTCCTAATTCCTCGCGCGCATACGACCATTTCCTCAGGGCTAAACTTTATCCCTACGGCGCCGCCGTTGTTAGCAAAATATTATCAGGCGTCAAAAAAGGCGAGGTCGTTCCCAGAACTATCAATGAGATCGAGGAGATCTGCGGTTTCAAACTGCCGCCCGATTGTTTCAACGATAAAAAAGGCGCACTGGTCTATAAACCGGCCGGCGATAATTTCGTGCTTTACTCTTACGGGCTCAACTACGCCGACGATAACGCCAGCGAAAAAGACGATATTATACTTTTTTCAATACCTAAAAATTATAAATAACATAAACATAAAATTTAATTTAAAGTTAAGAATTGAAAGGAGATTCAAAATGAATTCACGGAGTCCGTTCAAGTCGAAAAAATATCTGGCGGTAATTATTATAGCCGCTTTTACCCTATTTATCTATGGAGGTGTTTCAATGGCAAGAAAATCCGGCGCCGAACCCGCAGAAGCCGGCACGAAAAAAACCGCGCTGTTCGAATACGATAATCAGAAAAAAGAGGTCATAGCCCCGCTAGCCTCGGCCAAAGATTATTTCAAGATGAAATTCGTTTCGGCGACCATGGACCAGCCGCTTTACTGGCCTGACGAAGACGCCTTTCTGAAAGTCGTTTTCCCGTTTTACGCCGGAAGCGAGGTTGCCGTCAAGGTGCAGAAGAAAGATTCGACGCCCAAAGAAATAGGCAAATTCAAACTCGACGAGGCCGGAATTCTTGTGCATAAAGTGCTCAGCGGCAAAGAAAAAAAACTCGAGGCCGGCGAATACAGCGTATCGGTCGAAACCGCCGATAAGAAGATATTCGAATACACCACGTTTACCGTTGTCGAAGGACATCTCGGAGCCGTTTCATTCGCGTTCGAATTCGAACAGCTCACTAACGCCGAGGCGCTGCGCGAAATCAACGGCGGATGGTTCCTCGGTAACGCAAGCGGCGTCGGCAACCGCTGGGGCAACGGACTTAACGTTAAAAACCAGGTGCGCGTCCTCAATCAGCCATACAGCGGAAAAGCCGCCGTCAAATCCCGCTGCCACCTGCCCGGCTGCAACGGCTGCGAGGCCGGCCCGGAAAAAGAAGTCGTCATCAAAGACGGCCTGCTGCAGACGGTTCTCGAGGTCGGCGGACACTCCGGACCGTTCGAGCTCGAGGTCATTACCGATAAGGGTTCGGTCAAAAACCTGTTCGCTAAATCCGGACATGTCGAACGCCAGACGAGCCTTATAACCGGCGGTATGACCAATATATTCTACGCCACCCTCGCGCCGTACGAAGGCACCGAACAGGTCAGCGGCCGCGACATATACATCGAAAAGAAAGCGCCGAACGACGCCGACGCGCTTTACCTCAACCGCCCCGTGGCCTCTAACTCCGCCGATATCGATATCGAGGTCAAAAAAAGGCTGAATAAAGTAAAGGCTTATCAGATATCAATAAACGATAAAGGCGAATTCGTCACAACCGACCTTAAACTTGCATCCGAACTCAAAAAAGGCGATAAGATTAAAGCCGCCTGCGCGGCGCCTTATTCGATGATCGCCATAGCCGGATTTATCGATGACGAAACTGCCCTCAAGACCGATGACAAGAAAAAAGACGCCGACAAAAGTAAAGAAAAATATTACGAAGCCTGGGCCATGATCTTCACGCCGTCGCGCATCGAAATTGAGATCACCGCACCCGCCGCGGCCGCGCCGCTTTCCAAACAGAAAATCAAGTTACACGCCGCCGACAGGACCAGCGGCAAAGGAATAAAGGCCCACGGTATCATCGAAGTATTCGATAACCGCGTCGCGTCGAAAAGCGCAAAAGAACCCCTCGATTCGTCGATTGGCGATTCGTTCCGCGACGCGTCCGCCCAGATCGCCAGCTGGCGCGACTGGACCGGCTATGACGAATTTACCGACAGTGAAATGCTGATGGAAGATTCCGGAGTGGCCAGA
This sequence comes from Candidatus Wallbacteria bacterium GWC2_49_35, assembly GCA_001791795.1. Taxonomy (GTDB): domain Bacteria; phylum Muiribacteriota; class UBA9980; order UBA9980; family UBA9980; genus UBA9980. The sequence goes on from MGFH01000196.1 coordinate 4,835, forward strand.
AATTTCATCCCGCCGCCTTCGATGTCGGCTGCACCCGCGGGCGCCGCCGCGCCTTCGCCGAAAATGGAATTCAGCAAGTCAATGAGCATCGGCGCCGCGCCCAAGAAAAGAGCGATGGCTATGCCGAAAGAACTTTCGCAGCCCGAAGCCGGCCCTGACGGCGGCGCCGACGGCGTTACCGAAGCCGTGCGTGAAGGCGAAAAGAAAGTGATATACTGCGCGGCCGTCGTTACCGATTCAAACGGCGACGCCGAGATCGAAGCGGAACTGCCGCCGCAGACCGGACGCTGCAAGATACGCTTTATCGCGGTCGATAAATTCGACTACCGCGAAAAAACACAGGACATTGACTGCGGCAAGAAAAGTTTCGTTGAAGCCTCGGTCAACACGCTTCTGGTGCCCGGCGCGAAACTCGCCATGAAAGCATCCGTGGTGAACAGCTCTGACGAAAAACTCACGCTCAAAGTTTCAGGGGCATGCACCGAAAAAGATCAGTCGTTCGACGTCAAAGACAAGACCGCCGATATCGATTTCAACGTCGTCGGCCGCAACTACGGCAAACTCACGCTCGCGCTCGAGGGCGGCGACGGCAAGATCATTGACAGGCGTGAGTTCCAGGTCAATAATATCTCCGCCATGCCCGTCACTTTCTCCGATGTCATTATATCCGACGCATCCGCGATCAAACTTGAAAAGGCCGGCTCCGTCGCCGTTTACTCCAATCCCGCGCGGCTTATGACCAATATTATCGCTAACATCAACACCACCATGTATTCCTGGTTCGGACACGCCGAGGCCATCAGCGCATCGATTGCCATCCGCGCCATGCTGCTCAGGGCCGTTGCCGATAATCTCATCAGCGACGAAGGGTTCCGCGATAAACTGATACTCGATCTTAAAAAATCGGTCAAGGATTTCAATGAAAAATTCTACGACGAAAAGACCGGCCTTGTTTATCCATACCCGGGAGTGCCCGCTAACCTTAATTTCACCGCGTGGGCCGCTAAAAATATCAGCACCGCCGTCACCGCGATCTCCGGAAGCGACCCTCTCAAAACGGAACTCGCCGAACAGTACGAACTTATGTCGAATATGCTCGAAAAAATGATCTCCGAACTCGCTAAACAAAAAGTGTCGCTGCACGAAACCGCATTCTTCGACGCCGAAACCAAAGACGATTTCATACCAGTCGAGATCGACGGTAAGATCATTTACAAAGCGCCCTCCGACGACGCGGTCGTCAATTTCTTCAGCACTAAATTCCTGCCAGCCGTCGATATGCCTAAACTCGGCCGCGCCGACCGCACCGCCGCTTTCATCAAGGCGTATGACACATACAGGTTCCTGCGCGCGTTCGAACGCACCGGAATGCTCTACTACACGCTCATCAACATGAAGGCACTTCTTAAAAAA
>MGFH01000197.1 GCA_001791795.1 Candidatus Wallbacteria bacterium GWC2_49_35
ATCGCCGCTGGTTAAGAAGGTATACTGCGCCACGGGCAACAGCGGAATCGAACAGCTGGCGGAACGGGTCAACATCCCGGCCGAACATGTCGATAAGCTCGTCGAATTCGCTAAAAAGCACAATATCGGCCTTACCGTCGTCGGCCCAGAAGTGGCCCTGGCACAAGGTATTGTCGATAAGTTCGAAAAGGAAGGCCTGAAAATATTCGGTCCGTCCAAGGCATCCGTACAGCTCGAAAACTCCAAGGCTTTCGCCAAGCAGCTGATGAGCAAATACAAAATCCCGACTGCCAAGTTCGGCGTTTTTTCCAACGAACAGGAGGCTTTCGACTACATCGACCAGAACAGTCCGCCGTTCGCCATAAAAGCCGACGGCATGGATTCCGGCAAGGGCCTTATAATCGCGCGCGACGAAATAACGGCGCGCCTTGCGGTTCAGGTTATTATGAAAGATAAAACATTCGGCGAGGCCGGAAATTGCGTCATCATAGAAGAAGCGGTATCGGGCACCGAAACGGGCATCTTCGCGTTCACCGACGGCCATAAAATACTGAGCGCCACCTCCACTCGCGTTTACAAAAGAGTTTACGACGGCGACCGCGGTCCGTTTACGGGCGGCATGGGCGCTTATTCGCCCGACCCGCACATCACCGAAGCCGAAATGAGCAACATAACCGAAAAAATACTGCAGCCTACGATAGACGCCATGAAAAAAGAGAAATACATGCTCAAGGGCGTTTTATATATGGACCTCATACTCACCGATAAAGGCCCGAAAGTAGTCGAGTTCCTCGTCCGGTTCAACGACCCGGCTACGCAGGTTATACTTCCGCGCCTCAAGACCGATCTCGTCGAAATAATGCTCGCGATATGCGAGGGAAAGGCGGATAAGCTCAAAATAGAATGGGACTCGCGCGCTACGGTCGAGGTCGTCCTGGTTTCGGGCGGTTATCCGATGAAATACAATACCGGAATGCTCATCAGCGGCGCCTGCAACGTTTGCGAGGCCGAAGACCTTATGCTGTTCCACGCCGGAACCGGACGCGACCATACCGATAAAATGATAACCGCCGGCGGCCGCGCGCTCGACATAGTCGCCATCGCGCCGAGCATAAACGAAGCTAGAAAAAAAGCATACAACGAAGTCGAAAAAATTTATTTCAAAGACATTCACTTTAGAAAAGATATTGCCTCAGACGTCTTAGAACCAGAAAAAGCGAGGTGCAAATAATGAGTCCGGGCTCGATTAAAATGAAATTCTGCGAATCTTTAGACCGCTTCGTCGAGATTCGTCAGTTCAGCGAAGAAGAAGTAGATAGAATATTTAAAAACGTTAAAATAACCGACAAAAAATCATATAAAAGGCTTGTTATCAACACTACGATTGTCAACTATCTCGAAGAGATAGCGCAGCTCGTGTTTGGCAACAACAATTACTCGCTGTTCGGCGAAATAGCCGAGCAGGAACTTTATAACCTGTGCATCAAGGTCAACCCGTCTCTCGACATCAAAAAAGTCACGATCACGGTCGACGACGACGCCAAAGGGTCCGCCGACGGCCAGATACAGCTCCTCAACAAATCCGACGACTCCTCGGACGGCAGCTGGGATATATCCGAGCGCCTCATCAACATGGAAAAATATATACACAGAAGAATAGTTGGCCAGAACTTCGCGGTATCGCTTGTTTCGCAGGCTATCAGAAAAGCGCATGTCGGCCTTCGCAATCCCAACAGGCCGATCGGCTCGTTCATTTTCGCCGGCCAGACGGGCGTCGGAAAGACCGAACTCGCCAAAGCCCTCGCTGAATTTCTGTTCGGCAACGAAAACGAACTCATAAGGATCGACTGCTCCGAATATTCGATGAGCCATGAATACGCGAAACTGATAGGCGCGCCCCCCGGCTACATAGGCCACAAGGAAGGCGGCTTTCTGACCGAGGCCGTCAAGGCCAAACCTAAATCGGTGGTTCTGTTCGACGAACTTGAAAAAGCGCATAAAAAAGTCCATAACCTGCTGCTGCAGATCATGGACGACGGCATACTCACCGATAACAAGGGCGTAAAAGTTCTTTTCAAAGACTGCGTCGTGATCATGACATCCAACGTCGGTGTTGAAGAGTTTAAAAACATAGAAGTGGCGATCGGTTTCGACCATAAAACGAAGGACCTCAGCCACAACTCCAAAGAGCGCGAAACCAGAAAAGCCCTCGAAAAAGAATTCGCGCCAGAGTTTTTGAACAGGGTCGACGAAATAGTCACCTTCACCTCGCTCACCAAGGAAGACAGCCTTACGATAGTCGATATCATGCTCAACGAAGTCGTCGAAAGGCTCCGCAAGAACCTTAAAATGGAGATCGAATTTCCTCAGAAGGTGCGCGAGTTCCTGGTCGAAAAAGGCTTCAACCAGAAATACGGCGCCCGCCCGCTCAAGCGCGCGATAAAAACTTACGTCGAAAACCCTCTGGCCGAGCTGATAATCCAGAAAAAATTCAAGACGCGCGATCAGATCACTTCAAAACTAGGCTTTCTTACGCTGAAAGAGATCAAAGAACGCGAAAAATCTCTTCTGGTTGAAGCAGCGAAAGATAAAGATAAAGACGAACCGCGCGGAAAAGAAAAGGTCATGGAAACGATGAGAGCCGACGCGAAAGATAATGACAAAGACAAAGGCAAAGCTCCGAAAAAACCGGAAAAAGAAAAAGTCATTAAATTCGTTCTGAAAACCGCTAAAAAAGAGGTAAAAGACAATGACGGCGGCAAAGCGGACAGTGAAACCGCTCCCGACGACGAAGAAAAATAAAAGCCTGACCTTGTTTATTTTTTCGTTTTAATGAAGAAATAAATAAGGTTTTCCAGGAATAAGTAAAATGATATCGCTGAAATCGAGTAAAAAAATATGTCCATGCCGAAAGGTATCGGAAAAAAAAATCAAAAATTTAGCGCGGTGACAAAAATCACCGCGCGCCGCTCGATTCGCGGCGGTCAAAAATAACGCAGGCCCGGGCGCGGCGTTTATGGACACAATTTTAAGGTAGGTGCTGTTTTGGAAGATAATTTAACTAAAATTCGCGACTTAATAGCTAAATTTAAGGATAAATCATGGTACGCCAGAAAAAAAAGCGCGGAAGAGGTTGTCAACGTGGGAGTTTCGGCCTTCAACCCGCTCATGGAGTCCGCCCGTTCCGATAACGACGACATAAGGTTCTGGTCGTACTTCTGCCTGGCCAGAATAGACGTAGAGCACGGGATCACCTTTCTTTTACAGCAGCTTCAATCGACTGAAAAGCATAATAAAAATTTCGCCGCGCTCGTTCTCGGCGAATCGCACGACAAACGCGTCGTGCCGGAACTCATTTCCACGCTGAACGACGATTCGTGGGCGGTATGCGCCGCCGCGGCGAAAAGCCTCGTGCACATGGGCGAAAACGTTATACCCGAGCTTATGGAACCGCTCAAGACGGCCAACTACAACGTGGCCTTCTGGATCACTAAAGTTTTTTCGCGCCTCGGGCAGAAGGGCCTTCAGGTGCTCGTGCAGTTCCTCAGGCTTAAAAACAAAAACGTGAGGGTGCTCGTCACCGAAGCGCTCGCCGAATCGAAGGACCTCAGCGTCGTTCCCTATCTTCTCGAATGCCTCAAAGACGAGACCTACTCGGTCCAGAACCACGCGGCGGAAGCCATCGCGAGCCTCGGCGAAGGCGTCGTCGAGCCGCTTATATCGCTCATAAAAGACGAACACGAAATGCATGACTGGATGCTCAAAATATTTCAGAAACTAGGCAATAAAAGGATCCGTCCCTTGATCGACCTTTTAAAACATCCCGACCGTGATGTGCGCATGCGCGCCGCCGAGCTTCTGGGCAACACCCAGAGCGATACCGCGGTTAAACCTTTAATAGACACTCTTTCAGATAAAGTATGGCTCGTGCGCAAAAGCGCCGCAGCAGGCCTGGCCGAAATAGGCGAAGCCGCCATCGACCACCTTATAAGGGCGCTTAAGACCGAGGACGAGAACGTCAGATACTGGGTAACGACCATTCTCGGTAAAATAGGCGACAAGACCATCGATCCTCTCGTGAAAATACTGCAGACCGGCAACAAAGATATGAAGGCCCTCGCGGCTCAGGCTCTCGGCGAAACTCGCGACCATCGCGCCGTTCGACCTTTGATAGAATCCCTCAAAGACGAATCGTGGGTCGTCAGAAATTCGTCGGCCAGCTCGCTCAAGCAGCTCGGCCCGATCTCCGTGCTTCCGCTTATCAAGGTTCTTATGAGCCAGAACGAAGACCTTCGTTTCTGGTCGCAGAAGATCATAGCCGATATCGGCCCGCACGAGGTCGACCAGTTCATCGATATCCTTCAGAACAATGACAACAGTGAAATGCGCTACTTTGCGGCGTTCGGCCTTTCGATCATCAAATCGAAAAAAGCCATCGAGCCCCTTATTTCGGCGCTGCTCAACGATAACGACGAATGGGTCAAAAAATACGCGGCCACGGCGCTCGGCGCGATCGGCGACAAGCGCGTCATGAAGCCGCTCATCGCCGTTTTAGATTCCGACAACGAAGAGCTGTGCATCTGGATAGCCAAGGTTCTTGGCAAGATGGGCAACGAAGTCATCGACAGCCTCATGCAGGCTCTCAACTCACAGGATGAAAAGGTACGCTTCTACGCGATGGTCGCCCTCGCCGAAACCGGTGAAAAACAGTCGGTAGAGGCGCTCGTCAATTTCCTCGGCGGAAGCGGCTCGATGGCCTCGCACGCCATCAGGGCGCTCACCAACGCCGGCGAAGCCGCGATCAACCCTCTGATCAACCTTTTCACGCTCGAAAGTTACGATGCCAAGAACAACGCGGTGCTCGTGCTTTCGAAGTTCGGTGAATTTTATGACAAGATCAACGAAATTCACGAAAAGACCGAGCATAAAGATATCAAACACTGGCTCAGCAAGGTCCTTCACGATATGAAAAAGCCCAAACTGAGGTTGAAAAAATAAACGGATCGAACGGGAGCGTCCCGTTTCGCGGGCGTCCCCGCTTAAAGCATAAAGTAAAACTTAATATTATTATAACGGGCAGGCCGGGCGGCCTGCCCCTGATTTAATAAAGGAGCGCTTAAAATGGCCGATAAACATTATTTCAGCGCTATAGTCGACCGCAAAGAAGACGATCTGGTAGTGCTCGAGATGCAGTTCGGGCACGAAGTTATAATCCCCGACATATACTGTCCTCAGGGCATAGGCGACGGCTCGGTCCTGAAAATATCGATAGAATACGACCGCGAGGGAACGCTCAAACGCAGGAAAGAAGTCGAAGACATGCTTAAAAAGTAAAAATTATTTAGAGAATAGAGAATAGAGAATAGAGAACAGTTAAGGAATTTTGATATTAAAATCAACTGAATGAGTTGAGAGTTGAGAACGGAGAGTGGAGAACTAAGGAATTTTGATGAAATTAAAAAGAATTTATTAAATTTTTTCAAATAGTCAAAAATCCTCAACTCTCCACTATGCACTCTCCACTCTCCACTAAAAAAATGGAGGGATTTATGAACGGTATGAACGGAAGGTTTTTAAAGATCTTAGCTTCGGCCATGTTGATAGTCGTTTTCTCTTTTTCACAGGCGTTTTGCGCCGATTTTGACTTTTCGAAATTAATTTTCAGAGATTCTCCCTTCGTTTTAAAACTTAACCTGGGATCGATGCTTTCGATGCAGAAGTCGCTCGAAGCTAATATCCCTTCGCTGAAAAAAGCGCAGGAAGAAATTCAGGCCGAAATTGAAAAGCGCACCGGCATGGTAATTACGCGCGACGTGAAATATCTGATTGCCAGCGTCGGTCCGGAAATAAACGTATCCGGTAAAAAACCCAACAACATTTTGATAGTGCTGACCGGTTCGTTCAACGCGGAAAAAATAACCGCCGAGATAAGCAAAGAAAAAAAGATTTCCTTGAAGATAGAAAAAAAAGACGGCATATATCGCATACTGACCGATAAAAATTTTCAGGGCGCTTTCTTAAACGAGAACGTCTTCGTTTTCGGTTCCGACGATGCGGTCGAAAGCGTGGTTGACGGCAAATTCAAAAGCGCAGACCTCGCGGGCGAGACCAAAAAGATATTCGACGAGTCAAATTTTTTCATGAGTTTTAACACGGCCGGCAAATTAAAGGAAGACATGCTTAAAAACATGGGCGCGGGAACTCCCCCGATCGCTTCCATATTATTGAAATCGCTTCGCGGCCTGCTTTTTTTCGATAAGCATCCGTCGCTGGTGCTCAAGGCCGAATTCAGCGAAAAGACCGCTGCCGACGATTTTAAAAAACTGATCGACAGTTTTAAAAATATGGCCGGGATCATGATGTCGGCTAAAGAAAAGGAAGAGGACGAAAAGATATCCAGGGCAAGCGCTTTAGAACTTTTAAATCCGGAGCTGCTCGGCATGAAGGCCGCGATCGGCGCCGGCAAAACTCTGCTCGGCGCGATCGATGCCACTACGGACGGAAGTTCCGCCGAACTCAAGATAACGGTTCCCGAAGAATTCCAGGCGTTGCTGAAACCGGGCCACCTGCCCGTTATAGCCGGTGTCACGGGAATCCTTGCCGCGATAGCTATACCGAATTTTGCCAAAGCCAGAAACGAGGCGCAGCTGAGGGCCTGTAAAGCCAATATGATGACCATCGAAGGCGCCTGCGAACTTTATCAGATGGAAAACGGAACGCCGGCCATGATCACCGTAAATGAACTCGTCGAAAAAGGCTATATGAAAAATAAACCCGTATGCCGGGCTAAAAAAGACGAACCGGTCGAATATAAAATAACGATCGGCGAGAACTTCGACGTCGAATGTCCGATACACGGCAAATTGTCCGGATTTTCTAAATAACAGCACGGAAGGAGAAATTTTATGAAAAAATACAGTTTTATTTCAGCTCTGGCGATCGCGCTTGTTTTCGTTTCGACGGCCTTCGCCGCCGATTATTCGGGTCTTATAGCAAAAGACCCCGTGGCGTTAGTAAAATTGAATCTTGGCTCCTTCCTAAGCGGTCCCGTGATGACGGCCGTTTATAAAGGCGAAATAAAAAGATCGCTCGATACGGTTTTCAATGAATTCGAAAAGAAAACCGGCTTGTCGTTCACCCGCGATATCACCGATATAGGTTTTTTCGCTGAATCCGGTATCGATTTCAACGCGCCGGGTCCTAACGGCATCTGCTTTTTCATATCAGGCAAATTCGACCGGGAAAAACTTATCAATGAGATAGAAAAAGGAAAAATGCCTCCCGGTGTTTCCTTTCAGAAGTCGGGCGACGTTAAGACCATTAAATTCGAAAAAATGAATATGTCGGGCGCTTTTATCGATGAAAATTTCTTCGTTTTGGCCACAAGCGACGTCATGGAAAAAATAGCGTCTAAAAAATTCGAAGCGGCCGCCCTGAGCGGCGTTATTAAAGATAAATTCGAAACTTCGTGCATATTCATGCACGTTAAATTCAACGAAGCGCTTAAAAAATTGGTTATGACCAAAGAAACTCTGGCGAAACTTCCGCCTGATTTAAGAGAGGCTTCAGCGGCTTTAAGCGAAGTCACCGTATCCGGAAAATCACTCGATTTCAGCCTTGCCTTCAAGTTCAGCGGCGCGAAACAGGCCGGCGACTTCAAAAAAAGTCTGGATGCCCTTAAAAGTATGGCCGAACTGAATCTGGCTGCCAAAACACGCGAAGCCGAAGAAAAAATTAAAAACAGCGCAACTGTTTTCGAGATGATATCTTCCGACGCGGCCAATATGAAGACCGGCCTTGCTTTGCTCACGGAGGTCATGAGCCTGATAAAACTCGAGGGAAACGGCGATTCAGTGATTATTAATTTGAATTTTCCCGCCGGCTATGCCGAGGCTTTCTCGCCCGAGGCCATGCCGTTCATGGTGGCTGCTGTCGGAATTATCGCCGCGGTGGCGATTCCTAACTTCAAAAAAGCCAGGGATAAAGCCCGCCAGAAAGCTCGTGAAAAATCAGGCGAAAAGAATTTCGAATATAACGACTGATCCGGCGCGCGGCGCCGTAAAAGATAAACCGCGGCCGGAGTTCCGGCCTGAAATACTATAATGAAAGCATGGTATAATGAGCGATATTAAAAATAACATCAATAAAAAATCTAAAAAGATCAGCGGCACTCTGCTTGATAATTATATCAGAAGGCTCGCCGAAACTAAAAAAGAAAAACTCGACAAACTCATCAAGATGATGTCGAAATTCGACGAGCGCATCGTTTTGCCAAAGCTGTGCTCGTTTCTGGAGCATAACACCACGCTCGATGGCTACCGTAACGCTCATGACGCAATAGTCAGCTACGGCGCGAAAGCGGTGCCTTATCTTGAAAAAATATACCAGAAACCGGCGATGAAATTCGAATCGCTCGAATGCGTCGTGTTCGCGCTATACGCCGTCGGCGCCAGGGCCTCTTCCGGCGAAAAGCTAGCCTCGCTCTATAAAACCTTCAGGGACGACGAGCGGTACAACCTGCAGATCATAATCGACATGTTCGAGCTCGACCTTATGAGCGAGGCGGTCGTAGCGAGCCTTGAATTTATATCCAAAAGCGACGAAAACAAGATAGAATTCGTATCGATGATGCTCGAATTTTTCGAAGGGCATCTGGAGGTCGAAGCCTGGCTCAGAAAACAGACCGACGCGAATTCCCGCAAATTGATAAACCTTCTCGACGACTACTCCGAATCTTTCGAGAACATGAGCGTGACGCGCGATAATATCGAGTTTTTCAAATTCGAGGAATTCATAACTCCCGATAAAACCGACGCGATAGAGCAGATGGTTTACTGCTATGAAATGGCGAACCTCGTCGCGAATTACATTACCACTTACAAGGAAGAAAACGATATAAATTTCATGCCTTATAATAACATAAAGGGTTTCGTTTTTATGCTGATGAATAACGTCGTCGGTCTGATCAGGACCCTTTCCGGCCCGACGCTTCCGGTCCTGTGCGACCTCGACGCCGATTCCGCTCAGTTGTTCGTGAAAGATACCCAGAAAATGCAGTATGAAAAACTTTACGCCTTTTTCTGGAGCGACATGAAATTGATCTACGGCGACGTCGTGAAACCCGTTAACATCGATTACTTCGCATGGCGCACGCTGTGTCTGACATACTCCACGCTGCTGGATTTTGTTCAGAGCACCCAGGACTTTCCCGTCGACAAAGAAGAAGACGACGAAAGGTTCGTTAATTTCGTGTTCGGAGTTTCCGAGGAGATCGCGGGCAATATCGAAGAGTATATAGCGTGCGACGGCTCGGGAGAAAGCGTTTTCGCCATTGACGCCGCCACGCTCAACTACTTCAACGAACTTATGAAAGCGCGCTAAATCATACGGTGAAAATTGAATAAGAGGACGGATTTATAAGGCAAGTGTTATGATTCCATCGAAAACCTTTACGGGCGAGCATTCTAAAAAAACGCGGCCGCCCGTTTTTATTTCGGCGGCGCACCGCCCGCCGGGCAGGTTCACTTTTACTTTAGTTCCGCATAATTTATGGGAATGGGCCGTGAAGGCCGACGCTGACGCCCCGGTTCCGCAGGCAAGCGTTTCTCCCGCGCCGCGCTCCCAGACGGCGACTTCGATCTCCGAAGCGGATCTTACCGTTACGAATTCGACGTTGGTCTTGCCGGGGAACAGTTCGTGGTTTTCAATAACCGGCCCCAGGCGCCTGAATTCAGCCGCGCTCAGAGGCTCGTCTAAAAATATCACGCAGTGAGGATTTCCCATCGAAACGGAATTGATTTTGAACTTACGCCCGGCGACCTTGATTTCTTTAGAGAAGCCGCCGGCCGCTTTTCCCATGTCGAGGATCACTTTCGGCCCGCCGTGAGGACCCGTTGTGATCTGCGCGCCCCGGGCGCCCGAAAGCGTTTCAACCTTTACTTTATGACCGCTTCCGCCGGGATCCTGCGCGAAGCCGCATACGAAAAGGGCGAAGCACGCCAGGCCGTTGCCGCACATTTTAGCCTCGCTTCCGTCGCTGTTTATGATGCGCATCTTATGATCGTATTTTTCGCGGGACGGGGAAAGCACGCCTACGACGCCGTCGGCGCCGATGCCGAAATGCCTGTCGCAAAGGCTTCTGACCGTATCGGGGGAAAAAGTCTCGTCGAATTTTCGCGCGAACTCGCAATTTTCGCCCTCGTAAGGCCGGAAATCGACGACTATGAAGTCGTTGCCGAGATGGTGCATTTTCGAGAATTTAAAATTCATTTTTATAATACCTTGATCACGATGAGCGTCATGTCGTCGAACTGCTTTTCGGCGCCCTTGAAATTGGTTATTTCGCGCATGATGTGCTCGATGATGTCTTCCGCCGAATTGAGGTGCGTGCCTTGCTTCAGGGCCCGAAGAAAATTCGTCTCTCCCCATATTTCTTTTTTATGGTTGACGACGTCGAAAATTCCGTCGGTATAAAGCGCTATGACATCTCCTGAATTGAGTTTGAACGAAACCGCGTTATAATCGGCGTCGGCCGATACGCCCAGCAGAAGTCCGGGCGCCTCGACGGGTTCGATGGTGTCGTCGGCTTTCGAATAGTGCGCGGGATAGCAATTTCCGGCGTTAGAAAATATCATCTTGCGTTCTTCCGCGTCGTAAACGCAGTATAAAAAAGTGATGAACGAGTCGGATTCAAGGTCTTTTATGACGTTTTTATTTATTTCGTTGACTACGTCGGCGGGATATATCTTTTCGGTCGACAGGTGCCTGAAAAGCGTTCTGAGTATCATCATCTGAAGCGACGCCGGTATTCCCTTGCCGGCCACGTCGCCAACGCAGATGCCGTAATAGCGGTCGGATACTTTGGCGAAATCATAGTAATCGCCGCCCATTTCGAGCGCCGAAAAGTTCATTACCGCTATCTCGAGCCCCGGGATCTCGACGGCCGATTTAGGCAGGAGCCGCGACTGAATCCTGTGGGCGATTTCGAGTTCCTTGGATATGCGCTCTTTTTCGAGCAGGTTTTCGGAAAGTTTGAAGTTCTCGATGGTCATCGAAAGCTGCCCGGCGATGAATTCGAGTTTTTTCATGTCGTCGTGGTCGAAGGCGCTTCCGGAAAGTTTGTCGGTGATATTGATAATGGCCACCACTTCGTTTTTTACGTTTATCGGCACGGCTATGAACGATTCGGTTTTATAGCCGCGGTTTTTCTGAAGCGTGAACTCGTTTTTATAAAGCGGCAGATCCGAGTCGAAATCGGGCGACGGATATAAAAGCGGCCGGCCTTCCTTTAAAATATAGTTCGTCACGAAACCGCGCTTTTTCACGAGGAGGTCTTCCACCTCGCGCCCCGATTTGCCTATGCGGCCTTTAACGAGGATATCGCCCCTGGAGTTGTCTATCCACAGCACCGAGGCGCGCTTGCATTCCATGGTGCGCTCTATCACTTCAATTATCATTTTAAGCAGGTCTGAGATCGAAAAAGTGGTTTTGAGGATCTTGCCCATCGAATAAAGCGTGCCCAGCTCGGTTTTACGTGCCTCGAGCTCCGATTTTATAGCGGCGAGCTCGCGGTCGAGGTCGGCGAGAGTTTTTTTCAACTTGTTTTTTTCTGAATTGATCGTTTTGACCATGTCGGCGCGGTCATTCGAAAGGAAAAAATCAAAATCCTGCTTATTCTCCGCTATGAAATTCTGAATGTGAAGGCATATTCCGCGTATCTTTTCGAGGTCTTCGACCGTGAAGTCCGTTTTATCGCTTTTATCGGTGACGTTGACTATAGCGGTAAGTTTTCCGGCGATAATGACCGGCACGTTCAGAAATGAGTTCGTCTTATACTTCATTTTCTTTTTGATCGATCTGAAACGGTTGTCTATTTCGATATTTTCGATGATCTGCGGCGCCTTCGCCTCTATAACATTGAGCGTGACGTGGCCCCTGTTGTATATTCTCCTGTTTTTATTGTTCTGCACGAGGATATCGCCGTTTTTTTCGTCCAGAAAAAGTATCGAGCATTTGTCGCATTTGATGACGCTGATTATCGAGTCGACGACCATGTAGAAAAACTTTTCGAGCACGAAGCGTGAGTCGGCGAGTTTTCTAAGATTGAACAGATGAGAGATCGAATCGAGTTTTTTTTCGAGTATCTGCGAACTGTTTTCGATCACGTAACTGTCTAAAAAGCGCTCTATGAATTGATTACATTTTTCAAGTACGGCGGCGACCTCGTGCTCGTTCACCGGAAGCAGGAAGTAATGAAAAGCGCCATGGCCGAGCGAATTGATCGCGGCCTGCCGGTTCGTCACGCTCGCGGCCGTTATTATTATTAAATCGGAATTGAGCGAGGTCAGAATTTTAAGCGAGATAGCCGAATCGAAGTCGTCGTAAATATTTTCGAGGTCGAGTATGACGATGTCCGAATCGCTGACGACGGCGGAATATCTGTCGATATTGGCGAAAAAATCGGCAGTTAAAAAAGGCACGGGCATAAATTCAGAAGAATCGCTCAATATCTTCATTATGTTTCTTGAAAACTCGTTGTTCTGGCTTAGAACGACGATTTTTAAAACATGAATCACGGTTTCCTCCGTTCGTTAAATGGAATTTCATTATACCGGAAAAAAAATAAGTTGTCAAAATTTATTTGTTAATTTTATTTTTTCTTTGAATTTTTGATAACAATATGCTAGAATATGTTTCGTGCTTCGTTGATTAAATAATAATTCAACGATTTATACTATATGTCCAGATATGAGATATTTTATTAAAATATATAAGAGGTGTACCTGCTATGAGTATTAAAAAATTGAACGGTAAATCGAATTTCGTTAAGATTTTTACTTTAATTTTAATCGCGTTATCGGCGCTCTCGCTGGCTGTCGGCTGCGGAGGCGGGAGCGGCAGCTCGTCGTCTTCCACAGCCGAAGATATCGGGCCGATTGTCAGCATCATAGAGGGCTATGTTTATGCTCCGTCGTCGGGCGCCACTGCGCCGCAAAATCAGGCTCCGGAAGTTTCAATTCAGCCGTCTACGGCCGAAAATATTCTATTGCCGCAGGTGAAGGCGCCGGCGGCCTCGAGTTCAGAAATATCCGCGGCCGCTAAGGCCTCCGGCGCCTCCCCGGCCGTCAGCCGCGCCACGATAATTCCCACCAGCGGCTACGTTCCGCTGGTCGGCGCCACCGTCCAGCTTGGCGGCACCAATAAAGCCACGGTTACCAATCCGATAGGCTATTACAGGTTCGAGATAGGCCAGAAGGAAATAACCGCCTTCGGCAGCAAAAAACTCATGATCAATAAGTCGGAGGCCAACGTCAGCATAGAATTCGACGTCGAGATCGTTTCCGGCGACAGCCGCTATATCCTCACTGAAATAAATACCAAGACCGGCGAGAAGACGGTTAAAGAAACGCTTACAAACAGGGTTCAGTCGCCTTTTATATTCGTTTCGGGTAAAGCCACCGGTGCGACCGGCGTTGCGCTCGCTAACGCGCTCGTTACGGCAGTAAAGGTTTCTAACACCGCGTTCATCAAGACCGCCTATACCGATGCTTACGGCCGCTACAGTTTCAGTGAGATCAACGACGGTCTGTATACGCTCACGGTAGAAAAAGCGAACTATAAGACCACGTCCAAAAACGTCGAAGTTTCTTCGGATTACACGCTTTCTAATATCGACTTCCTGATTCCCGGAACCTTCTCGCTCACTCCGCGCATAGTCAACCCCGAATTATCGGCGGTCAAAATAGTATACGCGACCAGCGTTCCGACCGCGTACACCATAGAGTACGGACTTTCCACCACTTATCTTTACAGCTCCACGAGCAACCTTTACAACCTCACCAACGAAATAACCCTTACCAACCTGTCGCCTAAAACCGTTTACCACTATAAAATAAAGGCCATCGATCAGTACGGCAACGCCATAAATACCGACGACGCCACTTTCGAAACCCTCGATCCGAACACCAACTCGAAAGAAGCGCCCCTGGTCAATTCCAACTATACCATACGCAAGACGCACAACAGCATCACGCTGACGTTCAATACCAACATGTCTTCATACGCCCAGATCGAATACGCCGTTTCCAGCGCCGCCGTCTACACCCGTTATCCGGTCGACGGCTCAGAAATAGGTCCCCAGACAAATTTTGAAATAACGCTGCCCAATCTGGTCAACAGCACGACCTATAAATTATTTATAATCACGAAGAACATAGCGAACAGGAGCGTATTCAGACGCGAACCGCAGCAGCTGCCGATACAGGTCACAACCGATAACAGTCCCGACCTCACGCCGCCAGTAGTTTCGGGCGTCACCGTCACCGAACTCAAAGCCAAGGAAGCCACGATCAATTTCAGCGCCATCGATATACACGAAAGCATCAGAAATAATACCGACGCCAAAATTTATTACGGCCTGGCCTCTTATCCGACCCTGCAGTACGACTATTCCGTTATTCCGCCGAAGGTCAGGCTCGATTACTACCAGAAAATATCTGAAACGCTTACGTTCAATTTCGACTCTGATAAGGTTATCAGGCTTACCGGCCTCGAGCCTTCCAAAAAATATTACTTCAGGCCCTCTTCTAACGATCCTTCCGGCAATATAGGCACGGTTACAGACGAAATAAGTTTTACCACGGCGGCCCCCGGCACGGCCCTCACGTTCGCGCTTTCCGAATCGCCCGCGACCGGGCAGATATCGGTCGGCGAGCACGCCAAAATATTCAGGATCATAGCCAAAGGCTCCACCGAAGAAAATCTGATAATCAAAAAAATGGTGTTCAAACAGACCGGCACCATTCCCTACAACGCCATCGATAAACTTACGGTGACCGACGGCGTCAATACATGGACGGTCACCACGCCCGTCAGCTCCAACATCGAGGTCAAATTCGACTCACCCACGCTGAGCATTCCGAAGAACAACTCGATGTATCTGACGATGAATATGACACTCAACACAAGCGCGCTCAATCCGGGCGGCGCTCCGCGCGACGTAAAACTGAAGCTCGACGCCAATTCTGCGACCGAAACCAACGTTGAGGTGACGGGCGACATTTATGACGCTTACGTAAAAGATAAAGTATCCGGGCTCGTGCTCGAATCGAACGCGCAGGCGGTCAACATAGGCCAGCTTGTTCTTTCGCCTCCCGTCGAAACCCAGGATTCCACTTCGACCAGCCTGGTCAACCGCGGCCAGAAAGACATAATTCTGTTCAAATTCAAGCTCGAATCGCTTTACGAAGATATCAACATCACAAAGATCCAGCTCAGCCAGATAGGAACGGCCATCGCCGAGACAGACTATTCGAATATAAGGCTTTACGACGGCATCAGCTCGCTCGCCGTCGGCGCGTCATCGGGAAGCGACATACTCTTCCAGTCAGCGACTGGCCTTGTGAAAGTAGCCAAAGGGACCACGACCACTAAAACGCTGAGCATAGTGGCTGATATCCAGCAGGGCGCCACCGATGCGCGCTACCTGCGCATGCAGATCGACAAGATCAATATCAGCGGTTCGGGCAGTTATTCGGCGCAGAACGTCGACGTGCTCGGTGTCGGAACGCCAGTCACCGGCGCTAAATTCACGATAGGCGACAGCGAGCTTCTTGCGGCGCGCACGACCGATTCGCCGACAAAACAGACGTTCAAAATAGGCGATACGAATAAAACTTTCACGATCTTGCAGCTCACGGCTGGAAGCGCCGAAGACGTCCGCATCGATACTATGGAACTCATGTTCCAGGGTACGGCCTCGTTCACGAGCTCCGCGTTTTCGATAGTGGACGAGAACAATACCGTTATATACAGTAAATCCGTCGGCGGCGGCGGAATAACGGCTGAAACCGGCTATAATGCGGCCACTAAAAAATTTGCGGTCGTGCCTCAGAGTTCGCTGATCGTGCCCAAGGGCAGTTCGAAAAAAATATACATAAAAGGCAATATCAGTTCTACCGCCTTCGAAGTCGGCAAAACCATCCAGATAAACATAGCCAACGACGGCGATATTCTCGGCACCGGCGTTCAGACTAATTCGTCGAAAGCCGCCGTGGGAACCGCTATCGGCTCCGAACACTCGATCATAGGCGGCATCGTCATGACGGCCGTTCTTCCTCAACCCTCGAACGTGCTGCTTCCCGGCTCAAAATATAACGACACGCCGAACAACAACACTTTCCTGAAATTCAAGATCACGCCTTCCGGCGAATCCGTCGACGTCCAGAGCTTCAATTTCAGTTTCAGCGGCAGTTATTCGGTTTTAGACAACCTGAGGGTCATCGAGTATATCGACGCCGCGACGACCGTCGAAGTCGCCATCAACCCGGTGATTTCAGGCAGTACGATCACTCTGGCGCCTCAGTCCACCGTCAACATAACGACCGCCGGCAAAACTTTTTATCTTGTCGGCGATATTTTGACTACGGCCGTCTCGAGCGATTCCATCAAATTCAGCATACTTCAGGACGGAAACGTCGTCAGCGGTGTAAATTCAAAACAGATCTATAAAACTCAGGAAATAATCAACGGAAACGCGCTCAGCGTTTCCACCGAGGCGTTTTATATAATACAGTCGTCACGTATCACGCCCGAAACCATGCTGATAGGAAGTTCTTCCACTCAGGAGGTCTATTCGTTCAAACTCGAGGCCAAGCCCAGGAGCGGCTATTACCTTCAGAAGTTAACGCTCCGCCAGCTCGGAACGGCTACTTTCGGCCTCGGACAGGATTTTTCGGCCGACGATTTCGAGTTCCTGAAAAGCGGCGACGGCGTGACCTTCACGAAAGCGTCCGCCACTATAACCGTTTCAGGAACGAACCTTTCGATCGAATTTCCCGGCAGTTCCGACGTGAGGATCGACGCGACGGCGCAAACCGTTTCATCGCAATTCCTTACTTGCGCGGTAGTATGCAAAACGCTCAAGACGGCCATCAACAACAAGACATTGAAATTCTATCTCGACGACAGTCTTACGGTCGCAAAGAGCGTCACTTCCGACAACCAGATAACCGGCGGGTCGAGCACTTCCATTACCGGCACCGCGGTCACGCTTAAGGAAGGCGCTCTCACGGCCAATATTCGCGGCGACAATCCCGCGGTGGCGAATATAACGGATAGTTTAGAAATGGCGTATCTTTCATTCGACCTTGCGGCCGAAGCCGAGGCGCTCGACGTTCAGTCGATCCTGGTTACGCTCGACGTTAAAAACGGACTGATCACCGATTTTGACCCGACATCGATGAAAATATCGGTCGGCGGCGTCGCCTTTCCGAACAGCACCGTTTCTTCTTCGGGCAATAAGTTTACTGTCATTCCTCTCGACAACGCCGCCACGCCCAAATACATGCAGGTGCCCGCGAACAGCTCGGTGAAGGTCACGATCTCCGGAAAGGCCAATTATACAGCGGCCCAGAACGGCAGCCAGATCGCGCTTCGCATCGCCGATAACAGCGATATAATGTCGGTCGGCGCGACCTCTACTCATAAAATTTATTCGACGGGCATAATCAACGGAAATTACATGACCGTCAGTAAGAGCGCAAGCTCGCTCACGGTTACGCTCGACGCGAGCAATCCCGCGGGGGCGGTTCTTACCGATACCACCGCCGCCAATATGTTTATTATCAAGCTCACCGCGGGAACCTCGGAAGATATCAAATTGACGAAGTTGAATTTGACTTATGACGGCCTCGCCAATAACTTCGACGCAAGCTCGATAAGTATAATTTTCGGCGCGCCCGTCAGCAAAACTTATACTTCCGCCAATATAGTCTTCAGCAACAACATATTTACTCTCGATATTCCGGTATCCGATACCATCACGATACCCAACGCGGGGGTGCTTGTGACCGTGAACGGAAAACGCTCTTCCGCGGCGACTTCCGGTCAGCAGTTCTTCTTCAGGATCTCCGGCGACGGCGATCTGGTTGGTACCGGCGCAAACAGCGGACTGGCAGTATTATCGACCGGCACGGCCTCGGGTAACAAATTTACGATCGATGCGGCGAACACGAATATAAAAGCTTATCTCAACGCGGCGTTTTCTTCTGATAATCCCGGCGCGGCAACAGTTGCCGCCGGTCAGAGGCTTCTGGTTGGAAAGATCGATCTTCAGACTAAAAAAGACGCGGCTACCAATTTCGTGGACAGCGCCAGGATCAAATCGATAGAACTCACTAAAGGCGGTACGACCGCAAATACCGATGTAACTAAATGGGAACTTACCGACGGCACCAGCACTTTTACTGTTTCAGACCCCGCTACCGGCGCTATAAAGTTCGACAACATGAACTATATTGTACCTCTGGCGAGTACCAGCACCGTCACCACGATGAAAACTCTTTCGATATATGCCACGGTCAAAGATTCCGTTCGCAACCTGACGCTGCTTTTCACGATAACCAGCGGAAAAGTTCTTGCGGATGGAGCGCTTTACGGCAACGCCGCCACGGTCGAGCCCTGGAATACGACGCCGGCCACCGTGCTTACTTCAGGCACCCAGACGCTGGATGCAGGCAAAATGGTCCTGGCCGACGACGCCGGCATTAACGCCACCCCCGGCAGCGGCAGCGCCGGAGACGTGAACGTTTCGGTTTTAGGCATGAACGTTTCCAACGACGACGGCGCCGGCGGAGCGGTAGATTCGCCCGAAGACGTCTACATAACCGTGCTTAAACTTACGAATTCCGGAACCGGCGTTCTCGGAACCGACGTCGACTCGCTTAAGTTTTACGAAAAAGTCGGAGCCGTAGAAACTTTTATCGCCAACGCAAGCCTTATGACCGATACCGCTACTTCGCAAAAATATTTCCAGTTCAGCGACAGCCAGCTTTATAAGATCGCGAAGAACGGCGGAGTGAAGAACCTGATATTGAAAGCCAACGTGCCCGCCACGGCCACTAATGGAAAAACGATCAAACTCAGCCTTCTGGCCGCGGACATAACCGGCAAAGGCTATAATTCCAATATTTCGATAGCGGCGACCGGCGTCGCCAGCATAACCGGAAAGAACATAATTATAGGCACTAATTCGCTTACCGTGGCGCTCGATTCCACTTCGCCCGCCGAAACCAATATACCGGTCGATGAAACCGAAAGGGAAGCCGCCGTTTTCCAGGTGAAAACCGGAACCGGCGAAGGCATCACTCTTGATTTGAGCACTAAATCGTTCGAATACAGCGGAACAATACCGCAGACCGATATTGCGACGGTAAAGCTGAAATATAACAACACCGAATATCCTCTGACGGCGGTTGGAGTGATTTATACCACGGCCACCCCCATAGCGCTTTCTAATAACACCACGGCTTTATTTTCAATACTGGTCAAACTGAAACCAGCCGCGACTCCGCTGACGCTCACCGCGGGTCAGTATTTCGAATTCAAAATAGCCGGCGCCGGAAATTCGATGCTGACGGGCACCAGTTCGATCACGACCGCGACGATCAATTCCACGAATGGAACTCCCGCTCCGACCTCGAATAAATTCATAGCCGTCGGAAAACTCGCGCTCGCAAGTGATGATTCAGGCAACGCGCCTTCGGGCAACATACTTATAGGCGACACCAACAGCGGCAACGGCGTGGATATTTTCAGGTTTAAATTAACGCCCACGAGTGAAAATGCGAAGGTCGACTCTATTAAATTCTATCTCGACAAGGGCAGCTTCACGACCGATATAGACACCGCGGTCGCCAACCTGAAATTAAAATACAACAACACAGGAGCCGTTTTCGCCGGCGGCGACGTGATCAACACCGCTGCAGCGACGAAAACCATATCGGGCAATTACCTTACTTTTTCAGGATTATCGACGATAGCCCCCTTCAGCGGACTGGTCAAAGATACCGTTTATTACATAGGGTTCGCCGGAAACATAAAATCTACTTCGGCAGCCGGGACCGCTATATCGATGAAAATCGAGTCTGTGTCTGATATATCAGCTATCGGCGTTTTGTCGTCGAAAAGTATAACGCCCAGCGGAACCAGCGTTTCAGGCAATACGCTCACGACCGTGAGCGGCGGGCTGAGCATCGCCGACGCGAAAACGTTTGATACGAAAGAAATAATAATCAACGACGGTTCTTCGAAACTTGCCGCAGTAGTTAAACTTACCGCTTCGAATACCGAAAAACTCGGAATAACGGAGATCAAGATCAACATCGACGGCGACGTCGATTTTACGAGCGATTTCGACAGCGGCACGCCTTACGGATTTAAGATCGTAGAAATGAACGCCGACAACGTTACCGCATCGAACGAGGTGCAGATGACCTCTGTAACCAAAAGCGGCAATCAGATAACGTTTGCGCTCGATTCATCGGCTGCGCAATCTTTATTCGTCAACTCGAACTCGACAAAGAACATTATCATCGAGGCTACGCCAAAATCCACGGCTACGGCGGGCCATAAGGCTAAAATAATAGTCGAGTCCGGCTGGATAAAGGCGGCGGGCGTCACTTCGGCTAAATCGATAACCTCCACCGGAAACGTCAATTACAGCAGCGGCACGATGCAGGAATTCATCAACGGTATTTTGAACGCCGCGGTCAGTTCTTCGTCGCCGTCCGCTAAAACCATACTCAAAGGCCAGACCGGCGTCGAACTGGCCAAATTTGAACTTAAGTCGGCCAACTCGGCTAACAATAACCAGATCGAAGACATTAAAATTTCGAGGATCGAAATTTACACTTCGAGCGATACGACCAATTTTACCAATACAAGGATCCAGGTCCTGGCCAACGACGCTTCGACATATACCATGCTGCGCGACGGTTCGCTGTCGAGCTCGTCGAACCATGTTTTCATACCCCTTTCCACGGCTAATTCCAACACGGTCACTTTAGGAAAAGATAATACCGTAAAAACGGTGACGTTGATTTCAGACGCGGCGTCAGTCGCGACCGGCAAGATCTACTCCAAATTGATCGCCTCGGGCACCAGGGGTACCGGCGTGGTCTCCGGCAAGGCCATTACCTGCACCAGCTCCGATCAGACGGCGGCCGAACACACCGTCGGAAGCGCGCAAATGGTGCTTTCGTCCAATTCGTCCATCAGCCCTCAGACAGCGTATCTTGACGTCACCAGTTCTTCTTCGTCTGATAAACTGGTAATGGGCGCGAACCTTAATATCGACGATAAAGAGGCCGTCGCATTTAACGCCGGCTCCAGAAATATTCAGGTGAAACTCGAAGGCACCGTTAATAAAGCCGCGATTACAGCGTTAAAAATAAAGACGGGCAGCTCGTTCGCTTCGGTATGGCTCAACGCGTTGAATCCATTCAACAACGCCTCCGTGGCCTATAACGGTGATTTCGCCGACGGCGGGGTCGCGATAGCCGATTTCCAGCTGAGCAAGAGCACGCTGACTCAGTTTAAAGTATTTGTAACGCTTGATCAGACCCTGGTCGCCGACGGCGACACGATGAAAATAACCATTATCAACGCAGGAATGGTCGGCGCCGGAGCCGTTTCAGCCCAGAGCGCCGCCAGCCAGAACGAACTTTCAAACACTCTCACGCTGCAGAAAACTTCCGTGGCCATATCCGCCAACATTTATACGGCGGCCACATACAAAAGGAATGACACGGCCAAAACTATCATCGATTTTAAAGTGTCTGCCGGCAGATATCAGAGCTTGTCCGTAAATAAAATTTATATGACAAACGACGCATCCGGAACCAAAACGAGTTTCGATATTACGAACACCACTACCACCACTCCTGAATTGAGCAATTTCAAGTTATACGTCGACGGTGTGCTATATTCGGGCACCGTCACGGCCTCGAACAGCACTGACACGAGCAGGATCGCTCTTGCCCTTTCATCGCCCGTCACGATAGCCGCGAGCGGCTCGCGTTCGTTTAAGGTCGCGGCCGATTTCACTTCGAAGGCCCAGAACGGAAGCAATATCAAAGCTAAGACCGATTACTCGTATTATCTGACCACCGATTTTACCCCCGCCCTGGCGGCCACGGTAAACATCACCGGAAACGCTTCGGGCAATGAACACGCCGTGCAGGTAATTGAAACCGTCGATTTCACAGTGGACGCGGCTTCCCCGTCTTCGAGCAATATTACCATCACGCCCGTTTCTCACAGGGAGGATGGGACAAATAATTTCGCGCATATAGCCACCTATAAGCTGAAATGCTCTGAGGCGGCTACTCTTACGAGCGTTAAATTCAAATACGCAGGTTCGAGCATATCCGACGTATCGAGTTTTGAAGGCTATGTCGGAACCAGCTCTTCGACCTATGCCGAAGGCACTAAATTTACATCCGCCGTCATCGATTCGGCTAACAATAAGGTTGTATTCTCTCACGCGGGTATCACTCTGGCTTCAGGCACCAGTTACTATTTCAAAATAGGAACGCGCGTTCCCAACAGCGCTTCGCTTCCCGTTATTGGCCATGCTGTGAGGCTGCAGACCGACTCTTCCAACTCCTCCGACCCGGATTATCCGCCGGTCGTGCTGTCGTCGCCGGCGAAAGGAAGCCTGGCGGCCAACGTGGCCGATATCGTGTATAACGCCACAACCATAGGCAATTCCATATATATAGACTCACCTGAAGTCGTGGTCAAGGCCGAATGCGAAACGCTTTCAGACGTCAGCACGCAGTTTCCGACGACCGGCGTTATAGCCGACCATAAGATCATGGAAATTTCGATCGCCAATTCTAGCGTTTCAGATTACACTATAAACAGGTTCGTCATAGACATAAGGCAGGAGGGGTCTCAGGCGCCCTTCGACACGCTGACATCCTCTATGGCGCTCGGAGTGTACGAAGGTTCCACTAAAATAGCCGACGCTTCCGTCGCTTACGATTCAAGCAAATTAAGCGGAACTTTCACTATTAATAATTTCAGCTCGTCCTATAACACCATACTCAAAGGACAGAGCAAAAAATATTCGGTCAAATTTTCTTCAGGTACGTTTACTGGCGTTTCTTCGGCGAAAGTGGTTTTCGGCATAAAATACATTCTTGGAACCCACGCCACGGGCGGCTCTTCGCTGAAAGGCACGCAGTATTCGAGGTTGCCGCTCAGCGCTTTGAAATATTTCGCATGGAGCAGTTCGGGCGTATCTACAGTTTCGACCAGGTCTGATAACGAAGCTAATGCGCTGGCGGATTTCAAGACTTATATAGCTCTGCCAGGGCCGACGATCATCAATTTAAGACGAAGCATAACTTTTACAGAGGCTTTGACGGTTTCAAACGGGGCTAAGCTGATCAATCTGAACGGTTACACCATAAACACCGGCGCTTGGGGTTTTAATATAACTACAAACACGACGATGAAGAACGGCTCTTTTGTAGTGTTCACCGGCGGTGCATTAAATATTGCCGCTAATGTTCTATATACTACCGAATCTGATTGCAATTCGTTGTGGAGCGCGGCGCCGACCATAAACCTCGCGGCTGGCGGTACTCTGGTCAATAACGGCACTATAATCAGCGACGCCGATATTAACGGCGCCGGTTTTGCGGGTACATTCATAAATAACGGCACTTTTACCAATAACAGCGTAGACAGCATCAGCGGCACGGTAAAAGCGGGCGGCGGCGCAGTTACATTTAACGGCAGTTCGGCGGTCGCCGTCCCTACCCTGACGGTAGATACTCCCGCGACCTCGCTGACCATAGGCGTACCTGTCGCGAGCCTTGAAATAAACCAGCCGGTAAATACGCTCACCATAACCAAGACGATAACGAACATGAATGTGAAAGCCAATACCACTCTCAGCAACAGTTCTACGCTTACAGTCGGCACGTCGTGCAACATATTTGCCGGAGTTACTTTAATCAATAACGGTCAGATCACGAACTCGGGAACCATTAGCAATAGCGGCACACTGACCCATAACAATAATTCGGCCATCGGCGGCACGGTCAAATCCGTTACCGGCGACGTCGTTTTCAACGGCACTTCGAGCGGCGGTATAAGTTTATTGCAGGCAGGCGGCAACGCGAACTCTCTGAAGATCGATCTGCCGGTAACGGCGTTCGACGATGATCTGAGCGCCCGCGTAATAACGACGTTCACTATGGGTACGAACGGCTCGATCACCACGACGAACGCTATAGGAGCTAACCTCACTCTCACTAATATCGATCAGAGCTCCGTGGCGGCCGATAAAACG
>MGFH01000198.1 GCA_001791795.1 Candidatus Wallbacteria bacterium GWC2_49_35
CTGCGATATCGCATGCTTCAAACAGTTTGAAGCTATCACCAAATACGAAGTTCCTAAAGAAGACGTCGCCGCCGTTCTCATCGAACCCGTTCAGGGCGAAGGCGGATACGTTGTTCCCCCTAAACAATACATGCAGATGCTGCGCAAATGGTGCACAGCTAACGACGTACTGCTCATATTCGACGAAGTGCAGTCCGGCGTCGCGCGTACCGGTAAATGGTTCGCCGCCGATCATTTCGGCGTTACCCCCGATCTTCTGGCCATCGCTAAAGGCATCGCCTCCGGCTTCCCGCTCTCGGTCGTCGCCGGCAGGCCTTCCGTCATGAAAAAATGGCTTCCGGGCGCACACGGCACCACATTCGGCGGCAGCCCCGTTTCCTGCGCGGCGTCCTGCGCGACGATCGACCTGATCGAAAAAGAAAAACTCCTCCCGAAAGCCATCAAAAACTCCGAAAAAATGATGAAACGCCTCCTGGCGCTCAAAGATAAATATAAATTCATCGGCGATATCCGCGGCCTGGGCTATATGCTCGCTATCGAATTCGCCGACAAAAACAAAACCCCCGATAAGGCTAAATGCGAAGAGTTCCTCGCCAAATGCCTCGAAAACGGCCTCATCATGATCGGCTGCGGCGCAGACGGCAATATCGTAAGAATTCTTCCCGCCGTCACTTCGACCGATAAAGAAATCGAAGAAGGCATGGCTATAATCGAAAATTCAATGAAACAGATCGCGAAATAACCCCGTTCCCGCTTCAAGGCGTGCGCATGCGCGCCTTGAACTAATAAAAAAAAGAAAACTAATTCATTAATTCGATCAATATTCAAAATAGGTAATATATCACCAGTCAAAATACGAAAGGATTGATTTCCAATGGCAAAGACAAGAGTAATTATCATGGGCGCGGCAGGCAGAGATTTCCACAATTTCAACACTTTTTTCAGAAATAACGAAGGCTACGAAGTAGTGGCGTTCACCGCAACACAGATCCCCGACATCGACGGCCGCAAATACCCCGCTGAACTCGCCGGCAAAAAACAGTATCCGAAGGGTATCCCGATATACGACGAAAGCGATCTGAACGGCCTTATCAAAAAAGAAAAGATCGACCTGGTTGTATTCGCTTATTCGGATATCATGCACGAAAACGTCATGCACAAAGCATCGCTGGTTAACGCCGCAGGCGCAGATTTCATGCTGATGGGCGCCAACAGCACCATGATAAAAGCCAACGTTCCCGTTATCTCGATATGCGCCGCCCGCACCGGCTGCGGTAAATCACAGACGACCAGAAGAGTGGCCAACATCCTCCAGAAAATGGGTAAAAAAGTCGTCGCTATCCGCCATCCAATGCCGTACGGCGATCTCGTAAAACAGGAATGCATGAGATTCGAGAAATACAGCGACCTCGATAAATATAAATGCACCATCGAAGAACGCGAAGAATTCGAACCGCACATCAACCGCGGCATCGTCGTCTACTGCGGCGTCGATTACGAAACCATCATCCGCCAGGCCGAAAAAGAAGCCGACGTTATCCTCTGGGACGGCGGAAACAACGACTTCCCGTTCTATCACTCCGATTGCGAAATAGTAGTCGTCGACCCGCTGCGCGCAGGCCACGAAATCATGTACCATCCCGGCGAAATGAACGTCAGACGCGCCGACGTAGTCGTCATCAATAAGATCGACTCCGCTTCCCCGGAAGAAGTCGAAGAAGTCCGCGAAAACGTGCGCACGGTCAATCCGAGAGCTATCATCATCGACGCGGCATCCCCGCTCACCGTCGATAACGCCGAACTCATCCGCAATAAATCCGCCCTCGTCATCGAAGACGGCCCGACACTCACCCACGGCGAAATGCAGATCGGCGCCGGCGTGGTCGCCGCCATCAAATACGGCGCGCGCGAACAGGTCGACCCCCGCCCCTACACCGTCGGAACCATCACCGAAACGTTCAAAAAATATCCCGATATCGGCGCGCTCCTCCCCGCTATGGGCTATTCCGCGAAACAGATAAAAGACCTCGAAACCACCATCAATAAAACAAAATGCGACGTCGTTATCATCGCCACCCCGATCGACCTCAGAAAGATCGTCAAAATAAATAAACCCGCCGTTCAGGTCGGATACGAACTCCAGGAAATCGGAACCCCCAACCTGGAAACCGTTTTACATAACCTTCCGATCCTCGGCGGCAAGAGCGCCAAAACCGCTCCCAAAGCAAAGGCTCAGAAGAAATAATTATCGCCGCGCCGCTTTATGCCAAACACTTGAACTAAAGCGGTCAACGCAATAAAATCAATTCAAAACAAAACTAAAATGAATAGGCCAAAATAAACTAATTAACTACGGCGCGGCGTTTTATGAAGCGTCGCGCCGTTAGTAAAATAAAAGGAGTAATTTAAAATGTCAGTTAAACTCAAAGGCAGAGACCTCCTGTCGATGCTCGACCTCACTACCGAAGAGATATATCAAATCCTCGAAACCGCGGCTTCATTAAAGCTGAAACAGTACACGGGCGAACCTCACCACCTTTTAAAGGGCAAAACCCTCGGCATGATATTCGAAAAATCGTCGACCCGTACCCGCGTTTCGTTCGAAACCGGTATCTATCAGCTCGGCGGCTACGGCCTGTTTCTGAGCTCGAACGACCTGCAGATCGGCCGCGGCGAACCCGTCAGCGATACCGCTTCCGTTCTCTGCCGCTACCTCGACGGCATCATGGCGCGCGTGTTCAAACACCAGACCGTCGCCGACCTGGCTAAATACAGCCGCGTGCCCGTTATAAACGGCCTGTGCGACTACGAACATCCCTGCCAGATTCTGGCCGATTTCCAGACCATCATGGAAAAAAAGCGCAAACTCGAAGGCCTTAAACTCACATACGTCGGCGACGGCAATAACGTCTGCAACTCGCTGCTGTTCGGCTGCGCGCTCGTCGGTATGAACATATCGATCGCTTCGCCGAAAGGCTACGAACCCGCTAAAGACGTCGTCAAAAAGGCGAGCGAATGCGCCGCCAGATTCGGCTCGAGCGTCGAAGTAACCAACAGCGTCGAAAAAGCCGCTAAAGACGCCGACGTCATCTACACCGACGTGTGGGCTTCCATGGGCCAGGAAAAAGAACAGCTGCTGCGCGTTAAAGCGTTCGAAGGCTTCCAGGTAAACGCTAAAAACCTGAAGAGTGCCGCGGCCGACTACATCTTCCTGCACTGCCTGCCCGCGCACCGCGGCGAAGAAGTTTCCGCCGAGATCATCGACGGACCTCACTCCGTAATATACGACGAGGCTGAAAATCGCCTCCACGCTCAGAAAGCCGTCATGGCTCTCGTTATGTAATTCGGTCCATATAAACAGCTAACAACCGGCGGCGGCTTCCAACAATGGACCCGCCGCCGAGTAGTTTTTATGTTTTTTTGTTTTTTTGATTCCTAGAAAGCTCTTTATAAACTCAACGCCGGGTATTTTTTTTATAAGAGGTGTAAAATGTCCAGATCAGTTTACGCTCTCAGGGGCGATTTAATAAAGATAAGATCGCCCTACAATAAAAATTTCATTGACGAATTGAAAAAAATCGCGGGCTACCGATACGATACTGAACTCGAATGCGGCATTATTCCAAACAGCCATGCAAATTTCTCCAGACTGATCGATATAACACGGCGCCTCGACATCGAAATCGAAGATTACGATCTCATTCAGCCTTCCGGCACAATATCCTCCCAAATCCCTGGCAATACAGCCTCCAAAGATAGTGATACTTTTTCCGGCGGCATCCGCGTAAACGATACAAATATCACATCAGACTCCGGCAGCGGCTCGTCAAATCTTAGTGACACTTTTTCCAAAACATCTGCCGCGAACTCTATTGATGACCTCCCCGTAACAAACAACCGGTCTCAAAGAACTTCTCCGCGCAACGCCGCCAATCCAAATAATCCAATCAACCCAAACACTACTCGCTCCGACAACTCCAAAGACACATATCCACCAAACCCTAAAGACTCCATCGACACCGGCCCCATCTCAAACGAAACTGACAATAATTTGCTTTCGAATTATAAAGGCGCCATAAACGCTAACTTTAATGGCATTAAACCCTCCAATTCGGCCGGGCGCTGCAATCTACCTGAATTACCCAATCCCGCCAACTCAGACGACGACACTTATGACGACGCTATCCAAAAATTGGAAAACGAACTCATATCCAGACGATACAGCAAGTCAACAATCAAATCATATGTCCACCATGTCGAAAATTTCATGGAATTTATTGACAAACCGTCAAGTTACGCAACGGAAGCCGACGTCAAATCCTACGTTCTATCGCTCGCCGTCGACAAGGAATTTTCCACGTCGTCGATGAACATCGCCATCAATGCCATAAAGTTCTTCTTAAGTGAAATACTTGATAAAAATTATATCACGAGCGTCATCAAACGGCCGCGCAAGGATAAAAAACTTCCGGTCGTACTCAGTTCCGAAGAAGTAAAAAAAATTCTCGGCGTCACTAAAAATTTCAAGCACAACCTCCTGCTTATGATAATTTATTCCTGCGGCCTGCGCGTCGGCGAGGCCGTGAACCTCAAATTCGAAGACGTCGATTTCGACCGTCGCATGCTTAAAATTCGATCGGGCAAGGGGCGCAAAGATCGTTACACTATCATCTCCAACGCGGCACTCGCGAGCCTCAAAATATACATGAAGCCCTTCTCCCCTTCAGATTGGATATTCCCCGGCACTCCGTCTAAAAACCATATTACGACGCGCACCGCCGAAAAAGTTTTTGAAACCGCGCTTAAAAACGCCGCAATCAAAAAGAGCGCCGGCATACATTCCCTGCGCCATTCTTTCGCTACCCACCTGCTTGAAAGCGGCGTCGACATACGCTACATCCAGCAGCTGCTAGGCCACGTCAATTTGAAAACCACCGAAATATACACGCACGTAAGCACAAAACATATTGAAAAAATTGTCAGCCCGCTCGATAGCATAATGAGGTAAAAAATTCATTGTGTTTGACGACAACATGCCATGGCTCAATTCAAACCGATACAAACTTTCATTTGTGTATTTTACTAATTAACGTAAAAATATAGATGATCGACTCAATAAACTTTGTAAACACCTGACAAAAATTAATCAAAAAAATGCCTTCTGCGGCTTGATTCATTCATGAAATATGATCGTTTTTTCGACCTCCCCACCCTGGAGTTATATTCTGAATAACACACCTAGCCCGAAACCGGAATTTCCGTTCATCAAAAGCGAATAAATGTTCGCATATCACCAGCTTACTATAAAGTATACGAACTCTAAGACAGATATGAATATATGACAAATTCTAAAATACGAACTTATCAATTTAATTTCCAAGCCAATTCACCATTTTAAAAGTTTAAATTATCCTCCCCTCCGTTCGTCCAGAGTCACATTGCACGAAATTTTCAACGCATTTCCAGGCGTTATCTGCCATCGCGCATACGTCTCTAGTATATTATGCACTCTGGCATAGAAACGATCTCCTCATCCCAACCAGCGGCGCCATATCGTTTTCTTGCATGTCTTTGTCAGGTTTTCCCACATTCAACCGCACTTTCTCTGCCCCGCGCCGGCCTTCCTGGCCGGCGCGTATTTCGAACCATCTCCTTATTTTATTATGTTTTACCGTAAATTAAACTTCTTATCGTCCATTTCAAAACACTTGATGTTTATCAAAAAATATGCTATAATAAACTGAATTAATATGAATAACTTTGAATACGGAGTCTTAAGATGCCTAAAACAATAACCCTCAGATTAAAAGACGAAGTCTATCAAAAGTTTTTAAACGCCGCCATTATGGATAACAGAACCATTTCAAACCTTATAGAAACGCTTGCACTTAGAGAATTAGACGAACATTTTTTCGTTAATAAATCTGAAAACTATAAAACCAAAAGCATTAAAAACAAGCCTACAAAGAAAAATAACGACATTTAGTATATTAATAAATCGTTATATTTTATAACCACAAAGGAATATTATGACCAAAGAAGTTAAATTTAAAGACGAAAACATTAAAATGCTTTTAAGTGATCTGGAAAATAAGCTTTCTGAATTGTTTAAAAATAACCTTAAAAAAATTATTTTATTTGGATCATACGCAAAAGGCACTTATAATAACGAGTCTGATATTGACATCATGGTTTTATTAACCGAAACCGAACTTAACAAATACGATGATATTATTGCAGACATTGTAGTAGAATTAATCGGAAAATATTCAATATACCCTTCAATATTCTTAGAAAACGATAAACAATATTACAAAAACATTGAAATTGAAACGCTTTTCAAAAATGTTGAAAACG
>MGFH01000199.1 GCA_001791795.1 Candidatus Wallbacteria bacterium GWC2_49_35
AGTGGATTTTGAGTCCACCGCGTCTGCCAATTTCACCACTCCGGCGTAAATCATATACCGGCCTAATATATCATAATTTATTTTTTTAGTCAATAATTTTATAAATTATTTTACTTAATAATTTCCTGCTCCGCGATAAACCGCGAGCCTTCAAAAAAACGAAAGAGACGCCGGTTTCGGCGCCTCCTTCATTTCATCCCATGCGGGATGTTATAGCGTTAGTTTTTATCCGTGATTAGTATATCATCGGATCCATCGGCGGCCAATGAGGATGAACGCCGGGGATGTTCGGTGAAGGAGCAGCTGCGGGAGCCGGTGTTTCGGTAACCGCGGGAGCGGGAACTGCGGCTTTCATGAGATGCTGTACCATTTCGTCCCATTTGTATTCGCTGAATTTTATCGTCGAGTAAGTCGAATTCCAGCCGCTTTTCGGGAAGAATATCGCGATGCCGGTCGAGTTTTTCGTCGAGTAGCCGGTGATGTTGTTCTGAACGATCGCTTTTTCGTAAGCCATTAAAAGTTCAGCGCCGGTTTCTTTAACTTTAGCGTCAGCGGTTTTTTCGCATATCAGTTTTACGATGTGGCCGAGGTCTACGTTTTCGGGATAAGCGTATTTCTGTACCACGTTGAGAGCGTCTTTTGCGACTTTCGCTTCAGCGGGAGTGTTTATAGCGTTGTCGACAGCTACTGCGAATTTATTTATCGCTTCAGCGAGAGCGTCTATTTTTGCGAGTTCAACGGCCGACTGGGTCGTCGATTTTGAAGGATAGCTCTGAGCATAAGCCTGAGGTATCATTTTAGCCACTTCGAGAGCGCTCATAGCGGGGTTTTTAGCTATAGGAGGGCATACGAGGTGATAAGGCCAGCCGTCGCCGGGTTCGGTTTCTTCGGAAGCTACCATGTAGGTGACGTTTTCGCGGACTTCATAGAGCACTTCTACCATCTGCATCAGGCAGGCGTCCATCGAGAGGATGTCCAGCTGTTTGCCGAGTACGCCGGCGATCGACTGCATAGCGAGGCCGAGCTGAGGCGTGGTCATGTGGTTGTGCGACTGATCGTCGTAGGAGATGCCTTTTACGGTTTCATTGGCTCTTTTCTTCCAGCCTGCGCCGTGGTTCCATATTACGAGCAGATATTTTTCAGCGGGATAGTTTTCGGCGGACCATTTTACGAAGTTTACCATTTCTTTGTAATCGCCCATGTCAGCTTCGCCCATCTTCTGGACCATTTTCGCGGAAATTCCCCAGTCGTCGGCTTTAGCGTCAGCCGCGCGGCCGGTAACGTCGTATCTTCTGGTTTCTTTGTTGAGACGGTCCAGCTGGACGACTATGTTAAAGTCTTTGCTGAGGCCGGCTTTTTCCATTTCCTGAACGTCGAGGACGCCGAAACGGTCGAGATTGTTATCGGCATTGATAAATACCATCATAGTCCACTGAGCTTTTTCAGCAGCGAACACCGTTGACGCCATCATAACAACCGCCATCAGAGCAACGATCAAACCTAACTTCTTCATTAAAATCCCCCTTATAATTTTATGGTTGGTTTTTTATTTATAACAAAATAATTATACAAAAAAAAAACGGCTTTGTAAAGTTTTTTAAAATTTATTTTGGCTAATTTATATTTTTATTTTATTTTTAAAAAGCCTGTTTTCGTCCTGATTTCTAAAGAAGCCTTCAGCGCGATATTTGCTGCGCACTATGCACTTTCCACTATGCACTTTCCACTATGCGCTATGCACTGGTTCGCTCCGACGCCTTATCATGTCCGCGATGCCGGTTTCGCCGAGCGCCTCCGCGAACGCAAGCGGAGTTGTGCCGCCGCTGTCCGCGGCGTTGGCGTCTGCGCCGCTCTCGAGTAAAAATTCCGCAAGTTTTTCATCGCGGCAGTTGACCGCATGCATAAGCGCGGACCATCCGTTGGCATCGCGCGCATTCAGATCTGCGCCGCTTCGGACCAGAAGGGCGACGGCATCGGCCCTTTGTTTAAGCACCGCGTTCATCAGAGGCGTCAGCGCGTTGGCTCCGGAAGCGTTGATATCGGCGCCGTAATCGATAAGCAGCCTGACGATATCGATATTGCCGTAGGCCGAAGCGACGGTAAGCGCCGTGTCGTTCTCGTAAAAGATTATATTCACGTTCGAGCCCCGTTCGAGAAGCATTTTCACTATTTCGGCGCGGCCTTCGATGATGGCGCTCATAAGCACGCTGTTGTTTTCGTCGAACGCCAGATTGAAATCAGGCATCCTGGAAAGCAGCAGGGCTACGATCCCGGCGTGTCCGCGTTCGATCGCGAGCGAAATGGGGGTGTTGCCCGACCTGTCTTCGACCTTGAGTTCCGCACCTTTAGAGATGATAAGTTCGGCCAGCGGGGCATTATCGGCGGCTATCGCTTCCAGAAGCGCGCATGAATTGTTTTTGTCCCTCGAATTGACGTCGGCGCCTTTTTCAACCAGAAGTTCGGCCAGTGAGAAATTTTTACGGGTGATCGCGCGGCACAGAAGCGACCTTCCTTTCGCGTCAGGCGCGCCGGAGTCGGCGCCGGCCTTTATCAAAAACTCCACGCAGCCGGCGTGGCCGCCGTTGGCCGCCCACATGAGGGCGTTATAGCCGTAATTGTCGGTAATGTTTATGTCGGCGCCGCGTTCGATAAGCGTTTTAATGACCTCGTGGCGGCCGTGATAGGCGGCCGTGAGCAGCGGGCTCATGCCGTTCGAGGCGCGCCGGTCGACGGCCGCGCCTTTCGATATGAGATAATCCGCGGCGGAAGCGTTCCCCGAATAGGCCGCGAGTATGAGCGGCGTTTCGGTATCGGAGATATCGGCGTTCAGATCGGTATCGGAAGTGATCAGCATATCGAGTATCTCTACGCTTCCGCCCTGTATCGCGCTTTTTATCATGGCGGCTCTTTCGGCGCCGGTTATAATGGTGCCTTTAAGTTTTTCAAGAAACATGGCCACTATTCGCGCGCGCCCCTTTTCGATCGCGTGGATAAGTGCGGTATTGCCGGCCTGGTCTTCGATATTGACGAGAGCCCCGCCGTCAAGAAGTACCCTGACGCATTCGGCGTGCCCCCTGTCTGCGGCCGCGGCAAGCGCCGTCACGCCATTTTTATCCTTGGTATTGATATTCGGTTCGCGGTTGATCAGAAGTTTTATAATCTCTTCATATCCCCTGTAAGCCGCCCTCATAAGCGCGGTCCTGCCCTTGAAATTCTTGAGGCCGGCGTTCGCGTTATGCGTAAGAAGCAGTTTGACGATTTCGATCTCGTTTTTATAGGCGGCCCACATTAGTGCCGTGCCCTGATAATTTTCGGCGGCGTTGACATCGGCGCCGCCTTCCACGAGCAGTTTGGCCATTTCAAAATTGCCGTTCTGAACGGCTGTTAAAAGCGCGGTATTGCCGTCGGCGTCCCTCACGCCGAGTTCCGCCCATTTAGAAATAAGCATCCGGGCCATTTCGATATCGTTGTGCTGCGCGGCCAGAATTATAGGATACTGCAATTTATTATTTCCGCGGTTGACGTCGGCTCCGCTTTCGCATAAGATTCTGACGATATCGCCGTGCTTTTTTTCCACGGCCGAAAGCAGCGCAGTATCGCCGTCGTTCGCGGCTTCGTTCACGGACGCGTTCTTGAGTATAAGCAGCGAAACCAGCTGCGGATAGCCTTTGAAGGCGGCGCGCATAAGCGGGGTCCTGCCTTTTTTATTTTTGCCGTTCACATCGGCGCCCGCGTTGATAAGCGAGGTCGCGACCGCTGAGTGGCCGCCGAAAACGGCCCACATCAGAACGCCGCTTCCGTAATTTTCGACCGCCTTCACGTCGGCGCCTTTCGATAAAAGGTAATCGACTATCTTAACATGTCCGCCGAGCGCGGCCCACATCAGGGCCTGGCTGCCTGATTTTTCGCGCAGGTGTATATTGGCGCCGGCTTCGACGAGCGTGCGCGTTATGTCTTCGAACCCTTTATAGGCGGCCCATATGAGAGCGGTCATTCCGTTTTCCTTCTGGACGTTCACGCCGGCACCGCTTTCAACGAGCAGCTTTACGGCATCGTGATTGCCGCGGAAGGCGGCCCATATGAGAGCGGTGCTTCCGCTGTTATCCAGAGCGTTCACGTCCGCGCCCGCGCCGATCAGCATTTTTATGATTTCCGAAGCGCCTTTGAAAGAAGCCCACATCAGAGGCGTGCTTCCGTTCGCGTCAGGGCGGTTCGGATCGGCTTTCGCCTCTATGAGTAACGCCGCCGCCCGGTAACCGGCGCGGTCGATGGCGACCATAAGCGCGCTTTGATTTTTAGCGTTGACCGAGTCGATATTTTCGCCGGACTCTATAAGACGGCACAATGAGTCGACGTCGTTCACGGCGGCGGCTTCTACCAGCGACGTGGAATTTTCGCGGGCCATTTCCGGCTCCGGCTTTTTATAAGATAATATTTCGATTACATCGGGTATGTTCTTAGCCTGCGCGTACATTAGAGCGTTAAAACCCGCCTTGTCTTTGGGCGCCCTGTCGGCGCCTTTTTCCATAAGCAGTTTCACCAGGCCCGGCGAGCCGCTTATCACCGCGTGCATAAGCGGCGTAAGGCCGTCGTTATCGGCCGCGTTTATATCGATATCTTTGGCGAGCATCATTTTGACAAGATCCGTATGCCCACCGGTTATGGCCCATATAAGCCCAATAGAACCGTAATTTTCTTCCATCGTTGAATGCCTCCGAGCTAACGCCGATTACCGCCGCTTAACGGAAAACCGGTTTCATGGTTAATATAATCAATCCTGAGCGGAATATAATTAATTTACAATATACTATAATCCTTATCAATAAAAGTCAAGTATTTTTTCGGCCGGCAGTGTCTTTCTTTTTTTTCAAGCGCCGCAACAATATTATCGTTACGATAAAAACCTGCGACGCTTGAAATATTTTTACGCTTGTGTTATAATCGAACCGCATGAACAATTTTATTGAAGACTTCAAATCATTGTTGAAAGGATTCGACCCGCAGACGGCCGAATACGCCCTCGGCCTTCTTGAAACGGAAAAGCCGGATTTTTCGCCTTCAAAGCCTTTTGTTGCGCTCCGTCGCGACGAAAACTTCATAAAGCGTTTCGCGCGCCTTTACATTGCGGTTCCTTCAGAAACACACCGCAAAAAAATGGTTGAAATTCTCGCCGGTTTTTCGTCCGCGGACTCCATCGCGGAACTGCTGAACATATATTCGGCCGGCAAGGCGGACGTCAGGGAAATCATTAAAAATTCCCTGATGAAATACGGATACGGATTAATCGATCATTTCAGCAGGCTGAAACCCGTTTACAGGTCGAACGCTGAAGTTTCGTCGTTCATGGACGAGCTAGTCAAAAGCTCCGGATACTATGAAGACCTTAAAGACCTGCTCGAATCGCCGACCGAAAAGATCATCCTCTACGTTTTAAAGCAATACCACCGTTACTGCGACGCGGGCATTATCGACATTCTTAAAAAATTCAAAAGAGATCCGAACTGGATGATCCGCTTCAATGTCCTGCAGGTTCTCAAAAAACTCGAAACTCCCGAAGCGCTCGATCTGATGCTGAATTTCATCGCCGACGACAATATAAAGGTTCGCGAAGAGGCCAAAACTTTTATAATATCGAATTACTCTATGTTTTCAGATAAAATATGCCGCTATATCGACGATCCGCGTTCCATCGGCGATTTTACTTTCTTTCAGGGCGTTCTCGAGGTCTTCGAATATCATCCCGATTTCTCCCGTATATTCAAAATAATAAATATAATGATGGAATTTCCGGAAGGCGTGAGTTTAAAAGCGCGCGGAGTATTATTCAGCGTTTTAAAAACGAAGCTGAAATCGAAAGAACTCGCTCTGGACCGCAATTCCGAACAGTATAAAATGGTCGGGCTGGTTTTCGCGCAGCTATGCAAATGGAACTCCGAGCATTCAGCCAGGATCATATCAAAGCTCATAGAAAATTTCGGGTACTTATATATCGACATATTGTGCGGCGAATTTCTTCTGGCCGAAAGCGACGAAGTTAAAAACATTATAAATAAAATATTCCGCGACCACCAGTATTTCCTTAAAGAGCGCGGCGTGCTGCTCGAACTCTGCCATACCCTCGACGCTGAAGGGCTCGAAAAATACATAAAACTCCTGGCGATAAATAAGGTCAGGGACGTGATACCTGCCTTCGCGAAGATAATCGAGGGCCTCGGCCACAGCAGGACCGTCGAATTGTACAGAATACTCACCGATAACGACTTCGACGCCTCGGGTTTCGGCCAGAAATATAAAGATACCGCCGTGAAGACCTGGAACGCCGAATCGCAGATGGAGAGCATCGAGGCGCTCGCCTACCTGAAAGACCCTGAACTCCCGGCGCTTCTTCTGAAGGACTGGAAAAATTATCAGCGCACGGTAAAGGAATTCGCGCTCGACTCACTCGAAAAAAATTATCTGAACGAAGCCGTAATCGGCCTGCTGAACCATATATTCACCCACGAAGAAGATAACGCCCTGAAGGAACGCTCTCTGCAGGCGCTCGCGAAGATCGATTCGACCGGGTCGACAGAAATAATAATGAAGGCTTTCGCCAGCCCTAAAAAACCCATCGCGGAAATGGCGGCGAAGATCCTCGTCGAAAAAGGCCGCGAACGCCTTCTGAGCCAGATCAACGTCCTTCCGGACAACCTCAAGGAAGCGCTCGGCGATATTTTAATAAAGAACGACAGCAAATTCATGGACGAAATAGAAACCCAGATCGCTTCGACCGACCCGAAGATCAGGGGCCAGATCATAAAACTTCTGACCTACCTTTCCAGGAACGAACGCGCCAAAATATTGAACCTGCTGAAAAAATTCCTGAAAAACCCTGACCCGCACATCAGGGCCGAATTCACCAAGCTGATGGAAGTTATCGGCGGGCGCGAGATCGTCGAATATATAGTGCCGCTCGTAAACGACGAGAATCCGCGCGTGAAAGCTAACGCCATAGAGGTCGTCGCATCGCTCGGCCTGCGCGAGATCAGCAACATCCTCCTGCCGCTCACCTCGCACGTCAATAACAGGGTGCGCGCGAACGCGATCATCGCGCTTTATAAACTTGGAAATCCCAACGTGGTCGTGGGCCTGTCGGAAATGCTGCGCTCGCCGGACAAATGGATGCGCGCCTCGGCGACGTACGCGCTCGGCGAGATAAGCGATCCGCGCGTCCTGCCACTGCTTTATACCGTCTTGAACGACGGCGACCCGGACGTTATCAAAAACGCTTTCAGAGTGATAAAGAAAATAGGCGACACCGAATCCGTCAAGCATCTTATGAAGTTTCTCAACCACGAAAACAAAGCCATAAAGACGGCAGCGTCGGAAACGATCAACCATCTTAGAAAGGAACCGGTTAATAAAGGCTGATATGGACGAAAGACTGCAGGTATTTTTCAAGGGAGTATCGACCGCCATGACGTCGAACACGCTCGACATCATAATACTGCTGACCGTGATGTGCGTCAGCGTGGCGGTCCTGCTTTACGTTTACTATCTTTACCCGAAATACACCGAATATGTGTACAGGCGAAAGCTGTTGTATTATTTCACGAAAAGGTATATGCTTAAAAGTTATGAGCTGCAGTCGCTCGACGAAGTGGTCAGAAAACACTCCATCGTTCCCGAACATCTCATCTTCACCAGCCGCGCGACGTTCGAAGCGCACGAAAAAGACATTCTCAGGGCGCTGAAAAACCTCTGCCCGGAGAACGTCGAAGCCGCGGATGCGCTGGCTTCGCTTAAAGAGCGCATGAACGACTGATTTTTATTTTTTGAATTTTTCGACAAGGCTCTCGAAATTTTTGCGGCGCTTTCTGTATTCGTTCATCTCCTGAAGTATCTTCATGATAACCCTGAGTCCGGACAGTTTCGATTCGCCCGCCGAGCGCGGGTAATACATAAGGCCGATCTCTTTTATCTTATAATTGAAGCGCAGAGCCTCGATCAGAAGTTCGGCGTCTATGAACGAGCCTTCGGAGTGAAGCGTTATTTTCTCTAGAATATCGCGCTTGAACACCTTGAAAGCGAAGTTCACGTCCTTCACCTTCAGACCGAAAAGCAGCCTGATGATCCAGTTGTATATTTTCGACTGAAACTTGCGTCTGAGCGATTCCGTCCTCATAAGCCGGTAGCCTATAACGACATCGGCATCCTCGATCATCGGAAGGGCGAGTTTCATATCGTTCATATCGATCGGGAGGTCGGAGTCTATATAGATGATGAGTTCGTTTTTCGCGTTATAGAAGCCGGTTTTAAGCGCGCCGCCGAGTTTGCGGTTGCGCGGATGGTGAATGGGACGGATCTTCGGATATTTCTTCGCGAGCTTGTCGATCAGTTCGCCCGAACCGTCGGTGGAAGCGTCGTCCACGACTATTATTTCGTAATCGGATGTTATGGTGTCCGTCACCGCCATCGTCGATAATACCATCTGTTCGATATTATCTATCTCGTTGAACATCGGGAAAACGTAGGATATCGAATGTTTGAATTCCATAAAACTTCCTCTCTATTACGCTTATTAAATGCTGAAAAAAATCATTACCGGTTGCTGATATATGTATATTTGCCGGCGACCGGGCCACGCGTGTGTTTGAGCCTTATCTCCTGCGAAAATTTCTGGTAGTCGGAGTTGAGCATTATAACATATACTTTTTCTTTATGCGATAAAAAATTTCGTAATTTTCTGAATTTATCGAGATATTTATATGCCTCTTCGATGCCGATCGGCGATAACTTTCTGACGAAGTCGTCTTTTTTAACGGCCTCAGGATTGTTGTGCGCCGCGGGTTCACCGTTGCGGCGGCCCTCGCCCTGGCCTATCCTCGAGGAAGCCAACTCGTTAACGTGGGTTATCGGGACCAGGCTATAGAACAGCGCGGACGGCGTCTTAGAAAAATAGCCAAGACTCTCGCCGGGAGTCATTTCCTTTTTGATGACCGAACATATCGCGCGCGAGGAATAAAGGTCGCTGAACTGGGGCAGCAGCCTCAGATTGAGCGTCAATAAAAAACAGGCCATCAGGGCGCATGTTATAAAAAAGAGCTCGCGGCGCCGCCCGATAAAGCATAACAATAAATTAGCGGCTGTGATGGCGGCCGTGATATAAGCGAGAACCGAAAAAGCCGAAGTGTCTGCCAGAGCTATTTTAGCCGGCGCCACGCTGTAGAATCCATAAGCGAGGCCGGAGCCGATAAGCAGCGTCAGCAGCGCGCCGGCGAAGTTTTTCCCGCCGGACGCCTCGAGGTTGCGGTAGGTGCGTCCCAGAAGAACGGCGAAAGACGGGAACATGGGCAGAATATATGTCACGAGCTTGGTCTTGGCTATCGAAAAGAAGCCGAAAACGCCCGCCGATATGAAAATAAAAAACGAGAGCGCCGCGGCGGTCGCGGCCGCTGAAGAGACGCTCACGGCCGGGACTTCCGCTCCACAGTCGGATGCGGCCGCAGGGGCCGGCACGGGCGGTGCCGGGAAAATATAGCGGCCGTAAAAATCGCGCCTGAAGGCCGATTTGAAAAAATCTGCGATGAAGGCGCCCAGAGCCGCGGTGTGAGGAAAAAATCCGACGATAAGCACCGGCAGATAGAAAAACGGCGAAGCCGTGCGAACGTGCTCCGGCTCTAAAAAGCGGATCAGGTTATGGTAGCCGATGAAGGTGTTGAAAAACTGTCCGCCGTGGAGGACGAGCATGGCTATATACCATGGAAGCGCGCTCGCGAAGAACAGCAGAAAGCCGAAAGGCGAATACAACGCCCTGAGGAACTTCCAGTCGCGGCGGGCGGCGAGGAAAGGCAGTATTACCAGAAGCGGAAGCACCAGCCCTACGGGGCCCTTGGTCAGAACGGAAAAACCCGAAAAAAAATAAAACAGGCTGATATATTTGAACCGGTTTTCAGGCTCCGCCATGGCGAGATAGATCATATAAAAGGACAGGTTCATAAAAAAACACAGCGTCATGTCGGTGACGGCGGCGCGCGCTATGAATACGAAAAGCAGCGAGCTGGCAAGCGTTACGGCCGAATAAAGCGCGGTGCTCTCGTCGAACGCACGCCTCGCCCATATATAAATTAGGGCCAGAAGCATCGCCGCCATAAGGCATGACGGAAACCGCGCCGCGAACTCGCTCACGGAAAATATTTTAAACGAAGCCGCGGCGAGCCAGAAATACATGGGCGGTTTGTCGAACCATAAAAGGCCGTTCAGCCGCGGGGTCAGCCAGGAGCCGGTTTCGACCATCTCGCGGGCGGTCTGGCCATAGACCGGTTCGTCGGGATCGAGCAGCGCAGTACCGCCGAGCCCCGCCGCGTAAAGCGACAGCGACAGTACGAATATGATCAGAGACGTTTTAAATTTATGATCCATAAAAACTTCCGGGCGCGGGCCCGCTTTCTTATTTTTCCTTGAATTCGGTTATTTCGACGGGGCAGGCTAGCGGGCCGGCCGCGATCACTGCATTAAGGGCGTTAGCGGTCTGGACTATGGTGATGTCGTCGACCCATAAACGGCCCGACGATATTCTGGAACCGCTCTTGAAGGTATAAAGGACCTTGTGGTCGAGAATGCACGCGAGAGTAAGTTTCGGTTCTTCGGTTTCTTTCACCGCGTAGCCTTCGGTGTATTTTTCGAGCGCGGATTTAGCGCCGGCGTTCAGATCGATCTGCACCTGAGGCACGCGCAGGCCTGAAAAAGTGACCTCGGTGGCCGCTATCTGGCCTTCTTCGTTGGTAACGATCTCTTCTTTGGCGACTTTATATTTATTGATCTGCTTTTTTGAAAAGTAAGGATATTCGAGCAGCTCGTCGCATGCGATGTTCTGCGCGCCGTCTTTTTCGGTGATCAGGCGGCGGAGGGCGAAACGGCCGGTGCGGGTTATGAAATCGCGGAAGGACTGTTCCGAGTCGATGCCCGAGATCTCGAGCGTGATCTGATTGGATTCGTAATCGATTGTGAAATTGAAATTGGTATATTTATTCTTGGAGAGCCTTTTTTTGAGGGTATTTACGACCTTCCGGGCGAAGTCTTTGAAATCGGAGTCTTTCGGCTCGAGCGCTTTGAGTTTTATCTCGTAGAATTTCAGCGAGTAGGCCGGTTCAAAATTCAGTATTTTATAGCCGTTCTTTTCTTTTTTCATAACGACCCACAGATACTCGCCGCCCTCGATTTTGCTGGGGACCTCGAAGCCGAGTTTCACGACGTCTTCGGCGGTGCGGTGCGTTTTTACGTATTTCATCTTCTTCAGCGCGGAAATTCCCGCTTTGTCGCGAGATTTGATCTGCTCGCCAACGCCTTTCAAAAAGTCTTCCGAAGCGTTTTGGGATACCATTTCATTAAGGGCCGACGAGTCCTGTTTTTCAAGCAGGGACAGAAATTTTTCCCAGGCCTGGGTCTGTTCGTCCGCGGCTGAGGCGGGCGCAGG
The DNA here is from genome assembly GCA_001791795.1 of Candidatus Wallbacteria bacterium GWC2_49_35. Taxonomy (GTDB): domain Bacteria; phylum Muiribacteriota; class UBA9980; order UBA9980; family UBA9980; genus UBA9980. The sequence goes on from MGFH01000199.1 coordinate 11,456, forward strand.
CGAAACGGCGGCGAGCGCCGCGGCCGATAAAACAATTAACCAAAGAGCCAGAGCGGGAAGGAACGAACGTACTCTCGAACTTGACATTAGATAACCTCCAGATTTATACTTTATCGTTTTTTATTTTTATGCGTTTCGCTTTATTGCAATTTAAACTAAAACTTTATTAAAATCAAACGCCGCACGGCGGCAGGAGCCGTTTAAAAATCGAGGTCGTCGAGAGTGGGGCGGGTGCCCGTTCCAGTGGACGTCGCGGAAGACGTTCCGCTCGAGCCGGAAGACGACGCCGTGCCCGAAGTGTCCGCCACGGGCCCTCCCAGTTCTTCGTCGGTGGGCATAGTGAGTTTCGAGATGATCCACTTGACGTCGTCGGCTTTTTTGAATGCGGGGTCTAAAGCAAGCACCTTGTGGTACTCCCTGAGGGCTTCGTCATATTTTTCGAGCGATTTGAGCGAATTGGCGATCCGGTAGTGGACGGCGGCGGTGTTGTAGCCGGTATTGATGGCCTGATTGTAATAGGCGATAGCCTCGTTGAAATTTCCTTCGAGTTCGAGTATGCGGCCCTCGGCGTATGAGATAAGCACCTCGTATGCGTCGACGAAACGGGCGTTGGCGAGTTCGCCGCGCGCGAGTTCGACCTTGTCGTTGTCAATATGCACCAGCGCGAGCAGAGCGTGGGCGTTGGCGTCCTTGAAATTAACGGCCAGCGCTTCGCTGAGGTTCTTTTCGGCTTCCTTGAGATCGCCCTTTTCGAAACTGACGAGCCCGAGTATCGCCTTCGCGGACGAATTGTTCTCGTCGGCCGCCAGGACTTTTTTCAGTTCTTCTTCAGCCTCGGCGTATTTATGCAGACTCGAATATATCCTGGCGATCTGGACGTTGTTTTCGACGTCGTCGGGCTTGCGGTACTGAAGCTGCAGCGAAATATCGAGGGCCTTCGACAGATTGTTCTTGGCGATGAAACACCTGGCGAGCCCTTTATAGATGGAGGGAAGTTCGGTATTGATGGTAAGCGCCTTGGTATAGTAAGAAACCGCGTCGTCGAAATTGTTCATTTTAAGAAGCACGCGGGCGCACAGAACGAAGCCGTCGGTTTCCTTCGGGTACTGTATGACGAGGTTGTCGTAGGCCTTTACGGCCTGCTTATAATCGTGGACCGCCTCGTAGGACTCGCCGAGCAGGAGTATAGCCTCTTTAAGATCTGGATTCTTGGATATCACGGTTTTCAGAGTTTCCTGCGCCTGCACGGGTTTCTGCATTTTAAGGAAGCAGCGCGCCTTGTACATCATCGCGTCCTTGTTGCCGGGCTCCAGGGCCAGCACTTCGTCCCAGTTCTTCACCGACTGCTCGTAGAACTGCTTGTTGAAGTTCTCGATAGCGAGTTTCGTCAGGTCCTCCTGCTGGTTTTCCTTGATGTCCTTGGCAACTTTATAGGAGTAAAGGCCGAAGCCGCGCGTTCCGAGCCACAGCTGCGAATAATTCACGTCGGCGACCGCTGAGTAGTTGAGCGACCATATGAGCCTGCCGTTAAGAGCTCCCAGCAGCGCCGGCAGCGGAAGAAAGCCCTTGCCGTCGTGCAGGTTGATGCCCTTGTCGGTGGCGACGACGAGATTGCCGTAAAAGACCTTTTCAATACCCGTGACGTAGTCTGAAACAAGTTTGGAATTGCGGTAATTATAAACGACGCAGTTGCCGTTTTCCATTATGCCGAGGCCGTTCTCGCTTCCGACCCAGACCCGGCCGTCGTCGGCCGCATAAACCGCCGTGACGTAATCGGAAGGAAGCCCTTCTTTTTTAGTGTAGGTGGTTATCTTCATGGCCGCCATATCGAATTCGACGACGCCGCTTCCGCTGGTGCCGAACCACACGCAGTCGCCGTTTCTGGCGTGCATGGCCGTTATGCTCGAAGTTTTGAGAATGTCGCGTGGAAAATCGAAGGTGCTCCACTTTTCGCCGTTGTATTTATAAAGTTTTCCGCCGGCCACGATAAGGATGTTGTTGCGGTTGTTTTTGGAGTCCTTTACGACGAATATTTTGTTTATGACGTTCGATGAGAGCGGGCAGTTGCCGTCGACCTTCTTTTTGGTCTTCGGGTTTTCGTGCGCGCCGACGTAATGCGTCCAGTGGCCGTTTTCGATAACCGCCAGGCCGAATCCGGTGCCGAACCAGACCTTCGAGTAGCTGTCGCCCTCGTCAACGCCCACGGCCCATACGGCGTTATCTTTGAGGCAGCCGTTTTCGACGGTGTATTTTTCCCATTTTTCGCCGTTGAACGAGGCCGCGCCGTCGATCGTGCCGGCCCACAGATTTCCCTTTTTGTCGGACGCCATGGCGGTTATGGTGTCGGATGCCAGGCCGTCTGAGACTGTGTAACGCTTGAGCTGCGCGGCTTCCGCGGACCGCCCGGCGGGACCGGAGAACGCGAAAAAACCCGCGCAATAAAGCGCGAGCGCGAAAATTAACGCGTTCACAGCCCGGCGAAGGAGAAACCTAAACGACGATTCTTTCGCTGTAACCATTGACTACCACCTCTAATCTAAGGCTTTTCGGAGCTATCATCATCCCGTGGACCGCTACGGTATCCGGGATCAGTTTTGAGTTCTGTATGAAGGATATGGTTTTACGTATGTTCTGCTTGCCGCTTGAAAAGCCGCCGCAGAAGGCTTTCATGTCGACGATCTCCATGTCGGTCCGCCTTATCGCGTTCCTGCGCATGGCGTCGACGAGTTTCGACGCCGAAAGCTGCTTCAGAACACAGTCGTCGTGGCTCAGAACGATTATTTCTTCGACGCCGTAAAGGTGGACCGCCACGGTCAGCGAACGCATGACTTCAGATGTCTGGTTCTCTATGGTAGAAGAACCGAGGACCTTTATCACGTAGGCGTCTCCAGGCGAGAGCCCGAGGGCGCTTTCAACTGCCGCGGTCATCGAGGGGCACGAGCATGTAAGTAAGGCCAGCTTATAATTCGGCGTTTTCGAGTTGTCGAAAACCGCCATGGAACTTGAATTTACAAAAGCGTTGTTGGCGGCAAGCAATTTATTTACCAGCGCGCCGTCGGCCGACAGGGGCTTTCTTCCGGCCGCACCGCCGCCCCCGCGCGAGGCGTATTTTCCGCCTTTATAAGCGATATCCGACAGGGTCAGATCCGCGCCCTTAAGCTCCGCCAGAACCTCCTCGGCCGTTTTTTCGGGCTGGCGCGACTGCTCCTTGTTGTGCGACGAAGCGGTTTTTTGTTTGTATCCGTCTATTTTCAGTTCGTCGGCATCGAACATGCCGGTTTTACCGCCGATTTCAATGGAAGGGCCGAGGTCGTTGTTTGCGCTGAAATCGAAATCGCCTTTTTTATTGACGTCAAGTTT